>JBKPNV010000151.1:0-19760 GCA_046732795.1 Acidobacteriota bacterium
ACCGCGGCTTCGCCGCATATCCACGAACGCAGGCTCTCTTCTCGCACTTCACGGATGTCGCGCGCTGCGACGAAATGCAGGACTACGATCCGGTATCCGAGGCGCGCCGAGCCCCCAGTCCCGAGTCCCGAGTCCCGAGCCCATACCCCATCGACGACGCAGCCTTGCATCACGTGTTCGACGGCGGATGGATGTGGGTGCTGCGATTTGGGAACGGCGTGACGAGCGCAGGGGTTGCCGTTGACGACTGGCTCGCTGACGATGTGAAACTGGCTGAAGGCGAGCCGGCGTGGCAGCGGTTGCTGGCGCGATATCCATCGATTGCGGCCCAATTCGCCGATGCGCACCCGATCAGGTCGTTTACGTGGATGCCCAGGCTCGCCTATCGAGCCGCACAAGCGGCAGGCGCGCGGTGGGCCATGCTGCCTTCGGCGGCGGCGTTCATCGACCCGTTGTTTTCGACCGGCATTCCGCTGACGCTGCTCGGGATCGAGCGGCTTGCGCGAATCCTGGAGGCGCGATGGGACCAGACGGGCCTGAAGGCTCGCCTCCACCAGGCAAATAGCGGCGGGCCTTCAGGCCCGCCGATTTACAGAGACCTGCCCTCGTACAGCGATGCGACGTTGGCCGACGCTGATCGGACGGCGCAGTTCATCGCCGGCAGCTACGCGGGATTCCAGCGCTTCCCGCTGTTTACGTCGTACTCGATGTTCTACTTTGCGGCCGCAAGTTACAGCGAGATGGCGCGTCGACTGAACTCACCGAAGACGCCGCGCGGTTTTCTCTGCGGCGACAGCGATCGATTCACGGGCGCGATGGTGCGACTGTCGCCGGCCACCGCGAGTCGCGCTTCAGGCGACGGTTACGCCAGTGAGGTGGCGGCAGCTATCGCTGATTGGAATGTCGCAGGGCTCTGTGATCCAGAAAAGAGGAACTGGTACGACGTTGATCCCGATGACACGATCCGCGGCGCGGAGAAACTCGGCCTTACTCGGGAGCAAGTGCGCGATCGCCTCTAGCTCTTCGCCTTCACCGCCATCTGCTCCCGGATGAGCGACGCCATTCCCGCGGCTGCGGGCGTCATGTAGCGGCTTCGCGACGAAATCAGTCCCACGGTCACCGAGAGCGACGGTTCGACGAGCAGCGCCGAGTGGCATCCTTCGCCCCACTGGATTTCCGGAATGCAGCCCGAAGGAAGAATGCCGATCCCGACGCCGGCAAACACGTGATGCAGAATGCTCAGCAGGCGATCGACCGTGACGCTGTAGTGCAGACCGAATCCAGCTGACATGGCCGCGGCGTCGACGAGACGGCGCAAGTACGTGTCGTTGGGCGCCGACACCAGAGGTTCGTCCTTCAATTCCGCCAGCCGTACCTTCGGTTTCTTCTTGAGGGCGAGCGGGTGAGAGGAGGGAATCAGCACGTAGAGCGGCTCTTTCTTGAGGACGGTCGCTTCCAGCAGATCGGGGAGCGCATTCACGTAGCCGATCCCGAAGTCGGCGGCGCCGTTGCGCACGTCCTCGACGATCTCGGACTGCCGGCCCTCGCGAATGCGGACCTCGATGAGCGGCCTGGTCTCGCGATACCGTCGAACCAGCTTCGGCAGAGGGTTGACGGCAAACGCTGAGTACGTCGTGAGCGTGATTCGCCCGCGCTGCTCGTTCGTCACCTCGCTCAGGTTGCGAACGGTCAGGTGCAGCTCGTTCAACATCCGCTCGGCCACGGCCACGAACTCCCGCCCGGCCGCCGTAATCTCAACACGACGCGTGTTGCGCGCGAACAACGTCACGCCCAGCACACGCTCGACGCGCTTGATCGTTCGTGTCAGTGCCGGCTGCGAGGTCTTCAAATACGCCGCCGCCGCAACGAAGCTGCCATATTCAGCCAGCGCCATGACGGTCAGCAGTTCTCTGGCACGGATGTCCGGTACGTCGGAAGGGTGCATAGGCTAGGGTGAAATCGATTTATTCGAGATGCGCAATTCTAGCCATAGTAGGGTCGCATGTAGAATAGGCAGTTGGAAACGAGATCGGGTGTTGATTTCAGAGAAACACACGAAATCACACCCGGTGTCCTTGCGGAGAGCTATATGAAACCATTGCGCCTCGTTGCGCTCGGCGCGTGGCTCGTTGCTGGCACCAGCGGCCCGGCCTTCGCCCAGGCTGGCGCCGATTTCTCCGGTGTCTGGCAGCCGCGCTACCACGAAGATCAACCGGACCGGATTCCCGGACCCGAACTGACCGACTATACCGGCCTGCCGATCAACGAGTCAGCCCGCCAGTACGCCAACAGCTGGGACCCGTCCCGTCTGACGCTCCCTGAAGAGCAATGCCGTGTGCACGTGTCGCCGTACATCTATCGCGGTCCGCTCAACCTGCGCATCTGGGAGGAGAAGGATCCCAAGACGCAGGATCTGATTGCCATCAAGCATTACAGCAGCACGTATGAACAGACCCGCACGATCTGGATGGATGGCCGCCCGCATCCCGGCCCCAACGCGCCGCACACCTGGATGGGATTTTCGACCGGCCGCTATGACGGCGACATGCTCATCGTCGAGACGACGCATCTCAAGAAGGGGTGGGTCCGCCGCAACGGAGTGCCGATGAGCGATCAGGCCAAGATGACGGAATACATGGTTCGCAACGGCGATGTGCTGACGCACATCTTCGTCCTTGTCGATCCGGTCTACCTCACGGAACCGCTGGTGAAGAGCCAGGAGTTCGTCCGCAGCACCAGAGAGCTTCCCGCCGGCACGTGGCTGTGGGTCTGCGACCCGGTGCTCGAGATCCCGGACCGCCCGGAAGGCGAAGTGCCCGCGTACATCCCAGGCGAGCACCCGTTCAAGGACGAGTACGCCCGACGCCATCAGCTTCCCGAGATCGCTGTGCGCGGCGGCGCCGCGACGATGTACCCCGAGTTTCAGGAGGTCATGAAGAAAGCGACGATTCCTCCGCCGCTGCCGAAGCCGCAGGCAGGGGCGACGCGAGTCACAGGTGCGGGGCAGCAGCAGGGTCAGGGCCGCTAAGATGATGCGAATTCAGGCAACCATTTCGCGCAAGACGCGAGTGCTTTCCGTCGCCGCAGCGCTCGCCGTCGGCGCAGCGCTGGCCGTGGGAACGGCGGTGGCGCAGCAGAATCAGAATTTCGACAACGTGCAGATCGACACCGTCAAGGTGCGCGACAACGTCTACATGCTGGTCGGCGCCGGCGGCAACACCACGGTGTTCACCGGTTCCGACGGCATCATGGTCGTCGACACGCAGTTCGCTCCGCTCAGCACCAAGATTCTCAACGCCATCCGCGCGATCAGCGATGCACCGATCCGCTACGTCGTCAACACCCACATGCACGGCGATCACATCGGGGGCAACGAAGCCATCGCCAAGGCCGGGCGCTTCCGCGCCGGCGGGAACGTCGTCGGGGACCTCGGCGCGGCAGCCACCGCCACGGCCGCGATCATCGCCCACGAAAACGTGTTGAAGCGGTTGAGCGCCGACCCGGCACCTGGACAGGCGCCAGTACCTTTTGCGGCCCTCCCGACTGAAACCTACATCACGAAGAAGCGCGAGTTCCTCTTCAATGGCGAGGCCGTCCAGATCATCCATGAGCCCGACGCGCACACCGACGGTGACAGCGCGGTGTTCTTCCGGCGTTCAGATGTGCTCGCAACGGGTGATCTCTTCACCACGGTCATGTTTCCCTACATCGATGTCGCCAACGGCGGCACCATCGATGGCTACATCAACGCATTGAACGCGCTGATGGACATCACCGTGGCCAGCAACGTCAACGAAGGCGGGACGATGATCATCCCGGGCCATGGGCGGCTTTCCGACGAACAGGATCTCGTCGAGTATCGCAACATGACGACCATCGTCCGCGACCGGATCAAGGAGTACGTCAAGCGGGGCATGACACTCGAGCAGGTGAAGGCCGCGAAGCCGACGCTCGATTTCGATCCGCGCTACGGCACCGACACCGGCTTCTGGACCACATCGATGTTCATCGAGACGATCTACAAGCAGATGGTGGAGAAGTATCCGCCCGCCAGGCCCGCACAAAGCAAGAACCAGCAAAAGGGGAAATCAGAATGAGCGCGCGTAGTGTGAGAACGGTGACGGCGCCTCTGATGACGGCCGCAGTGTTCGGGTTGATCTTCACGTTGGTGATTGAGCCGGAAGCGAGGCAGCGCGCCTCCGAGGCGTCTACTCCGGCAGGTCAGGAGCCGCCGGCCGTGCCCGGCGGCGGAGGTCGGGGCAGGGGCCGGGGACCGACCGGGCCGCCTCCGCCAGCGCGCCAGGGCGCCCCCGTGGATCTGACGGGAAACTGGGTCTCGATCGTTACGGAGGATTGGCAGTGGCGTATGCGCACGCCGGCGAAGGGTGACTACGCCAGCGTGCCGATGACGCCGCAGGGGCGACAGCTGGCCGACACGTGGGATCCGTCCAAGGACGGCATGTGCGAGGCGTATGGCGTCGGCGGAATCATGCGCATGCCAGGACGGCTTCGTATCAGCTGGCAGGATGACAACACGCTGAAGATCGAAACCGACGCCGGGCAGCAGACGCGTCTGCTGCACTTCACTCCGCCGGGAGGTCAGCCGGAAACAGTATCGGCCATTGCCGCGCAGCCGAGAACGCTGCAGGGCTACTCGGCCGCCGAGTGGGTTCGCAGCGGCGGCGCGTTCGACGCGTTCCTCGAGCGCGGGGCCGGCGCCGCTCCGCCGCGCTGGGGATCGCTGAAGGTCATCACGACGAACATGCGGGCTGGGTGGCTGCGCCGCAACGGCGTGCCGTATAGCCAGGATGCGGTGATCACAGAAAATTTCACACGGTTCACCAACCCCGATGCTGGCGACTGGTTCGTGGTGACGACCACGGTCGAGGATCCGAAAAACCTGGCGCAGCCGTTCATCACGAGCTCGAACTTCAAGAAGGAAGCGGACGAATCGAAGTGGAATCCGCAGCCGTGTCGAACTCAGTAGTTCCCGGTTCCGGGTTCCGTGTTCCCGGTTCGTGTTCACGGTTCCGGTTCAAAGTTCCAGGTTCGGGGTTCCAGGTTTCGGGTTCCACGTTCATCTCTCGTTGGAGATCGACAATGCGAGCTGCAATGTATGTCGTCGTCGCGGTCGTGACACTGATTGGGTGGACGTCCACGTCGGCGCAGTCGCTGACGGGACGCACGGGTGCGGCGGCGCGCAGCGAGTATTCGCCGCCGAAGACGCCATGGGGAGAGCCTGATCTCCAGGGCATCTACACGAATGCCGACGAGAACGGCACGCCGATGGAGCAGCCGCCGGATCTCGCGGGCAAGCGTCTCGAGGATTTCGGTGAGAAGGAGATGGCGGCCCTGCGCGCAGAGCGGCAGAAGCGCGCGCAGGCGGGCGCCCGCACTATCGGGGGAAGCGCGGAAGAAGATACCGGCGCGGGTCCGTCGCATTGGTATGAGCACCTGGCCGCCAACAACGCCCAACCGTGGCTCGTGTTCGATCCGCCGAGTGGGAAGATTCCGCCAATCACGGCGGCAGCACGGCAGCGAGCCGCCGCGCGCCAAACGGCGCGCACGGGCCGTGGACCCGCCGACTCATACACGGATCGGAGCCTGTACGACCGGTGCATCTCGCTCGGCGTGCCCGGTTCGATGACGCCGATGATTTACGGCAACGCCTACGACATCACGCAGAGTCCCGGCTACGTCGTGATCCGCTACGAGATGATCCATGAGGCGCGCGTCATCCCGGTCGATAACGGCGCGCATCTTCCCGCAACGATGAAGAACTATATGGGTGATGCGCGTGGGCGGTGGGAAGGAAATACGCTGGTGGTGGAGACTACGAACTTTCACCCGCTGATTGCCTTTCGCGGCGCCAGCGAAAAGCTCAAGGTGACCGAGCGCTTCACGCCGGTCAACGCCAACACGCTGCGGTGGGAGATCCGCTTCGACGATCCCGATACGTGGGAACAGTCGTGGGCGTATGCGATGCCGCTGAAGCGCGACGCAGAGCACCAGCCGTACGAGTACGCGTGTCACGAAGGCAATCGCGGCCTGGCGAATATCCTGAGCGCGGCTCGGGCGGAAGAGAAGAAGCAGTAGCGCGGAACCGCGCCTGTCAGCTCCCAATTCTCTATTTCCAATGCCCGAGGAACCAGTGTTTCAGAGTTGGGAGTTGGAGGTTGGGAGTTGATCACGAAGTAGACTCTAGAGAATGCAGTCGACAATCCGATCGTTCGATCTCGCGCACCTCGGGCACCTGGAGATCCTCACACCCAAGCCGGACGAGAGCCTCGATTTCTTCGTCAACGTCATGGGAATGACCGAAACCGCACGCCGCGGCGAGTCGGTCTACCTGCGCGGGTGGGACGACTACGAGCATCACACGCTCAAGCTCACCGGTGCGAAGACAGCAGGGATGGGTCATTTCGCATTTCGGACGACCAGCGCTGAGGCATTGCAGCGACGTGTGGCCATCATCGAACGCGGCGGAACCGGGAAGGGATGGACCGGCGGCGACCTGGGTCATGGCCCCGCGTACGCGTTCACCACGTCCGACGGTCACAACATGGAGCTGTACTGGGAGACGGAGTGGTACAAGGCTCCGCCCGAGTTGAAGCCGTCACTGAAGAATCAGGCGATGCGCTTCCCGGCCAGGGGCGCCAATGTCCGGCGTCTGGATCACCTGAACCTGCTGACGTCCGATGTCGCCGGCCTGCAGCGTTTCTTTGAAGACACGCTCGGCATGCGCACGACGGAGATGATCAAGCTCGATAGCGGTCAGCTTGCAGGCGTGTGGGTCACCAGCAACAACAAGACGTACGATGTCGCCTTCACGGCGGATCATTACGGCGTACGCGGCCGCTTCCATCATGCGACGTGGGCGGTTGATTCGAAGGACGAGGTCCTGCGGGCGGCGGACATCTGCCTCGAGCACGGGATCCACATCGAGACCGGCCCGCACAAGCACGCGGTGCAGCAGACGTTCTTCCTGTACGTGTACGAGCCCGGCGGCAATCGCATCGAGTTCGACAGCGCGGGCGCTCGACTGATGCTCGCGCCCGATTGGCAGCCGGTGGTGTGGACCGAGGCGGAGCGGAAAAAAGGTCAGGCGTGGGGTTTGAAAACAGTGGAGACGTTCCACACCTACGGCACGCCGCCGGTTGAGAAATAGTTTGTGGCGCAGAGAGCCATCCCGTGCACGATGATGCGAGGCGGCACCTCGAAGGGCGCCTACTTCCTCGCTTCTGATCTTCCGACCGACACCGCCGACCGCGACCGGATCCTGCTGTCGGTGATGGGTTCGCCCGACCCTCGACAGATCGACGGCGTCGGCGGCGCGGATCCGTTGACCAGCAAAGTCGCCGTAATCTCGCCATCGACGCGGCCAGGCATCGACGTCGACTACCTGTTTCTTCAGGTGTGGGTCGACCGCCCGGAGGTCTCGGACAAGCAGAACTGCGGCAACATCCTCGCCGGCGTGGCGCCGTTTGCGATCGAGCGCGGTCTTGTACGCGGGTGTGATCCGATCACAGCAGTGCGCATTTTCATGGTCAACACGTCGCAAACCGTCATCGCGAGGGTGCAGACGCCAGGAGGAAAGCCGGAGTACCAGGGAAGCGCGCGCATCGATGGCGTGCCGGGCACCGCGGCACCGATTCCACTCAGCTTCTCAGACACCGCCGGCTCGACGTGCGGCGCGTTGCTGCCGACTGGCCGCGCCGTTGATGTCGTAAACGGCATCGAAGTCACCTGCATCGACAACGGCATGCCGGTTGTCGTGATGCGCGCGTCAGACGTCGGCCGGACGGGTTACGAGACGCGCGATCAACTCGACACAGACACCGAGCTCAAGGCGCAGATCGAGGCCATTCGTTGCGAGGTCGGCCCGATGATGAACCTCGGCGATGTAAAGGATCAGACGGTCCCCAAGATGATCCTGCTGGCGCCGCCGCGCGAGGGCGGCGTGATCTCGACGCGGTCCTTCATCCCGCATCGCGCCCACGCCACGATTGGAGTCTTCGCCGCCGTGAGCGTCGCAACCGCTTGCCTGCTTCCCGGCAGTCCAGCACATTCGCTGGCCCGGATTCCCGATGGTGCGACGAAGCTGATGCTCGTCGAACATCCGACTGGCGCCAGCCCCGTGTCGCTCACCACGGACGTACAAGCCGGCGAGACCGTGGTTACCGAGGCCGCTATCATCAGCACCGCCCGCGCACTCTTCGAGGGGAACGTTCTCGTCCCTTATTAAGTACGATCGTCACGGAAGTCACCGAGACGTTCGTGATCTTCGTGGCGCGAGCGTGTAATATCAGTCTCCATCGCCGCATCGGCAGGCCTCAGGGAGGACGACTTCCATGACGATCGTCAAGACCTTGGTCGTGTCGTTCGTGTTGACCGCGTCTCCCGCATTCGCGCAGCAGCAGGTGGACATCTCCGGCGAGTGGGCGGCGCGCGTCCACGAAGATCAGCCGCATCGCGGCCCGGGCGCAGAGCTTGGCGACTACACGGGCCTGCCCATCAATGATGCCGCCCGCCAGAAGGCGTCTCATTGGGACGCGTCGATCCTTTCTCTACCGGAACGAATGGCACAGCCGCATCCGGCCGTCTACTTCATGCGCGGTCCCGGCCCCAACATGCGAATCACGAAACGGGTCGATCCGGTCACGCAGGAACTGGTGGCGTACACGCTCGAAGGAGTGTTCGGCCGTGACGACCGGATCATCTGGATGGACGGCCGGCCACATCCATCACCAAATGCCGAGTACCTGTGGGAAGGGTTCTCGACCGGAACGGTCGAAGGTAATCGCCTGACGATCACGACCACCCACATGAAGTACGGCGTCATCCAGCGAAACGGTGTTCCCGCGAGCACCAAGGCGACGATGACCGAGCACTTCATCAGGCATGGCGATCAGCTCACGCTGATGACGATCGTCGACGATCCCGTGTACCTCGAGGAACCGTTCGTCCGAACCTCTCACTGGGTCCGCAGCTCGAATATCACCGTCGATCAACGATGGCTCTTCGAGGTCGTCGATGAAGTCGCCGGCCATTCGATCGGGTACGTGCCGCACTACCCGTGGGGGACGAAACAGGACGGCTACGCGAAGAAGCACGGGATCCCGTTCGAGGCCACGCAGGGCGGCAAGGCCACCATCTATCCCGAATACGAACTGAAAATCAAAGAACTGCTGGCGAAGAAGCCCTCGCCTGCATCAGCAACACGCTGACATGCGAGCGGGCGCTCTCATCACGGCGGCGTTGTCTTCGATCGGCCTGCTGGTCGTGCACGCGCAGCAGCCGGTGACGACGGTGCCGCTGACGCCGCCGGCGCCGCCCGTCATCGTCGATGGCCTCGAGATCCTGCCGGTGCAGGGGAATGTGCACATGGTCGTCGGCGCGGGATCGAATGTCGCCGTGCAGCTTGGAGATGAGGGCGCGTTCGTGGTCGACAGTGGCGGATCGGGTCAAAGCGAGCGACTGCTGGCGGCCGTGAGCCGTATGACCAAGCGACCGATCCGGTTTCTCGTCAACACGAACGCCGACAGCGATCACATCAGCGGCAACGAGGTCATCGTGAAGTCGCAGCGCGGCACCCGTGGACCGCGGCCGGGCGCTGGCGGTGGCGCGCAGGGGCAGAATGTCGGGGTGGTGACGGTGGCGCACGAAAATGCGTTCAACCGGATGTCCACCGGAAGCCAGGGCGTGCCGCCGCTGACTGGTGACGCGCTGCCGGCCTCGACGTTCTTCACACCACGCAAGGATCTGTTCTCGAACGGTGAGCCGGTTCAGCTGATCAGCCAGCCCAAGGCGCACACCGATGGCGACATTCTCGTGTTCTTCCGCAAGTCGGATGTGGTCGCAACCGGTGATGTATTTGTGACGACGAGTTACCCGGTGATCGACACTGCGCGCGGCGGAACCGTGCAGGGCGTAATCGATGCGCTGAACGCAATCATTGAATTGACCGTGCCGGAGCGCAATCAGATGGGTGGGACGCGCGTCATCCCCGGTCACGGACGCATCTGCAACGAGGCTGACGTCGTCGATTACCGCGACATGGTGACGATCATTCGCGATCGCGTGCAGGAAATGGCGAAGAAGGGGATGAGCGTGCAGCAAATCAAAGCTGCGCGCCCGTCGCTCGAGTACGACGGCCTCTATGGAAGCACGACCGGGGAATGGACAACCGATCTCTTTCTCGAAACCGTCTATCGGGAAGTCTCGGTGCGGAAGTAAGTCGATGACCGGACGTGTTCGCGCGATTCGTGGAGGAATGGCTTTAGCCGCGGGGTTGGCCGGTCTGGCGACGATCGCGCTGACTGCGGGAACCGCCGTTCGTGCGCAGCAGCCGACACAGGGGAACACGCCTCGAAGCCTCGCACCTGCCGACTTCACCGGAATCTGGGCCGCGATCATCACCGAAGACTGGCGGTTCCGCATGGTCACGCCGCCGAAAGGTGATGCGGCTGGCGTACCACTGAACGATGCCGGACAGAAAGCGGCGGACGCCTGGGATCCACAGAAAGACATCGCCGCCGGCGAGCAGTGCCGCGCGTTCGGCGCGGGCGGCGTGATGCGGATGCCGATCCGGCTCCGCGTGTCGTGGCAGGACGACGCGACGTTGAAGTTCGAGACAGACAACGGGCAACAGGTTCGGTTGTTTCGGTTCGGCGGTTCGCAGCCGCCTGCCAGCGAGCTGCAGTGGCAGGGGCAATCCGCTGCGTCGTGGGAGACGGTCACGGAAGGCCAGGGGATCGCGCCTGCAGGCGGAGGCGGTGGCGGCGGTCGTGGTGGCGGAGCAAATCCGGCCGCGCCGTTGACCGGCTCGATGAAGGTCGTGACGACACGGATGCGTCCCGGATATGTGCGCCGGAACGGCGTACCCTACTCTGGAGGGGCGGTCCTCACCGAGTTCTTCGATCGGTCAGACGAAGCCAATGGTGATGTGTGGCTGATTGTGACCTCCACACTCGATGACCCCACGTATCTCGCGCAGCCGCTGATGACGTCGACGCATTTCAAGCGGGAACCGGATGGGTCGAAATGGAATCCGCGGCCGTGCGAAGTGACGCTGCCGCTTGACACGCCATAACGCCGCAATCGTGATTGGCGCGGGACCGGCTGGCCTGGCGGTCGGTGCGTGTCTCTCGCGCGCGAACGTGCCATTTACCATCCTCGAACGGGCGCCTCGCGTCGCAGCGACCTGGCGGATGCACTACGATCGGCTGCACCTTCACACGAATAAGGGAAGTTCGGCGCTCCCATTCATCCCCTTCGCGAGCAGCTGTCCACGATATCCTTCGCGCGATCACGTGATTGACTATCTCGAGTCGTACGCCCGCGCCTGCAGCCTCGAGCCGCGATTCGATGAAGAGGTCGTCGCCGCGAGGCGTCGAAACGGTCGGTGGGCGGTGCAGACAGGCACCACCACGTTCTCCGCGCCCCATCTGGTCGTCGCGACGGGGCTCAATCGCGAGCCGATTGTGCCGCGGTGGCCTGGCCAGGAGAGTTACCGCGGGCCGATCGTGCACAGCCGCGGTTACCGCAACGGCAGCGCGTATGCTGGCGGCCGCGTGCTCGTCGTCGGCATTGGCAATTCCGGCGCCGAAATCGCGCTCGATCTCCATGAACATCGCGCGCAGCCGACGATCGCGGTACGCAGCCCGGTCAACGTGCTGCCACGCGACATTCTCGGCGTGCCCGTCGCGGTCACTGCGCGACTGTTCGGGCGACTGCCGCCGTCGGTCGGCGATACGATCAATGCGCCATTGCGACGTCTTCTGCTCGGAGATCTGCGACGGTTCGGTCTGCGGCCGTCGCCATACGGTCCACTGACACAGATTGCCAGGACCGGGAGGATTCCGCTGATCGACGTCGGGACGATGGCTTTGATCAGGACGGGTCGGATCGCGATCCGCCCTGGCATCGACCATTTTTTCGAAAACGGCGTGGTGTTCACCGACGGCCGGCGTGAGACATTCGACGCCGTCGTCCTTGCCACCGGTTATCGAGCCGGTCTCGACAATTTCCTCGAAGTCGAGGGAGTGTTCGATGAGCGGGGTAATCCGCGGGTTAACGTGCCGTCGTTGCCCGAGGGTCTGCACCTGTGCGGATTCAGGGTGGTTGCGGACGGTCTACTTCACCGTATCGGACGGGAGGCGAGGCAGATTTCAGCGCGGATCCGGGCGGATCCGGGTGTCAGGCAGTGAATCGTGAAGGTGTCAGGCAGTGAATCGTGAAATCGTCCTGCTCGATTCACGGGGCCTGGACCCTCCCTGTTCACGATTCACTGCCTGACACCTCTCGGCCTTCACGATTCACTGCCTGACACCGGCCAGTTCGCGATACACGGCCTCGATGAACATGTCCGTCGTCGACGGACCGGCCGTCGCGCCGTAGCGTCCGTCGTAGTCACCCGTCGGTTTCGCGGCTTTGACTTCCGCGAGCGTCTTGCCTTTCGTGACGAGATCCTGGATCCGGTCACGAATGATCGTCACCATGTCGCGGAACTCGACGACGTCCGCTTCGTCGGCGAGCCGGCCGTGACCGGGAATGACGTAGGTGCCTCCCTCTTCCTTGTCCTTCGGGATAGTGATGTCGAGCAGGCGGTTCAGACCATCGATGACGCCGTGCACGCTGCCGCCATTCTGAGCGTCGATGACCGGGTAGCTCGTGGTCGTAAAGAGATCTCCGCTCGCAACGACATCCGACCGCCGAAAGAAGACCAGGACGTCACCGTCGGTGTGGCCCGGCTGATGAATCAACTGAATCGCCTCGTCGTTGAAGAAGAGCTCCTTATCTTCAGCAAAGAACGTTTCGGTCGGCCACGCGGCGAACGGCCTGGGCGATGGCTCTCCCGATGGCGCACTCATGCGCTTGAGGACGTTCTCGTGCGCAAGGACACGCGCGGTCTCGAGCGGAAGGCCGGAGTTGCCCGGCGCGTTTCCCCCAAGGGAGCGGCCGGCGGCCGCCAGCATCTCGTTGGCGCCGCTGTGGTCGGCATGCACGTGCGTGTTGATGACGATGCGGATGGGTTTCGTGGATATCCGGCGAATCGCGGCGAGCACGTCGGAGCCGCGCGGCCCGAGGCCGGTATCGATCACCAGCACGCCTTCCTCGCCAGCCTGGACGATGATGTTGGCACCGGCGCCGACGAGCATGTGGACGTTTCCCTGAACATGGACCGTGTGAATCTGGCCAGACGTGTCGGGGTCAGACCCCTTGCTCCTGGGCGACTCAAGAGGTCTGACCCCGCCGGGATACGTCGTCGCCGCGCCCCCGCGCGCCGCGCCAGCCGGCAACTTGTACTTCGACGAAAACTCCGTCAGCTTGCGAGCAGCCTCCGGCGATCCAGGGAGGTAATGCGGCACCTCACCTTTGCGCCGCACGGCGACCTCGTCGACCACATCGAACTGCGTGCGCCGAACTTCCTGATCGGGATTGAGTACCCAATTCGTCGTCCGGATGAACGGCTCTTCGAGGTAGATCGGATCGTCCACAATCGAGATGACGGTCAGGTAATTCCCATGCCTGATGAACCGCTCGGTCATCGTCGCTCTGTCGCTGTGCGCGACGCCGTTGCGCTGAAGCCACCCGACCTTGAGGTGCGAGGTGAGGACCTCCAGGCTGTTGCCATCCCAACGTCCCGTCGAGAAGCCCGCCCACGTGTGCGCCGCGTAGTCGGGAGGATGCGAGCGCCCGTCCAGCCAGATGAGACGCGTCGCCTGCCCGAATGTCCCGAATAGCTCGTAGCCGATCGTTTCCTGCGTGACCGGATCGAGCTCGCGCGTGATCCGGACGTTGGCTGGTCCGCGCAGGGAATACGTCGAGGGATGTGGCTTGGCCTGATGCTCGCGCAGCGTGAGAATCGACGCGTCCCAGCTATCGGCTTTCAAACGGCCGGCATCGTTGAGTGGAATGCCCGTATAGTCACCGAGCTCGGGCCCGGGTATGCGATGCGGCTGATCTTCATGGTAGAGCGCCGTCCAGTTGCCGGCAATATCGCGTTGCGCGAACGCGGGGACCGACGCGATCAACAGAAACAACGTGGCGATCGATAACGACACCGGGTGTGATTTTCTCATCTGCCTCCTGGCTCGAAAATCACACCCGGTGTCTGACCTCGCTCAGTTCAGATCAAACGCCCAGCTGAATTTGATCAGACGGGCATTGAGGATTTCGACCGGTCGCAAATAGGACGCGTAGGCCTGATTCTGAACAATCATCGCATTGGAGTTCAACGCATTGAAGAGATCCATGCTCACGACCGTCCGCGTGTTCGCGAACCGCAGCACCTTGCCGATCCGCATGTCGAGTTCGTTACGACGCTCGGTAAATGTCGCGTTCGGTTCCTCGATGCCGATCACCATGTTTGCCGCATTCCCCGAGAGCGGCCGGCCCAGCGTCGACGTCGATGCGAGGATCGCGTTTGTCGCCGTGTAGCCGACCGCGAGCGTGGTTCCCGGCGTGCTGCGGAACGACGCGGACACCTGCACATCGATTTTCGGAATGATGTAGATGCCCAGGGCTTTGAAGCCCGTCAACCATGGTTGCTCGCGGTGACAGAAATCTTCCGGCCGCCACTGCGCTGGCGCCCCCGTCGTGCTCGCCGCAACGATGTCGGCCGCACTGAGATTCAGCATTTCGGGCACCTTGGCGACGATCTCGCAGTTGTCTTCGACTTGCTTGCCGGTGCCCATGCCGCCCTGAATGACAAGGCCGTTCCGGAGACGCGCATTGACGCTGACGTCGAAACCATTCCAGTGGTCGATCTGCTTGCCGTAGTTGTCAGACAACGTGTTGAGGTTCTGCACCTGACCGAATTTGGCCGGCACGACGTTGTAGAGGCCGGTCAGAGTTCTGCCACTGGTCGTGAGATTCGGATCGGTGGGAACGGTCAGGCTGAACCTGGTGAAGTCTTCGGGTCCGACGAGCAGATTGTCGGTCACCTGGAAGTTCTTCCAGATGCGTCGGAAGTAGCCGACGTCGAGCGCGACGTTGTGCATCAATTCGCGCTGCACGCCGGCAGAGAACTCCCAGTTCTGCGGACGATGGCCCCACCCCGTGGTCAGTGCCTTGTCGTAGAGATCGACGGGCCGTACTGTCCCGAACGACAGATCTGAGATCTGTCCGCAGACATCGCCGACGCCATTCTGGAGCGGGTTCAGCAGGTCGCATTGCGGAACGTAGTCGCGATTGGTATCGGTCCAGGAACGGTTGACTTGTTGCGTGAGCGCCAGCACCGGGTTCGGGTTCCGTCCGATGCCGTTCAGCGTCTGGCCGAGCAGGTATTTGTTGGCGGCAACCTTGATCGCCGTCTTCCCGTTACCCGCGAGGTCGTAGATGAAGCCGGTTCGATAGGTGATGTCCTTCCAATTGAGATTGTCGGTCTCCGGGAAGGTGATGTTGCGCGTGGGGACGAGAGGTGCCGGCCCGACCGTTTGCTCGGGGAAGCTGGTTTGGAGCATGTCGAACCGCAGCGCAAGATTCAGCGTCACCCGGTTCATCGTCCAGCGATCCTGCCCGAACAGTCCGAAATCGTTGTCCATGTTCGACGTCGCCGTGTACGGCCGGTTCATCATCGTGATCTGATTCGGCACGCCGTTGTTGAACCGGTAGCTCACCGGATTCATCGCATATTGGTACTCCTCCAGAAACCCGTGTGTGCGGTTGAAGCCGACCTTGAACGCATGCGTGCCGGTCACATACGACATTGCCGCGCGATAGGCCCAGTTCGGCACCAGTGTGTTGTTGTTGATCTCACGGCCGCGGTAGACGAGGTTGTTGCTCTGCTCCGTTACCGAGATCAGTTGCGGGAGGAGCGCTTCGAGCGCTGGATCGTCGAGCGACCCGCCATCGGCGCGTAGATGCATATCCCCCCAGCGCTCGAAGAGGTGCATGGCGACGGCCTCGAAGAGCAGCCGATTGGTGATCGGGGAAGTAATCTCCGCATGCTCCTGCCTCAAACGCGGGAATCGCCGATCGCGCGCCGCCTCGGGAGCTCGTGTCGCGCTAATCTGATTCGGGCAGTTACACCATTTGTCGGCCTTGTAGGTTCCAGCGATCTTGACCTTCGGATTCATCTGATAGGTGACGCGCAGGCTGTTGTTGAACTGCACTCCTTCGTTGACCGCCGGTACCGTCGTTGGCACATAGAGCCACGCGTTCGGGTTGAACGCATTCGCGTTCTCGAAGATGCCCGCTTCACCCTTGACGCTGTTGTAGCGAGTCGAGAACCAGAACCATACCTTGTCCCGCTTGAACGGACCACCGAACGACTCGTTGAAGTCAAAGTTGTTGACGATCTTGGTTGGCGTCGCGAGGCCGGCGGCCTTCAACTCGTCCGAGAAGTTGTCTCCCTGCAGACCCTGATTCGCGAAGGTGAAGAATGCGCTGTTTGTGAACGTATTGCCGCCATCCCGAGGGATGAAGTTGATACGCACACCGCCAGTCGGAAGATCCGCTGAAAGTGACGTCGTCTCGATCGTCACTTCAGCCGCCGAGCCGACGTCCGGCGTCTGACCGCCGATATTGCCGCCTGCCTGCAGCGTCATCGTATTGATGCCGTTCGCCGTCACGCGCTGGTCGGTCGTGCGGCTGCCGTGAACCGTCAGGCTGCCGCCAACGTCCTGAATCAGCGACCCGCCGACGTCATTGGAGCCGTTCCCGGTTGCCGTTGTGCCAGAGACCATGCGCCCCAGCGTGACGTAGTTACGCGCGCTGGGCAATGCATCGACGACGTCGGCGCTCAGCACCTGTTGCTTGGTCAGGGTATGCGTGTCGATAATCGGCGACTCGCCCGTCACTGTTATCGTCTCCTCCAGGGAGCCGACCCGCATCTCGGCATCGACGGTCGACGCGGCGAAGCCACTGAGGATGACGCCATCACGCTTGACCGTGTTGAACCCGGGAAGAGTAAAGGTGATCGCGTACTCACCCGGACGCAGATCCACGATCTGGAACCGACCGTTGCTGTCGGTGACCGCCCCGCGGACCTTTTCGATCAGGACCGGGCTCGCCGCTTCCACGGTCACTCCGGGCAGCACGGCGCCCGAGGTGTCCTTGACAGTTCCTGTGATTGACGCTTGCGCGAAGGCCAGGGAGGGCAGCAGGGCCGTCCATACCAGTACGACGGCACACCGGAGCGCGACACGCATGTGTTCTCGCCTCCTGAGCGTTGGGTTTCGCCAACGCCCAAACGTGGGTGACCGAACTTGGGAACAACAACCTCAGAGTGCGACCGATTTCTGATAGGTCAGAGGTGCCGTGGAATCTACGCCTCACAGCTGATGAAGTCAATCGTGCCGCGATTTCGATCCGGGGAAACCGGCGGCTAGCGGAGGCAGGCAACCCGACCTCCAACTCCCAAGCCATCGGATTGGGAGTCGGAGGCTGGGTGTTCAGAGGATCAGAAATCGAAATTGACGCTGAACTTCGCCACGCGCGGGTTCAGGATCTGCGTCGGAACCAGGTATGTCGCGAACGACTGGTTCACGTCGACGACGGCGTCGGAGTTGAGCGCGTTGTAGAGGTCCATGCTGACGACGGCGCGAACGTTCCGGGGCATCCGGAATACCTTGCCGAACCTCAGGTCGAGCTCGTTTCGGCGGTCGAGCCACTTGGTGTACGGCTCGAGCAGTTGCAGCGTTACGTTCGGTGCGCCACCCGAGAGCACTCGACCCAGCGTCGAATTGCTGGCCAGATACGCGTTGGTCGCGACGAAACCGACGTTGACGTCGTTGTTCGGCGGGTTCTGCTGATTCTGGCCGGGGATGCTGCGGAACGAGCCGGATACCTGCACATCGATCCTCGGAATGATGTAGACGCCGTAGCCTTTGAATTGGGTCAGGAACGGCGATTCGCGATGGCAGAACTGTGCCGCGCGCCACGATGCGGGAAGCGTCGAGGTCGTGTTCGGCGCCGAGGGCGGAGCCGCCTGGTTGTTCATCTCGGGCAGTTGGGCGACGATCTCGCAGTTGTCCTCCATCGTCTTGCCGGTGCTCAGGCCGCCCTGGAAGGTCAGACCGTTTCGCAGCCTGGCATCTACTGTCACATCCACGCCGTTCCAGTTCTCGAACTGCGAGCCGTACTTGTCGGACAGCGCATTCAGGTTGCGGACCTGTCCGGCCTTTGACGGCACGACGTCATAGAAACCGGTCAGCGTGTATCCGCCGCCGTTCGGCAGACGTGGATCGGCAGGCGCCACGAGATTGAACGACGTGAAGTCCTCGGGCCCGACCAGCGTGTTGTCGGTGACCTGGAAATGGGCCCACGCGCGACGGAAGTAGCCCACATCCAGCGCGACGCGCGGCAGCAGCTCGCGTTGCACGCTCGTCGAGAACTCCCAGTTTGCTTGACGATGGTTGAAGCCGGAGATGAGGTCCTTGTCGTAGAGCTCGGCAGGTAGCGTCGAGCCGAAGGCCAGGTTGTCGAGTGGACCGCACTCGCCGTTGGTCAGCGGGTTGATCAGATCGCATTGCGGAATGTAGTCGCCGTTGATGCCTCGGCCGGCCCGATCGTCCCACGGACGATTCGCTTGCGTGACCATGGCGAGCACGGGATTCGGATTGCGCCCAAGACCATTCAGTGTTTGCCCCAGCAGATATTTGTTGAACGCGACCTTCACTGCGGTCTTGCCGTTGCCCGTCAGATCGTAGGCGAGCCCGCTGCGATAGGTCAGATCCTTCCAGGAGATGTTGTCCTGCGCCGGGAACGTGATGTTCCGCGTGGGAGTGAGATCCGACGGCCCGACCGTCTGGTCGGGAAAGCTCGTGGCGAAATAATCGAATCTGATGGCGCCCTGAATGGTCCAGCGGCTGACCGACCAGCGGTCCTGCGCGAAGAGGCCGAGGTCGTTGTCGAGGTTCGTGATCGCGCGGTAGGGAAAGGCGCGCTCCGTGATTCGGTTGGGTATTCCGTTGTTGAACCGGTAACTCAGGTTGTTGAGCGTGTACTGGTACTCGTCCAGATGGCCGCTCGTGTTGTTGAACCCCACCTTGAAGGCGTGCGAACCGGTGACGTAGGTACCGGCGGCGCGATACGTGAAGCTCGGGACCGCCGTGTTGTTGTAGTTCGCCTGTGAGCGGTAGGTCAGGTTGTTACTCTGCTCGGTCACGCTGATCATCTGAGGCAGAACCGCTTCGAGGGCGGGATCGTCGAGCGAACCTCCATCGACGCGGTAGTGCATGTTGCCCCAGCGTTCGAACAAGTGCAGGCCGACGGCTTCGAAGAGGAGCTTGTTCGTCACCGGCGACGTCCACTCCAGGTGCTCCTGCGCCAGGCGAGGGAAGCGCCGATCGCGGCCGGCCTCGGGCGCAACCGTTGCGCTGATGTTATTGGGACAGTTGCACCACTTGTCGAACTTGTAGGTGCCGGCAATCTTGTTGCGCGGGCTGGCCTGCCACGTGACGCGCAGGCTGTTGTTCATCTGGTGTCCCTTGTTCGCGCCGGGTGTACTGGGGTCCGGATCGTAGAGGAACTTCGTCGGGTCGTAGGCATTCCTGTTCGCCAGCACCGACACCTGGTTCTCGGTTTCGTTGTAGCGCGTCGAGAACCAGAACCACACCTTGTCGCGTTTGAGCGGACCGCCAAGCGACTCGTTGATGTCATAGTTCTTCACGATGCGGCCGGGCGTCGCCAGCCCCGCTTGCTGGAGCTCGGGCGAGAAATTGTCGCCTTGCAGGTTTTCGTTGGTGAACGTAAAGAATGTCGAGTTCGCAAACTTGTTTCCGCCGTCTCTCGGCACGAAGTTGATGCGCACG
>JBKPNV010000152.1:0-16279 GCA_046732795.1 Acidobacteriota bacterium
AGGTTCAGCCGTCCCGGTCCGCCGATGATGATGCGATCGCCCCGCCGGCGGCCGATCTCGCCGACCGCCTCCCTGATGTAGGTGTGCCACGCGCGGGTCAACTCATCTGCCGATTGGCCGGTCGTGACCTCCAGCCGATGCACGGCAGTCCCTTTGACTGCGAGAGCGCGGCGCGCGATGCCCTGCCCGAACTGCTCGACGAGGAATGCCCACAACGCTTGGCCGTAACGGTAGGGGAACCATTTCGGATCGGCGAGCTGTGCAATCGTTGGCAGCCGATCGCGCGCGACCGCATCTCGCAGCCACATCCGCGTGTGAGGGTCGAGTTGGCCGATTGACAACTCTTCCGCCATTCCTTCCGCGAACCAGAGCGGCAAGGTGGCAAGCGCCTGACCATGGCGACGGAGAACGTCCCGCTGGAACGCGTGCACGAGCTCATGCCCGAGCACGTGATCGGTATCCCCCAGACCGGCACTGAACGGCAGGACGACGCGACCGGCGCGATGATCGGTAAATCCGCCTACGCCTTCGGGCACTGAGCCAGGCAGCACCGACGTCGCCGCGAAGTGTGCCTGGCTGGCGTACAGAATGATGGGCTGCCGTTCATTGAACGTGTGATCGAACAGGGCTGACAGGCGCTCGTACCACCGTTCGGCGAGCCGTGCCGCCAGCTGCGCCGCATCGGCTTCCTCATCGTAGTAGTGCACATTGAAATGCGGCGTCTCGAGCACGCGGAACTGGAATCGCTCGTACTGCACCTTGTTCCGTCCGAAGTACTGCGCATCCGCCGACCCGGCGACGAACAGCAGCGCAAACGCTGCCGCGATAGTCCGCTTCAGCACGGCTACTCCTTCAATTCACTTGTTCGCCGGAGAACGCGCGTATTCCGGAATCGGGTTGCCGGACGCGCGTTGAGTTGCCGGATACGATACTTCGGACACCAATCAACTGCAATGGCTTCTGCGGACGCGCATCGCGACTTTGTGCGGTGGCCTCGGCCGTCGCACTAGCGATGAGATCGCAGCTGCGTACACCATGCAGAGCTTTAACATCCGGCGGCTCATGGTTCGCGGGCGATAATCGCAATTGCGGTGGGAATCGCTTCGCGTTTCACCGACTGAACTGAATTGACTCACGGGGGAAAGTCCGCGCGACGAGATCGTGTGCCGGGTGTAGGATAAGTTGCCATGAATATGAGACTTTTCACCATCCTGGCCACAGCGACCATGTTGGCCCCGCCGTGTGCGTTTGCCCAGACGTCGCGCGTCGGACCGGCAGCCGACAGCGCGGCCGCAACAAAGAAGTACACGCCGCCTCGGACGCCCTGGGGTGAGCCCGATCTCCAGGGGACATTTTCGAATCGGACGATCACGCCGTTCGAGCGCCCGGCCAACGTCAGCGGTCGCGAGTTCTTCACCCCTGAAGAAGTCGCCGCGCTCGAGAAGCGGGCGCAGGAACAGAGCGGCGACGAGGGGCGCAACAAGGGGACGCGCGGTGACGTGGAGCGCGCCTACAACGACTTCTGGTGGGATCGCGGCACGAAGGTCACGACGCCACGAACGTCGCTCGTCATCGACCCCGCCGATGGCCGCGTGCCAGAGCTGACCGAGGAGGCAAAGAAGCGGGCCGCCGATGAAGGGAAGCGCCCGGCATTTCGCGGGGCGGGCGCCAACGGGCGCGGCGCCGATAGCTGGCTCGATCGCAGCACGTTCGAGCGCTGCATCACGCGCGGCATGCCAGGCGCGATGAGTCCCACCGCGTACAACAACAACTATCGAATCACGCAGAGCCCGGGTTACGTGGCCATCCAGATCGAGATGCTTGGCGGAACGCGGGTGATTCCAACCGACGGGCGCCCGCATGTCAATCAGTCCATTCGTCAGTGGATGGGCCATTCGGTCGCTCGTTGGGAGGGCGACACGCTCGTCGTCGACACCACGAACTTCACCGACAAGGTGCTGTACCGAGGCGCGGCCGAGAACCTTCACCTCGTTGAGCGCTTCACGCGGGTGGCGCCAGGCCAGATCGATTATCGCGTGACGGTCACCGACCCGACGACGTTCACGAAGCCATGGACACTGGCGATCCCGTATGTCGATACCGGCGAAGACATGTTCGAGTACGCGTGCCACGAAGGGAACTACGGGATGGAAGGCATCCTGAGCGGAGCGCGCGAGGAAGAGCGGGCCGCGGCGGCTGGAAAGGGAAAATAGACATGGTATTGCAGAGAGTTCTCGTCGCGACGGGCGCATCGATCCTGCTCATCGGCTCCGTTGTCTCGGCTCATCACTCGTTCGCCGCGGAGTTCGACGCGAACAAGCCTATCCAGTTGCGGGGCACCGTTGCCAAGGTGGAATGGATCAATCCGCACACATGGATTCACATCGACGTAAAGGATGCGGACGGCAAGGTCGAGCGTTGGATGGTGGAAGGCGGTACGCCGAATACGCTCCTCCGAAGAGGCCTGACCAGGGCCTCCTTGCCGGAAGGCACCGAAATCCTGGTCGATGGCTACCGGGCAAAGAACGGATCCAACCGCGCAAACGGCCGCGACGTGACATTTCCCGACGGGCGCAAACTGTTCATGGGGTCGTCGGGCACCGGAGCGCCGCGAGATGGCCGCGATACGTCAGAAAAGTGACCGACCCTTAATGAAGTTTCAGGATGAGTCCAGCCGAGAACTCGAGTTGCCACACGATGTCGGCATTGAAGTTGAAGAAGCAGATGCCGGGTGAGCACCCGGCCACCCTGGCGTCTGCATAGACAAACGTCGCCGACAACTGACCGTTCAAGCGCACACCAACCTTGGAGGCGGGGAACAGCTTCACCCCGCCACCGCCTCCAACCGTGAACCGTATTTCGCTGTCGCCCTCACCCGCATATCTCGTCAAGCCGAGCATGCCCGTCGCGTATGGCCGCACGCGCCCATCCGCGTATTCCTGAAGCCCTCCACCTTGCCAGTGGTCGACGCTGACGCTCGCGCGTATCGGTGGACGAAGCGGTCCCGCGGACACCGTCACATGCGCGTTCTGGTGTGTGAACAACGCCTCCACCTGCAGACCGTTTCCGAGCGGGATATCGACGATGGCGCCGACCGCGGGCGCGCCGTCGGCGTCGACCGGTTGGCCGGTGACGAGCTCGAAGAAGTCACCCCCGAAGCGGTATCCACCAAACGGCGTGACCTCGATACCTTGCGCGTGAACCGCCTTGGCATAGCCGAGCGAGGCAATCAGCAAGAGCGCTCCAGCGAGACATGATCGGTTCGCTGCCATGGGAGGACTCCCCCGATGTCCGCGCCCAGATTCACCGGCGGCGGATCTCCATTGCGCGTGCATCCTGGGATCTCCAATCGCTGACGATGATTCCGGGGCTGCTGTTGGCGCGCTGACGCATCTGAGACCCGCCCCCACTAACAGGTCTGAAGACGCCAGTGCCACCAGTCTGGAGGCCCGCGGCCGGGCAAGTAAAGGTAAATGGAAGAGCCGGCCACCCACACCTCGGAATCGGTATAGCGCGCGGCCACAAAAACTCATACACTCTGCGCCATCTTGGTGCTGGCTAGTGGTTCGTCACGGCGCGATCCGCTATCCGCCGGCCACCACCCACATTCACAGAGGGGGCTCCGATGAAAGTTGCGGCGTGCTTAGCCATCCTGCTGGTCGCCTTCGCCGCGAGTGCATCGGCGCAAACGAGCCAGAATCACAAGAAGTTCCTGGGCGGGCCGCTCGTCATCGAAGACCAGGGGAGCTTCTTCGTCGGCGGCGTGCAGAAGATCACTGATTACGCAGTGGTGCCTGGGCCAGCCGCACCCGGCGCGCCGGCGCCTCCGGCCGCGACCCCGCAGCAGATCACGATCGGCCAGATGTATGTCCAGTTTCAGATTCCCCAAAAGAAATACGGGGCCGGATGGCCAGTGATCATGGTGCACGGCTCGACGCACACCGGCGCCTGCCTCGAAGCGACACCGGACGGACGCGAAGGCTGGTACCCGTACTTCGTTCGCCACGGTGTTCCCAGCTACGTCGTCGACCAGGCTGGCCGTGGTCGGTCGGGTTTCGACCAGTCAGTTCTTCACGAGGGCGAAGCGCGCTTCGTGGCCGGAGACGCCAAGCGCGGCGCCGAGCTGATCCCAAGCTTCGGACGAATCACCGATAACGGGGCATGGACAGCCTGGTTCGGTCATCTCGTCCCGGAGGGATCGACGGTCCTCACCGGCACGCTCGTGCCGCACGGCGATGCGAAGGATCCCAATCCCAAGCCAGACGCGTATCAGCATGTCGCTCCGCTCTTCCCAATCGAGGCGACGGACGAGGGTCTTGTTTCGCGTAAAGGTGCGATCGGTCCCGCGCCGGCCGGCTCGAACGGATACTACGCGCTCGAGTACTACAAGCAGCTGGTGCCGAACGCGGAAGTCACGCTACCCGGGTCCACGTGCGCGTCGTGCGATCCCAGGGAGCTTTCGCCGGCCAATACGTGGACTCCGCAGAACCTTGCGAGTCTCGTGGAGCGATTGGGCGGCGCCATCGTCGTGACCCACTCACAGTCAGGGATCATGGGTCATCATATGACCCGCATTTTGAAGGAGCGAGGACACCTGGATCTTCTGAAAGGGCTGATTACCCTCGAGGGGTCGTGCTCGCTGAGCAACAGCGGACTGACGGCAGCCGATTTCGACAACATCCCGTATATGGCGCTCAAGGGTGATTACACCGCGACCAGTACGGTGTGTCAGGAAACCGTGGACGCCATCAACGCGCGTCGCGCGGCGAAGCAGGGCTCAGCGAAAGCGGAGTATCTCAAGCTCGACGACATGGGCATCCTTGGTGTGACTCACATGATGATGCTCGACAAGAAGAACCTCGAGATCGCCGACATCATGCTGGGTTGGGTAGAGAAGAACGTTCGCGGAAACAGCAAGCGTCGCTGACGCGGGTCGAACACATTCGAGCCACAGGAGAGCGTCATATGAAGAGATTTTCCAGGCTGTTCATGGTGGTTGCATCCCTCGGGTTAGGAGCCGCCTGCAGCAACAGCAGCAGCGCGCCCGCATCGTCTGGGGACGGGGCTAAGCCGGCAGCGTCATCGGCCGTGCCCGATGCGGACAAGCAGTGGACGATGCAGAACAAGAACCAGTCGGCGACGCGTTACAGTGCCGTCAGTGAGATCAACACAGACAATGTGAAGAATCTCAGGGTGGCGTGGTCGTTCTCGACTGGCGTGTTGCGCGGCCACGAAGGTGAACCGCTCGTGATCGGCAACACGATGTACGTTCACACGCCGTTCCCGAATCTGGTGTACGCCCTGGACCTGTCGAAGGAGGGCGCGCCGGTGAAATGGAAGTACTCGCCCAAGCAGGATTCGGCGGTCATTCCGATTGCCTGCTGCGACACGGTCAACCGCGGACTCGCGTACGCCGACGGCATGATCTTCCTGAATCAGCTCGACACCAACACCGTGGCGCTCGACGCGAACAGCGGTAAAGAGCTGTGGAAGGTCAAGCAAGGCGACTACAAGATGGGCCAGACGATCACCTCGGCCCCGATGGTGATCAAGGACAAGGTGATCTCCGGCATATCGGGCGGCGAATTCGGCGTCCGCGGATTCGTCACCGCCAACGATGCAAAGACGGGTAAGCAGGTGTGGCGCATGTACAGCACCGGGCCCGAAGCCGAAGTTGGATTCCCGGGTTCGGTCGAGACCTGGCAGGGTGACGAGTGGAAGCGTGGC
This sequence comes from Acidobacteriota bacterium, assembly GCA_046732795.1. Classification (GTDB taxonomy): domain Bacteria; phylum Acidobacteriota; class Vicinamibacteria; order Vicinamibacterales; family UBA2999; genus Gp6-AA40. Next base: position 5,728 of record JBKPNV010000152.1, read on the forward strand.
GGCGGGACGACGTGGGGCTGGTACAGCTACGATCCCGATCTGAACCTGTTCTACTACGGGACCGGCAACCCGGGATCGTGGAATCCCGATCAGCGGCCGGGTGACAACAAGTACTCGATGACGATCTTCGCCCGCAATCCCGACACCGGGAAGGCAGCGTGGGCGTATCAGAAGACGCCGCATGACCGGTGGGATTACGACGGGATCAACGAGAACGTCCTGGTCGATCTCAACATGAACGGTCAGATGCGCAAGACTCTCGTGAACTTCGACCGCAATGGCTTCTCCTACGTCCTGGATCGGACCAATGGGGAACTGCTGCTGGCGCAGCCGTTCGTGCACGTCAACTGGGCGAAGGGCATCGACATGAAGACCGGGAAGCCGATCGAAGATCCGGAGAAGCAGACCTCCGCTACCAAGAACACAAAGGATATCTGCCCGTCGGCAATGGGAGGCAAGAATCAGCAGCCGGTTGCGTACTCACCGCGCACCGGCTTCTTCTACGTGCCGACGAACAATCTCTGCATGGATTACGAGGGCGTCCAGGTGAAGTATCAGGCGGGCCAGCCGTACGTCGGGGCCATCGTCGTGAGCAAACCAGGACCCGGCGGCAACCGCGGCGAGTTCATTGCCTGGGATCCGGTCGCCGGCAAGAAGGTGTGGGGTATCAAGGAAGAACTGTCGGCGTGGGGCGGCGCGCTGTCGACCGCCGGAGACGTTGTGTTCTACGGAACCATGGAAGGATGGCTGAAGGCGGTCAACGCCAAGACGGGTGACGTCCTGTGGAAGTTCAAGACACCGTCGGGCATCATCGGCAACCCGATGACGTATGTCGGCCCCGACGGCAAGCAGTACGTCGCGGTGCTCTCGGGTGTTGGTGGCTGGTCGGGTATTGGAGTCGCGGCTGACATGAGCCTCGAGGATCCAACGGCGGGTCTTGGCGCGATCGGCGCGTTCAAGGATCTGGCGAACTTCAGCAACCAGGGCGGCGTGCTCACGGTGTTCTCGCTGCCATGACGAGCGACCCCCGGCGGGTCCACAAAGCAAGACCCGCCCGACGGCGAAGGAGTCTTCCTGGCAGGCCGGGTCCGGTTCTCTGGATCCGGCTCGTTCTTGTTCTGTCCTTTCTCAGCGTGGGCATAACGTTCGCGCAGGCGCCTGCCACGCCGAAGCCTGCCACGCCGACGCCTGGGTCGTCCAAGCCAGGCGACGGCGCGGGGGGACAGGGACAGTTCCGCGTCTGCGCCGATCCGGAGAACATGCCGCACTCGAACCAGAAGCAGGAGGGGTTCGAGAACAAGATCGCGGAGCTGATTGCGAAAGACTTCGGGGCAACTACGAAATACATCTGGTGGGGGCAACGACGCGGCTTCATCCGGAACACGATGAACGCGACGCTCGAGGAAGGACGTTGCGACGTCGTGATTGGAGTCCCTGAGGGATACGATCTGGTGCGGACCACGAAGCCGTACTACCGCTCTACGTATGTGTTCGTGTATCCAAAAGACAAGGGCCCCCAGGTCAAGTCGCTCGACGATCCGATCTTGAAGAAGATCAAGATCGGCGTGCATCTGCTCGGGGACGACTACACGAATCCACCGCCGGTGCACGAGCTCGCAAAGAGGGGCGTGGTCGGCAACCTTGTCGGTTTCAGCACCTTCTATTCAGCGGACAATCCGCCCAGCTCAATCATCGATGCGGTGGCGAGCGGCAAAGTCGACATCGCGATCGTCTGGGGTCCTGCCGCCGGATACTACGTCAAACAGCAACGCGTACCGCTGGTGATGGTGCCGATCCCGTCTGGCAAGGGGGATCTGCCTTTCGAGTTCGGTATGTCGATGGGAGTCAAGCCTGGCAACGATGCGCTGAGAATAAGATTGGAGAAGGAGATCGACGCGCGGCGCGCGGAGATCACGAAGATCCTGAACGACTACAACGTTCCGCTCATCGAGAGGAAGGCAGGACCAGCGCGATGATCATCCCGCACGCACGACGGCTTCTGTGTACACGATCACTGCTCACAGCGACTGTCGCCGTTTTTCTGGCGACCGCTGCGGGGGTGGTGTGGGATGGCAATGGATTCCAGCCGGGCTCGATCGTCACCGCTCAGGCGTCTTCTGAAACCTATAAGAATGTCTACGATGGATGGAAGTGGTGGCACGTCTACTGTTACCGCTGCCATGGCGTCGACGCTGTCGGCACGACCAATGCCCCGAACCTGACGGATCCCAACCACAAGCTCAGTTCCGCTGAGTTCCTGAAGATCGTATCGAAAGGCATTCCCGACAAGGGCATGCAGGCGTGGGACAAGCTGTTGGATAACAAACAGATCGGTCAGATTCATCTATACGTGCAGGCCAGAGCCGACAAGGTATTGCCGCCGGGCCGCCCCGATGAGGTTGGACCAAACCATGGGGTCTGGGTCCCTCCTGACGGCTGGCCCAAGCGTTAGTCATCGCGTGGCTGCAGCCTGGGGCAGACTCTAACCTGCGCTCTATCACCTTACTCGCGGCACAGCGAACCGTCCGTCCTGTACATGTTGCATTTTCATGAGCCGGCCTTTCGCCGGCTCGACTATGCCACGCATGAGCTCGTCGCAGCAAAGCCCTCTCCCCGCGACACTTCTCCAGCTGAGTGAAATCGGCAGATATCTTGCCTTTTCTAGGCTGCAGGAGGACCAGCATGTTGAAGAGGCTCATATCCACTTCCGTGTTGGTGGTGCTTGTCGGAGCGGCAAGTGGCGCCAATGCGTTCACTGGTACGTCTGACAAGCGGACGTACTTTACTTTCAGTCAGCCAGTCGCACTTCCCGGTGTGACACTTCCAGCCGGAACGTACATGTTCCGTCTGGCTGACGACACCACCACGCGTAAAGTGATCCAAGTCGCTAATAAAGAGGGCACGAAGAGTTTTGCGATGCTGCATACGGTACCGGTATACCGGCCGGATTCACCTCGCAATCCAGAGGTGAGATTCATGGAGACGGCCGCCGGTGCGCCAATCGCCGTGCGGGCATGGTGGAAGGACGGCGAGCGGACAGGCTACGGGTTCATCTATTCGAAGGAAGAACTCGAAGCATTGACCCGATCGGCGAACTCCAAGGCTGAAGCGCGAATAGAAGCACCAGCCGCAGAACCATCAGGGAACGCTGCGATCAAAGCGGCGGAAGAAGGAGAACCTGTTGCTGAAGGTCCATTGAGCGGTCCTGATGTGGTTGACGGTGCAGGCCTCCCGCCTGAGGAACCGGAACAGATTGCGCAGGCGCAGCCGCCGGCACAGGCCCCTCCGCCGGCACCGGAGCCGCGACAGGAGCCAGCGCGTCAGCAGTTGCCTCAAACGGCCAGCCCACTCGCGCTGCTGCTGCTTGGCGGTCTGGCGAGCACATCACTGGGCATGAAACTGCTGCGAAAGTCGTAACCGGGCATGGCTCACTGATGGTGAAACGGCGTGGGGGAGGATCGCCTCCCCCGCGTCGGAGCGTCAGAGGCACACCATGCGAACACTCATTCTCTTCGTGGCGGCCTTCCTCGCGTGCCTTTCAGCCGATCCAGCCGCGCAGAGTCACTTCTCGGCGCGTTCGGATCTGGTGGTGCTCAATGTCGCAGTGACGAATGACAAAGGCGGATTCGTTGGCGGATTGCCCGCCGATGCCTTTCACGTCACGGAAGAGGGCCGGCCGCAGAAAGTCAGTTTTTTCGCCGAGCAGGACGCGCCAGCGACGATCGGGTTGCTGATCGATGCCAGCGGCAGCATGCTGGAGAACCGCGATCGCGTCGTGGCCGGAATCACCGAGTTCGCCAAAGCGAGTCATCCGGACGATGAGTTTCTGCCGCTGGTGTTCAACGAGCATGTGTCGACGGTTCTTCGGTCAGCGGATCGTTTCACCAGCGACCCCGACCAGTTGCGCAACGAATTGACGCAGGCGCTCGAGGCACGTGGGCGAACGGCGTTTCATGATGCCCTCGTCGAGGCCATCGACGGCATCGGTCATGGCAAGCATGAACGAAAGGTGCTCGTCGTCGTCAGCGATGGCGGCGACAACGCCAGCCGCCTGACGTTCAACGAGGCATTTGAAAAGGTGCTGGCGTCAAACGTCGTCATCTATTCGATTGCCATCGTCGATCCGCTGGCGCTCGATCGCAATCCCAAGGCGCTGCGACGCCTTGCCGACGGAACAGGTGGCCTTGCATTCGAGCCTGCGAGTGTTGCAGTTGTAGGCCGCGTCTTCCAAACCATTGCTCATGACATTCGCAGCCGGTACACGCTCGCGTTTGAGCCGCCCGACGCAGGCCTCGATGGACGCCTTCGCCACGTTCGAGTCATGGTTGATGTGCCGGGACACCCTGGTCTGAAAGTCAGGACCCGGACGGCCTATCTGCCCGACTCGCCGGCGGCCGACCAGCAAAATGAGGGTGCCCGATGATTCGCCTGATTCGCCGCCTGTTGGCATCTCTTCTCGTGATAGTCGGACTCGCCGTGGTCCTCGCGTCGGGGTTTGCCCTCTTCTGGTCGGATGAACTGCAGCAGCTCTATCTGCCGACACTGCCGAGCAGTGACTATGCTGGCAATTTGACCAATGGCGACATCACAGTCCAGAAGGGAAGTCCGATCGGGATCATCGAGATCCCGCGGCTGGGTCTGTCATCCGTGGTGCTGGAGGGCGATGACACTGCAGCGTTGCTGTTTGGTGTGGGTCATCTTTCGGATACACCGTTGCCGTGGCATGGAGGAAACAGTGTGTTCGCGGCGCATCGCGATACGTTCTTTCGACCGCTGGCAGGAATCCGCCGGAATGACGTCATCAAATTCTCGACCGCGAATGCCGAGTTCGAATATGTCGTCAAGGAATTGAAGGTCGTCGAACCGACAGAGCTCGCGGTGCTCGATCCGACGCCTTCCGCGACGCTCACGTTGATCACGTGTTTTCCGTTCGACTACGTCGGCCCGGCGCCGAATCGGTTCATTGTGAAGGCCGAGCGGCGTCTGCCATCGTCGCGGCAGCCAGCAGCGTAGAACGCAAGCGAGCGTCCGGCTAAAGCCGGACAGTACCGTACGGTCAGAAGTCGGTTGGAATTGGCAGGTTGTTGGAGTCCCAATCCTTGACCGACCCATCCTTCGCTTTCACGAAGCCAAGCAGGCATCCACGCGAGCCGTCGCGCAGGGGATGGCAGCGCGCTTTGATCGTGTCGCCGGGTTTGATGTAGTCGCGCGTGACACCGATGCGCTCCAGCTGGATGACGCTCGAAGCCTCGAGCGACCATTTCTGCGGCTGGCCATCCGGCCCTTTGACTTCCAGATAGATCCAGGAGTGCGGGTTCATCAGGTGGACCTCCTTCACGACGCCTTCGACGTCGGTGAAGGTGTCCACGTAGTTGCCGTGCGAATGATGCGCGCGCGTCGGCGTCGCGATGAGAAAAAGGCACGGCAAGGCGATGGCCGTCACGCGTCGTCGGCGAAGACAAGTCATTTCGCACCACCTTGAGGCGCAGGACCCGCCCCGGCCGGCGCCGCTCCGGTACCCCGGCCGCCGACACGGGGCGGGGGCGGGTAGTCGTTGTCGTAGTAGTCGCGATAGCGAACGCCGTTGCCATCCTTGTCGACGAACCCGAGAGATTGCTGGAAGAGGCCGGGCTCGGGGTCGCCGTCGGGGACCGTGCCTTCGGAAAGATAGAGCCGGTTTTCGTGCATGTAAATCGCGACGAACGTCCGCGACTTGTCGGCGTTGTTCGTGAGCTGCAATTGGTGTCCTTCGACCAGGTCGATGAAGTTCCACATATAGTGGGTGACCTTGGCGTCACGCTGCATGAACTGCCACGATGCCCAGACCAGCGCTCCCCTGATGTCTGTCTTCCAGTACCCGAACCCCACGGCCGCGCCGGCGCCGATGCCGGTGCAGCGCTCGTCGGCAAACGGCGGGCACTGCTTGGATTTCTCGGTGAGCAGCTTCTCGATGCCGCGGTAGTCCACCACAGTAACCGAGTAACGTTCCTGGTCGCGCGCGACCTGGTACACGCGCGCCGGCAGCATGGCGCCATACTCCGACATGTACGTGGTTTCAGTCACTTTCGGCGCGGAGGGAAAGTTGACCTTGAAGCCGTCTTCGCGGCTCACGAAATCGATCCACTCCTGCGCCGGCGCGGGCGCCGCCGAGATTAGAACGAGCGCCGCCGTTACGGTTGAAATCATCCGCATAAGTGACCCTCGATCTCGACGGTCCGCCTCATAGGAGACCGACACTACTGCTACGTACGTAGTGTCCGGCTTCAGCCGGACGGTGTGGTCGTACGTAGTGTCCGGGCTTCAGCCGGACCTGTCATCACGCGGGGACGGGCCGCCGATCGTTCAGTGCCAACCATCCTCGCGCGATCCGGTAGATGAACCACAGGGCGAGGAGACCCAGCGGAACCCAGACGACGATGAGCCCGATTCCCAGCGTCATCACCACGAACGCGCCGCAGAGGCACGCCCACAGCAGTCCCCACCAGAACGTGCGAATCTGCCAGCGGAAATGCGATTCCAGCCACGTTCCTCGTACGTCGCTCCGCTTCACGTAGTTGAGAATCACGGCGATGATCGAGGGCCAGCCAATGAGAAACGCGCCAACGACCGTGGCGGCGCCGAGAATTCCGGTCAGCAGACTCAGCGAGTGCAATCCGTAGATGACCTGCGTCCAGGTGATCAACGAGCGTTCGTCGTTCATCGCGTCCGCGCCTCATCGCGTGGAGGTTGTGGCAGGTGCCAGGCTCCTGTACACGGCTTCGACGAACATATCGGTGGTCCAGTTCCCGGCCGTGGCACCATAGCGCGAGTCGTAGTCGAGCGTGGGCCGCGCCGCTTTCACCTGCTGAAGCGTCATCTTCTTCGCGATCATGGCCCGAATGCGATCGCGGATGATGGTAACCATGTCGCGGTACTCGAGCACATCGAATTCGTCTGAGATGCGACCATGGCCCGGCACGACAAACGTTCCACCCTCTTCGTGATGGGCGGGGACCGCGAGATCGAGCACGAGGTTCAGACCGTCAATCACACCTTGTACGTTGCCGCCCTTCTGAAGGTCGATTACGGGATAGCTGTCGGTCCGGTAGATATCGCCGGTCGCGACCACATCAGAGTGACGGAAAAACACGAGGCTGTCACCGTCGCTGTGGGCGTTGGGCACGTGATACATGAACACGGGCTCGCCGTTGAAGTAGAACTCTTTCTCGCGACCCACGAAGGTTTCACTTGGCGCGGCCGACGCCGGAAGGTGAGTCATCCGGCTGGCGACGTTGTCGTGAGCCAGCACCTTCACCGCCGTCTGTGATCCGCCAGGCGTGTTGATGATGGTCCATGTGTTGGCCGAGCCGAGCGCCTTGCCAATCGCCTCGTTGCCGCCGACGTGATCGGCGTCAGCACTCGTGTTGAGCAGATACTGGACGGGCTTGCTCGAGAGCGAAATCTTCTCGATCTCCGCCAGGACCTTGTCGGTGAGCGGACCAGATTTCGAGTCGACCATGATCGATCCCGACGGTCCTACCTGGACTGTGACGTTGCTGCCTCCACCGCCAATCAGGTAGACGTTCCCCTGCACGCGCAGCACTTCGATTGCGCCCGTATCTGGATTCTGCGCCTGGCTGGCGCGCGGCGCCTCGGCGCGGCTGACGCCCGCGCCGCGCTTCAGCTGTTCCTGATACTCGGGGTACATCGTCTCCGGACCACCTTTTGCCGCCACCGCGGGCGCCTTGGTACGCTCGGTGAACTCCGTCAGGTAGGGATTCTCACCAGGCAGATAATGCGGCACTTCGCCTTTCGGCCGTCCCGTGATCTCCTCGACGTACTCACATGGCCACGTCCACGCCGCGTTATCCTGCGTCGCAATCGAGAAGTCGGTGGTCCGAACCATTGGCTCGGCGAGATATACCGGATCGGAAATGATCGCCACGTGCGTCAGGTACTTGTCGTGCCGGATAAAGTGTTCGACCATCGTCGTCTGATCGCTTTCCGGAACGCCGTTCCGGCGCAGCCAGCCCTGCTTCAAATGCGTCGTCGTCACAACCAGATGGTTGCCTTCCCAGCGGCCGGTCGAAAAACCCATGAAGGTGTGCGGTGCGTACTGCGATGGATGCGGACGGCCATCCATCCAGATCGTGCGCGTCTGCTCGTACGTGCTGATGTAGTTCTTGATGGCGACGACCTGCTGCGTTTCCGGATCTTTCTCCTCCCAGATTCGCAGGTTCAGGGGGCCGTGGTAGATGTAGGGGGCGACGTGCACGCGGCACTGGTGCTCCTGGAGCGTGAGGCGTGACGCATCCCAGCTCTCGGCGAAGAGGCGCGCGGCGTTGTTGATCGGAATACCGAGATAGTCACCGAGATCGGGGCCGGGGCCGCGGTCCTGCTCGTCCTCGTGTGCGCGGTAAGGAATCCAGTTGCCGGCGAGAAGCACCTGTGCCGACGCCGGCACATTCATGACCACCAGCAATATCACACTGGAAATAAGGGCAGATCGTCTCGACATCTGGGCGTGCTCCTGGGCCGAATCTGACCCGGAAGACTAGCACGTTCACAGCCTTCACGAGTCGCTTCCAGGAGCAGCCTGACCTGCGTCGGGATTCGTGCTGAATTATTCCCCTCGGGTGATCTTGTCCCCACTTCTGTTCTGATAGACTCCATCTTCACCCGTCGGAACCAACCATATTAGCGTCGAGTAGAGCCCATGGTCCGTACCTCCGCGGTGTCTCATCCCGGAGTTCGTCCGAGCAACGAGGAGCCCATCTCAGCCACCAGGCCGCTGACCGGTCAGATCGTCTTGTGCGAGGGACAGCGATGACACCCGGTACGGGTGGCGATAGCGGCGCGTTCCCTGCCTTGGAACGGCGGGTGGGAAAGTATCGCCTGCTTGATCTCGTTGGCCGGGGCGCGATGGGACAAGTGTACGCAGCTGTTGACGACCACACCGGGCGCAAGGTGGCGATCAAGGTTGTGAACACCGATCTCGAGGGGGAGCCCGACATTCGTGTGCGATTTTTCCGAGAGGCGCAGACGGCGGCGCGGCTCGTTCATCGGAACGTCATCACCATTTACGACCTTGGTGAGGATTACGGCAGCCCGTTCATCGTCATGGAACTGCTCCGTGGGTGGACACTCGCCAGCTACCTCAATGAAGCGCCGGCCGCCGAGCTCGAACGCAAGGTCGATCTGATGATTCAGTTATGCGACGGCATGGCTGCGGCGCACGCGGCGAATATCATTCACCGCGATCTGAAGCCCGGCAACCTGTTCGTCCAATTCGACGGCCTCCTCAAGGTGCTGGATTTTGGCGTGGCTCGTCTCGCGAGCTCCAATATGACCACGACCGGCGCACAGCCGGGCACGCTGCACTACATGTCACCCGAGCAAGCCCGCGGCGAAGAGGTCGATCAGCGATCTGACATCTTTTCAGCCGGAAGCGTCTTCTATTTCATGCTCACCGGCCGAAAGCCATTTCCTGGCGACGAGTGGGCTCGCGTCATCCGTAAGCTGCAGTCCGAAGATCCGCAAGCACTCGGTTCAGCGGAGGCACCTCCCGAGCTGGCGAGCATCGTCATGCGGTGCCTGGCGAAGCTGCCCGCAGACCGTTACAACGACTTCCCGAGTGTCGCAGCCGACCTGACGAAGTTCCAGCGTCAGTACCAGGCTGACACTCGACGACTGCTCGAAACTGTCGGTTCCCGGTACAACGCGCTGCTCACGAGCCTGACGTCCGTGGTTGAGGCCGCGAGAAGAGTCGGCCACGAAATAGTCGCCACGTCACCCGTGCTCGAGCGGCTGCACGGCGATTTTCCAACGCTTCGCGATCGCGGTTTCGACGCGATGAAGCTGGCCCCCCTTACGCGAGCCCGCGTGGTTGCCCTGCAGGACGAGATCGGGCGGGAGTTGCAGCGCGTCCAGCAGCAGCAACGTGGACTGGATCAGCTCGCCTCTCTGCTGACCACAGGCGAGCAGGCCTTGAGCGAGGGCCGCTATCCGGCCGCCGCCCGAGTGTTCGAGCACATTCTGACGGCGTTGCCGGAGTCGAGCACTGCGCGCGCGCGGTTGGCGGAGTGCCGGGCAATCCTCGACCAGCAGCAAGCGGACGCACAGCGCGTGAAATCGCTCGTTCGCGAGGCGCAGGCCCATTTGCGGTCCGAGGAGTGGGAGCGGGTGATTGTCGTCTGCGACGACATCCTCAGGATCGATCGAACGGTGCCCTTGGCGATCGCTCTACACCAAGCCGCGCGGACTGCCCTGGACCGCCAACGGGCTGCGGAATTGGAGCGAGAGCAGGCAGTGCAACGGGCCGTACAGATGGCTCGCGCGTCGTTCATGCGCGGTCGTTGCGACGAAGCCCTCGAGGCACTTCGCGCGTTTCTTGTGATGCAACCCGAGGCAGCCGACGTTCAGATCGAACTGAACCGGTTGAGCGATCTTGCTGTCCGCCGCGCCGATGAGGCCGCTGCCCGTGACGCCGAAGTTCAACAGCGCACGGAGGCCGTGCGCGCGATGCTCGATGCCGGGGCAGTCGACGCAGCCCTGACCGAGGCGCATCTCGCCT
>JBKPNV010000153.1:0-9454 GCA_046732795.1 Acidobacteriota bacterium
GCGGCCTGGATGCGCTCCTGACCACCTTCGAGCGCGATGGTGCGAGTGCGTTCGTCGCTTTCGGCGAAGCTGCGATGAAGGAAGGTAACAGCCAGCTTGTGCTGTCCGGCCGTGGCGTTGAAACGGAGCTTGCGCAGCCGTCCGTTGATCTCTTGGACCGCCGGATCCAGTCTCTGATCGATCGCCTTGTGGTCGACGTCGCCACCGATGTTCGTGCGATAGAACTCCTTGCCGTCGAGCAACACGATGACGGTGTTCTCGAACTCCATCCTTGGCACTTCGCGCGCGAGCGCCATGTCGCCGATCGTGAGCTCGTACTCGCCGTCGGCCGGGAAATTGTGTTCGACGATGAAGCCGCCGCGCGTGCCGAAGGGCATCCCCTCGATGTGATGCTGCTGCCTGCCGGTGCCGGGAGCGCCATCCGGGGGTAGTGAGATCACCATATTGGCGACGTCGCCGTAGGTCGTGGTCTCGGCAATGGCCTTAGGGTTCCCGATCGCTTCGAGCGCAACGGCGCGCGCGGCGTAAATGTATTGGTCGACGAAGTTGGGCGAGACCTGGAGGGCGGCAGCGTTGTTATCGAAGTTGCCCTTGACGTTGTCGTCCGGCAGCCAAGCCGTCGCGTCGATGTTGAGCCCGAGCAGGTCGCGGATGGCATACGCGTACTCGCGGCGATTGAGGCGGCGCAATGCTACTCGTCCCGGTCTACTCTCGGTCGCCGCGGCGTCGATCGTGTTTTCGAGCCATGAGACGAATTCGGCTGCCGCATGACTGTCCGGGCGCCGCGCGCCGGCGGGCGGCATCAGACCGCCGCGCAGCTTGCGTATGACTTTCTCGGCAATTTCCGCGCTCTGCTGGACATCGTCGAGATTCAACTGAGACAACGCGAGGCCGCCCGACTTCACGCGATCGCTATGGCAGCTCATACAGTACTGATCGATGAGCGCCCGCCCCTCCACCTTGCTCGGGGCGGGAGTCGGCGGGGGAGACGCCGTTTGTGCCTGCCCCTGCGACCAGCGATCGGCTGCCACCGCGAGATACACCAACACGGCTACCGTCACGAGTCCGGTTCTGGCTGCTCGTCTCATATCGTGCGGCTCACCGGATTGACTGGCTCGATTGCTGATAGATGAGTCAAGTTGTCCCCGGTCAAGGCGGCTTGCCCCGCGAGCGGAGCAAGGAGATAGTGTGTGCCTGGCGAGGCGCAGCCTTGCTAGGCCTCCAATCGAAGTCTAGCCGGGGACCCACGGGCGAGCAAGATCAATGCATAACCGTGTAACCGTTGACCTTGCACAGAAAAGCTGGTGCCTTGCCCAAGCGCAGGCTACCCAAATCGGGGGGATCCTTGCGACAACTGCATCACATGCCAAACGCGCGACGCAGTGCGGCCGTGACGCGCTCTTCGGAAAAGGCGCGCTCCGCACAGAGAAACTGAATGACACCGTCTGGATCGAGGGCGCCCCTCGCGATGTTGTAGTCGTCAGTGACTTCGGGCTCGAGGAACACTCGGCGAACCTGCGCCGCCACCGGCTCGAGCGTCTGGCGGATGCTCGTCGGCATGTGTTGGATGGATCCATGTTCGCGAACCAGCTTCAGCGCGGTCTTTGGCCCGATTCCCTTGATGCCAGGATTGAAATCGTTGCCGACGAGAATCGCGACATCGACGAGCTGCTCCCGTGTAATCTCGAGCGTCGCCAGCATGTGGTCGAGATCGATGAGCTCGGGCTTGATCGCGCGAAAGGCGGCCTGGCTCGGCAGATACTCCTTGCCTGAAATCGTCAGGAATCGCACGAGGCGCGGCGTTCCGAATAGGAGTGAATCGAAGTCTTTGCTCGCCGCCGCCCAGACTGCCTGCGACCGCGCCATGTGCGCAGCCTGCGCTTCGGCTTCTGACGGGGCGCGCAGTGCGGGAATGCCCATGAGCCCTAGCAGGTGCATGGCCTCACCCACCATGTCGCGCGTGAGCCGCGACGTCATCGTCGCTTTCGAATAGGCACGCGCCAGATCGCCGGCGGCGCGGGCGGTGGCAGCCTCCTCCTCGTACCGTTCTCGGATGGCGCGCCGGCGCTGCAGTTCCGCCGACTTCAATGTTGGCGGCACGCCGTCAAAGACGAAGACCGGCTCGAGTCCGTAATCGGCGATGAGGCGCGTGGTGCGATAGAAAAGCCCCGACAGGTGCGACGTCACGCGGCCGGACGCATCTCGAAGCGGATTGCCATCCGGCAGCCTGATGAGCGCGAGAAACTGGTACAACTCGCCGTTGCCGTCGATGGCGAGACGTGTCCCGCGCAGCCGTTCCAGCTCGATGACCTCTTTGACGCTGATCGGCGTCAACGCAACGCCCATGCGTTTTGTGCTCGACGTATTCCAGTTCGTCGTAGAGCGCAGGCCCAGCCTGCGCGATCACCGCACGCGCGCCAGCGCGCGCTCGTCCAATTATTCATCGCACGTCGGGCTTGTTGCGGGCGGGAGCGAGCGATTCGAGGGAACGCGCCGCGCCGATGCGACGCGCCTCGATCTGCAGGTTGTCCTTCTCCCACGTCCGTCCGCCGTCTTTCGACAGATCGCTGACCCAGGAGAATCGATCCGGCGCGATGTTGTAGTAGCGAATCCGGCGCACCACCGGGTTGCCGCTCATCACGCCGAACTTCTGCTCGATGCGAACGTCTCCGCCTGTCTTGCTGGCGGTGCCGACGTCCTGCAAGCCGTTGCCTCTGTCCATCCCGACGAGTTCCCACCTGTCGAGCGTCGCGTTGTACGCGCGCAGCGTCGTCGTCACGTAGAACGTCTCTCCTTTGTCGCCAACCAGGCGGTACTCGTCGAGAATCTGACCCTCGGCGAGCCGAACGGCACTCCAGTAGCCCTGCCCCTTCCCCCATTCCGTGCTCGTCGCCGTGAACTGCCAGTCGCCAAGGAGATAATCGAAGTCGCCCGCGTGCGCGTCGTAATTCGCCTTGATTTGTTCTGGCGTCCTGACTGGCGCCTGGGCGAAGGCCGCAGAACCAGCAGCGAGACTCAGGACCACTAACGAGAGCAGGGTGTAACGCATGATGACCTCCCCAACGGTGACATTCTTCTTCCGGCCGCATTTGGCGGCAACCGCAAATACGGGAACGGTGGGCCTCGTGACGCAAGCGGTCGTCGATTGCGCGGCTGTTGCGCGCGAGGGAGCCGCGCGATAGTGTCCCCGGCGTGCGAACGCGCGCTCGCGTGCAGCCGTGGATGTTCGTTTCTGCGGCGTGGATCGGACCCGCCGTCCTCGGCGCCATCAACGAGGTTGCACAAAGGCGGCTTGGCGGTGGTCCGCCGGCGGCGCTGGGCGCCATCCTGTTCGGTAGCGGTGATTGGTTGATTTACGCCTTCCTCACGCCAGCGGTGTTCGCGCTCTCGCGACGATGGCCGCTTGCGCGGCCGCACCTGGCGAGCCACACCGCCTTTCATCTCGTGGTGTCGCTGCTCTTCTGCGTGGCCTGGGCGGGTGCCGGCGCTGTGCTTCGAGCCGCGCTGATGCCGGAAGCCCTCTACGGCGGGCCCTTCATGTATTTCGTCAGCTGGCTCTTCATCACGCTGCCGTTCGGCGTGTCGGTGTACCTGGCAGTGGTCGGCATCGAGCACGGGATCCGGTACTTCGTCGAGGCGCGTGAGCGCGAGATTCAGAACGCCCGGCTGTCCGAACAACTGTCGAGTGCGAGGTTCGCCGCGCTGCAGGCGCAACTCAACCCGCATTTCCTCTTCAACACGCTGAACACGATTGCCGTGCTCGTGCGCGATGGCGAACGGACGGCTGCCGCCCGCATCGTCGAGCACCTCAGCGAGGTGCTGCGCAGAACACTGAGTCGTCATCGCTCGAACGAGGTGACACTCGAAGAGGAGCTCGAGCTCGTCGAGGAGTATCTCGCGATTGAGCAGGCGCGTTTCTCAGATCGACTACGCGTGACGTTCGAGATCGATCCCATCGTGAAGCCGGCCATGATCCCCGGGTTCGCGCTCCAGCATCTTGTCGAGAATGCGGTCCGACATGGGATCGCCAGAAGCCCTGACGCGGGGCACGTCGGCATCGTGGCGCGGCGCGCCGGCGACGCGCTGGAAGTCTCTGTCGCCGACGATGGCGGCGGCGTGGAAGAGGGCACGGCAAGCCCGGCCGGTCACGGCATCGAGAACACGCGCGCACGCCTGCGAGCGTTGTATGGGGACCGCGCCGCCCTCGAGGTTGTTCGCCGAACACCGCACGGCACGAGGGCGACGCTTCGCGTACCCTATCGATACATGCCGACGGAGTCCTGAGCCTGGCGACGACAGCAAAGACTGACTGGAGCGCCCTCATCGCCGACGATGAACCTGCAGCGCGTCGTGGAGTACGGCAGCTTCTGGCGGCGTTTCCCGAGTTCGTCGTCGTCGGCGAATGTCGCAACGGCGCGGAAGTGCTGGCATCGCTCGATGCGTTGCACCCCGACGTCGTCTTCCTCGACGTGCAGATGCCGGGCATTGATGGGTTCGACGTGATCCGCCAGCGTACACCTGAACGCATGCCGGCCGTCGTCTTTCTCACGGCGTACGACGAGTTCGCGATCGATGCCTTCGAGGCGCAGGCGCTCGACTATCTCGTCAAGCCGGTGACGGAAGCGCGCTTCGCGAAGACGATGAAGCGGCTGGACCGGCAGCTGCGCTCGGGCGCTCCAACCTCGCCCAATCCGCGGCTCGTGATTCCGACATCACGAGGCGCCACAGTGCTGCCCGTCCGCGAGATCGACTTGATCGAGGCTGCGGATAATTACGTTCGCGTCTGGACAGGCGGGCGCAGCCAGCTGCTGCGCGAGTCGATGAAAGAGATCGAGGATCGCGTGCGCGACCACGGATTCGTCCGCGTGCATCGGCGTGCGCTCGTGCCGCTCTCGGGCGTGCGCGAGCTGACCTGGATGAATAACGGTGAGATGCTCGTTGTGCTCGAGAGTGGCGCCCGGATCGAAGTGTCTCGCCGTCGCCGCGCCGCTGTCGTCGCGGCAGTGCGTTCGCAGCGGTAATGCACGCCCATGGTTTTTTCTATATCGCCGCAGAGCGCAGGGTTCAGGCTGCGCGACCATCGCGCCGCACGGAGGCGAAAGCCCCCGCTCTACGTCGTAATCGGAGATGCGCTAGAACAATCCTGCGATAAGCGGATAGCCCCAGAACACGCCAAGCGCGAGCGACACACATCCGGCGGCCAGCGAAAACGTTCGCGTGCAGACGTGATGAGCGCCCAGTCGTGCGATCGGCCAGCCCAGGAGACCTGAGAGGACGACCATCCCCGCTGTCGTTCCGGCACCAAATAGCGCCAGGTACGCGAGCCGTGTCACCGTTGACGGGAGCGTCGTCACGACGAGCGCCGTAAGCGCGCCGCTACCGGCGAGTCCGTGCACCGCACCCACGACGAGCGGTCGTGCCATCGTCCAACGGTCAACCTGAAAGGGCGACGACGCTCGTGGTGTGTTGTGGGAATGCGTTGGACCTTTCGGCACTCGGCGGGCGCCCAGATAGATCGCGCGCACACCGAAGCCAACCAACAGGAGGGTCACGCCGATCTCTAACAGGTGCGCGACGATGGCGGGCATTTCAGCCTGCAGCACGACCAGCAGGGCTCCGGCGGTGAACAATGTCAGCGTATGCCCCAGTCCCCAGCAGGCACCGAGCCAGGCGGCCTTCGCGCTGCTGCGCTCCCCCGTCATGAGGGTTGACACAGCGGCGAGATGATCGGGCTCGAGCGCGTGCCTCATGCCGAGCACGATGCCGAGACCTGCGCTCGCAGCGAATCCCAAGGGCGGGAGGACGATACCTGACGGCTCCGGACTGGTGTGCTGAAGCAGCCAGTAGATCGCCACGGTGCACGCGACCGCAAGCAGAACCCAACGCCCTTCGGGCATTCGCGACTGAAGCAATTCGACGGGTTGACCGTGGGGGGTGTTCCGGTAAGCAGCTGCCCAGGCTTCCTTACGCGTCAGGAGCGCGGCTGGATCTGCCAATCCCTTCGCGGTGACCAGCGTTTCCAGAGCGGCCAGCCAGTGTTCGTAGTAACGAGAACCATCGTCGGGCTCACCGCGCCGGGCGGCCGCCTGGAGCTCATTCGCCAGAGCGGCGGCCCACTCTTTCCAGGTGAAATGCCCCTGCTCTGAAAGTTTCACGGCGAGCGCAAAAGCTTGCGCCTGCCACGGCTCGGCGAAGACCGGCCCACCTTCGTCGCGAGGCAGACGCGGAAGGTCGGAGAGGTGCTCGGCCCTGAGGGTGGGACTAAGCTGGCTCAAGGTAGTCGTCCCACAGATCGAGGTACACCGAATCGCGCGTCGACGCGTTCTCGCCCCACAACTCCCGTGCGGTAAAACGCACGGAATAGACGTGCTGGCGTTTCTCACCCTGGAAATGCGCGTTGGTGTCGGGAAAGAGATAGACCCCGTGGTCTCGTACGATGATCCCTGCCTTGCCGCGCGCGTAGCGTGGCAAGCGAGTGTGGCCCGTGGGATTGATGTTGCGTGCGCGTACAGGCTGACTGACGTTGAACAACGGTCGCACTTGCGGATCGTCGCTCGACGGGATTCCTCGCGTGAGCCAACGGTCCGATGTTGCGAGGCTGAAGACCGGAGTGGCTTTCGTTGAGCCTGGCGCCGGCTGTCCATGCTCGATCTCTTCTTTGCTGGCGAGCCCGGACTGCACGAGCTGCGCTTCCAGCATGTGCACCCACCGCTCGTAATAACTCATGCGCAGATAGTCCACCGCAGGCATGAGCTCGAGTGCGTGCCTGTCGGCGTCGAGGCTCCACTTACGCCAGGCGCGCATTGCACGCGTGAGTGCGTAAATCCGCCCCTCCCAGGGAGCGTGGAACACAGGTTCGTTCTTCTCGGACACAACGGGACCCATGTCCTGCAAACCACCCATGTCGTGCACGCCGTTCATTGGCCGTCTCCCGATGGTGGACACGCGATCTTGGCGATGCCGACCATCGCGTCGCGTGTGACCAGCGCCGCGAGCTGCGCTTCCGTCATCGATTCAGTGCCAGCGGGACGCTCGGGCAGAACGATATACCGCAACTCCGCTGTGCTATCCCAGACACGCACTTCGACATCTTCCGTCAACTCCGTACCGAACTCGCGCAAGATGCCGCGCGGATCTATGACGGCCCGGGAGCGATACGGCGCGGACTTGTACCAAACCGGCGGAAGTCCGAGAACTGGCCACGGATAACAGGAGCACAACGTACAGACAACGAGGTTGTGCACCTCGGGTCCGTTTTCGACTACCAGCATGTGCTCGCCCTGGCCGCTCGAGTAGCCCAACTCGGCAATCGCGGCCGGCGCGTTCTCGAGCAGCCGTTCTTTGTAGGCGGGATCGATCCACGCGCGCGCCACGACCCGCGCTCCGTTGCGCGGACCGACCTTGTGCTCCATGGTGTCGACGAGCGCATCGAGCGCGGCCCTGTCCACCAGACCCTTTTCGACGAGGAGCGACTCGAGCGACTTCACTCGCAACGTGAGATCGGATGGGACCGTCTGGTGCTCGCGGGCTTTGTCCTGGCCTGGATCCATCGGACGCTTCCTTACGTTGCGCACTCCTTCGATAGGTTTCCGCTTTATATCGCAGTGAGCTTCACTTTACTCCCGCCCACCTCGGCACACCCAAAGCTTCAACACGCGCCAGCGTTCTCGACGGGCGGTGATCCTCTGAAGAATCGCCGCAGGCCTGTGCTTCAGGCCGCGACCTGTCATCTCCTTTCAGATTCCCAAGAACGTCGAAGCCGAATGCACGTGCGGCCGTTTCCAAGCATCGTGTCGTGCGTGGCCATCGCCGGCAGCGGGCCCACGCGATCGCGCCAGTTCAGCGCCGTCGCGAGATGCAGTGCGTCCAGAGTGCTAGCGGCATCGCCATCGGCTCGCGGGCTCTCGACTCAAAACCGGCGGCACCAGCACGAGATCAATGGCTTCGAGCTATTCGTTGACCGTTCGCAACGGACGGCCGCTTCTTCAGGCGTCAGTGATCCCTGCAATCGGAGACGATCAATGGTGTGCGTGCTCTTCGAAGCAATGAGCTCGCTTGATACCAGACCATCGCTGCGGGGGCTCCGGGCCACCTGGGGAGCGATCGCACGACCTCAGGCGTAGTTACTCCTCGCCAAACGCGTCCAGCAAAAGCGGGAGCAAGCCGTTCATTTTGATGGCCGAGGGCCCACTCGGCCGGAGGCCTTCCCGGAACCCGCGCTGCAGCAGACGATCGACGATCTGGGCGCGGTTGGTGACCACGTGAACCGGCACATCCCAGGGGGCCCCTTCCCCGCTGACCATCGCCGGCGGCTGGTGATCGCCAATGAGCACCATCACGAAGTCGCGGTCCGCCCGAAGACGAAGATAGCCGCCAAGCGAAGCGTAGAAGTAATCGAGCGCCTGCGCGTAACTCGGGCCGAGATTGAACCAGTCGGGCTCCTGTGCCCACGCGCGGGCCAGTTGCTCGTCGTCATACGGCGTACTTGTGAGGATTCGGCTCCAATCCGGCTGGTACGGCGGTGCCGGTGTGAAAGGCGTGTGCGTGCTGATGGTGGGAAAGAAGACGAACACTGGCTGGCGGTGATGTGACGCAATCTCGAGGGCGTCCATCCGGGCGAGCGCGAATTGATCGGTAACGTTCCACCATCCGAATGAGGGGCCGTGATAGCTGAGGCGGGCGAGGTCGTAGATCTGATCGAACCCATAGAACGCGCCCTCCGGCCACGCGCTTCGCACGCCTGGCATGATGGCCACCGTTCTGTAGCCGTGACGGGAGAATGCATCCACCATGGTTTCGCGTCGTTGCGACATCAGCCGAACACTGGTCTGCTCGTCGCGCACCTCGTTGCCGGAGAGTAAGCTGACGTGCGCCAGCCATGACTTGCCGCCGAACGTCGTCGATTCGACGAGCGCCGAAACTACTCGACGGCCAGTGTCGCGAATATCGGTATCGAGGCGCCTGCGACTCTCGGCAAGTGCTTCGACGAGCGCGGGCCGATCCCAGCTCACGGCACCGTACGACTCGACGGCGAGGAGGAGAACGTCGGCACCCTTGACGAGGCCGAGATTGGAGCGCGTGGTTGGCGCGGGCGGAAGCGCACGTAATCCCGCGCCACTGATCTCATAGGTCAACTGGCGCGCCTGCCGCGCATAGACGCCCGTCACCGGTTCGACGACGCGCAGGTTACGCGGCACCGGTACGCCGAGGGCTTGCGCGGCGCCCACGACGACGACTCCGCCTGTAACGGCGGTCAGCACGTGCCGGACCCGCGAGTCTTTCGACGCATTGGTGACACAGCGAAGCGCCCACCAAAGTGGCAGGTAGATGATGAGCGGTACTAATGAGACGCCCGCAATGGTGGCTGCCACCAGCCACGGCTTCGCCACAGACGACAGCATTGCACCCACGCTCGGCAGATTTCGGAGATCCCAATACAGATTGATGTCACGAC
>JBKPNV010000154.1:0-8997 GCA_046732795.1 Acidobacteriota bacterium
CGAATCGATATCGCGCGAGTCCTTGGATCTTCGTTCCTGGTCCGTACCGTGGTCCAAGGTCCTCTGGCCTCGGCTGCGCCGCAGCGGAACCGAGACGAGGAACCACAGGACGGACACAGGCATTAAGGCCGAAGGACGAAGGACGCTCAACTGCTCTAGTTCCAGCGGGACTATGATCGGCTCGGTGTCCGTGTCATGAGAATCCTGCTGGTCGAAGACGAACCGCATGCGGCGCACGTACTGGCGAAGGGGCTGCGTGAGCACGCCTATGCCGTTGACGTGGCGGCGGACGGAGAGGCGGCGATTTTTCGGGCAGGCACCAACGACTACGACGGCCTGATTCTCGATGTCATGCTGCCGAAGGTCGATGGCGTGAGCGTCTGCCGCACGCTCCGCGATTCCGGATGCAGCGTGCCGATCCTCATGCTCACAGCCCGCGATGCGATCGAGAGCCGCGTCGACGGACTCGATGCGGGCGCCGACGACTATCTCGTCAAGCCGTACGATTTCCGCGAACTGCTCGCACGGCTCCGCGCCCTGATTCGTCGAGGCCATCACCCCGTTCTTCCCGAGCGTCTCGTGCTCGGCCCGCTCACGATCGAGACCCGCAGCCATCGCGTGCTCGTCCGCAACCAGGAAGTGCTGCTGCGCGCCAAGGAATACGCGCTGCTCGAGTACCTGGCCCGCCGGGCCGGCGACGTGGTCAGCCGGAGCGATATCGCCGAACACGTGTGGGACGAGAACTTCGATCCGCTGTCGAATGTCGTCGACGTGCACGTGCAGCGGCTGCGCCGGAAGCTCGATCGCGCCGGACGCGAATCGATGATCCGGACTCGACGGGGGGAGGGTTACCAACTGGTCTCGCAGGACGCGTTATGAGGAGCCTCTCGCTTCGCGCTCGCCTCTCACTCTGGTGCGTCGTCGTCGTGTTCGCGGTGCTGGCGGTTTTCGCCGCAGACGTACTGGTCATTCAAAACCGGATCAGCCTTCGCCGTGTCGACCAGGAGCTCGAGGACACGCGCCTGCAACTGACGAACATGCTGCGCGAGGAGCTCGGCGAGCTGGATGCACCGAAATTAGCGGCCGAAGAATCGAGCAGCGTGATCACGTCGTCAGACCACCCGATCGCCATCCTCACCGACAATGGCGAATTGCTCGCGACCAGATTCGAGGCTCCCAGTCTGAGCGAGATCCTGCCGGCCGGAACGCCCGCCGAGGGCATTCGCACGATAGAGACAGCGTACGGCGCGTGGCGCGTGCAGGTGCGGCGGGAACCCTTCGATCAGACGGCAATGGTGCTCGTGGTGGCGAGTCCCCTCAACGACGGCGCGCGCGACCAAGCTGAAATTCGCGAGGCCTTCATCCTCGGAATGCCCATCGCGCTGGCTCTCGCCGCGGCAGGAGGATTGTGGCTTGCCTCGATTGGTTTGCGACCGATTACCGTCATGGCCCGGCGCGCAAGCGAGCTACCGCTCACCGGAACGGAGGATCTTGGGCCTTCGATCCGCAACGACGAGCTCGGACAACTGACGCGGGCGTTCAACGCGCTGGTCGGACGGCTGCGGTCGGCACTTCAGACGCAAAGACAGTTCATGGCGGATGCGTCGCATGAGCTCCGCAACCCGGTCTCCGTCATCCGCAACGCGTCGGAGGTGGCCCTCGGCCGCGAGCATCGTGACGAGTGCGAGTATCGCGAAGCCCTGGCGATCACCAGCGCGCAGTCTCATCGCCTGAGCACGCTCGTCGAGGACATGCTCGTGCTCGCGCGCGCCGATGCCGGAGGATATCCGCTCAGGCCGAGCATGATTTTTGTCGACGACGTGGTCGACGAATGCCGGCGCGCGGTGAGCGTGATGGCAACGGAGCGCCGAGTGGTGATCGTGTCGAGCGGTGCGTCGGAGGTGCCGATTCGCGCTGACCGAGAACTGCTGCAGCGGCTCCTCGTCAACCTGTTACAAAACGCCGTGCAGCACACACCGGCCGGCGGGACCGTCTCGGTCGACGTTCGCCTGGACGGCTCGAACATCTGTATCAGAGTGATCGACACAGGCACGGGCATTCCAGCCGCGGACTTCACGCGAGTCTTCGATCGCTTCGTGCAGCTCGATCCCTCGCGTCGCTCCTATGGCGCCGGCCTCGGGTTGACGATCGCGAAGTGGATCGCCGAAGCGCATCGCGGGTCGCTGGTCGTGGAGTCGAGCGGCCCGCACGGGACGACTTTCTGTCTTGCGCTCCCGAAATAGGGTTGGTGCTCGGACACGTGCAGCACCGGCGCACCCTGCACGAACTGCTTCGGGTCAGACGATGGTCGCGAGGGCGTGGGCAGACGTCCGTTCGCTTTAGCGGCCTGCTATCGCTCCCGCCGCGAGGAACGCCCGATCGCATTGACCCACTGGTCAGGTTCCGGTTCCATGACCGCGACGGCTGAATTCCGCCCTCCGGGTCTGCGCGTGCGCGGCTGGCGAACACCTGCGAACGGATCCTCGGACGGCGCCGCAGGCGGTGGTGGAATCCGACCAGCGAGCCGTGCCGCGAGTTGCTTGAGCCGATCCAGAAACATCGACCATCTCCTCGCTTCGCCCCTTTTGGTCGACGCTGCACTCACGATAGGATGCCGCATGCCGTTTTTCGACCCCACCGAGGAGGAAGAGCGCAGTTTCCTGAGTGTACTCCGCCACACGGTCCTCGAGGGCCCGCTCCGCCTCGTTCGCTTCACCGACTCTTCACGCGGGCACCAGGCGGCATACGGACGCAAGGATCCCAAGACCCGTCTCTATGCTTCCTATTGGATGTACGCGTCCGAAGTCGAGGAACTGCTCGAATCCGTGTCGGCCGGTGGCCCGTACGGACTGAAGACCATACGAGAGATCAGCGGGAGGTGGGCGATCTGTGACGATTGGGGAAATCTCGAACGCACATGGGTCATGGACATTCCGCCTGGCCGCACACTGAATGCCTACTTCGGATTGGCGAAGTTCCAGCCCCGGATATCTGCATCCATGCAGAAACAATCAGGGCGACACACGACCAATAGCTATCCAGGTGGCTCGGTTCAACTGGTACTGCGTCTCGATGAGGAAGCGTGCGGCTGGGTGTCGGGTCCGATGAAGACGCAGAATCTTTCGGCCAAGAAGCTTCGCAACAGCGGCTCGTAGCAGTGGTGGCACGTCGGCGCGCTGCTGCTGTTGGCAACGAAGCGTCGTACAGCGAGGAAAGGGGCGCTTCGCGGCGTCAAGCGGATCGGCAATGCCACCATCGTCGAGACGGCGATTTCCCGTGACCAGGCCAACACCACGCTGGCGGCCAGGCCGCTTCTCGGCGGGGAACATCACGCTGCAGCAGAATAGAGCACCTGTCCCTTCAGCATTGACAGGCCATCGGGACCGGTTCTAGAGTGCGCTCGATACGCCTATGGATCCCGTTTCACGACGAAACTTCATCAAGACCGTCATCGCCGCGGGCGCGACGGCCTCTTCGGTCGGCTATCTCTTTCGCGGCCCTGGGGCAGTACTCGGGCAAACAGCGTCGGCGCCAGGCGCGGTCGAGCGCCTGATCACGCTCAACGTCAACGGCCAGATGCGCCGCGTCGACGTCATGAAGCAGGAAACGCTGGCGATGACGCTGCGCTACAAGCTCGGGCTCACCGGAACGAAGCTGGGCTGCGATCGCGCCGAGTGCGGCGCGTGCACCGTGCTCATCGACGACGTGCCGCACTACTCGTGCTCGGTGCTGACGCATACGGTCCGCTCGCGCGCGGTGGTGACGATCGAGGGACTGGAGAGCGCCACCGGCGAGCTGCACCCGATGCAACGCGGCGTGCTCGACGAGCAGGGATTCCAGTGCGCCTTCTGCATGCCGGGATTCATCATGTCCGCCGTCGGTTTCCTCAAGGTGAATCCAAGCCCCACACGCCAGGAGCTGGCGCACGGCATCTCCGGCAATCTGTGCCGCTGTCAGGACTACGACAAGATCCTCACCGCGCTGATGAAGGGCGCTGAGTACATGCGCGGAGCGTCCAATGCCTGACAACAGACTGGTTGGCAACAACTACCTTCCGCCGGATCACGTTGCGAAGGTGACCGGGCGAGCAAAGTACGCCGAAGACTTTCGCGCCGACGGCATGCTCTTCACCAAGCTGCTGCTCAGCCCGATGCCGCACGCACGCGTCCTCTACATCGACAAGGAAGGCGCGCTCGCGATGCCCGGGGTCAAGGCGATTCTGACCGCCGACGACCTGCCGGATCTGAACGGCGCCGAGAAGGCATTGACGAACGAACCTCTGTATGCAGGCGAGCCGATTCTCGCGATCGCCGCGGTGGATGAAGCGGCGGCGGCCGCAGCCATTGAAGCGATCCACATCGACCTTGCGCCGCTGCCGTTCGTCGTGGATCCGCTCGACAGTCTTCGGCCGGGCGGTCCCAACGCCAGACGAGGCGGCAACGTCTGGGCGGCACCGCAGCCACCCGCGCCCGGCGCGCAGGGTCCCCCGCCCGCGCCGGCGCTCGACACGGTGAAGTGGACCGAACAGGATTTCTCTGACGACGAAGGCGGCGGCGATCGTCTGCCGATGGGACGTGCGCTCGAGGAATGGTCGTTCGGTGATCTCGAGGCGGGCTTCACGAGCGCCGACCTCGTCCTCGACGAAACGTTCGTCGTCCAGTCCACCGGTCATCACCCGATGGAAACGCGCAGCGCGATGGCTTACTGGCAGAACGGCAAGCTGTATCTGCACGCGTCGACGCAAAGCGTCGCAGCAACTGTGGCGGGCGTCGCTCGCTGGTGCGGCATCACACCGGCCGACGTCGTGCTGATCTGCGAATTCACCGGCGGCGGTTTCGGCAGCAAAGGCGCGGGGGCCGTCTCGTCGGCGATTCCCGCGATGCTGTCGAAGAAGGCCAACGCGCCGGTGATGATGCGCATCAGCCGGGAAGAGGAGAGTTACATCGGTCGCGCGCGCACCAACATGTCGGGCCGCGCACGCGTCGGCTTCACCAAGGAAGGAAAGATCACGGCGCTCGATCTCTTCCTCGTGCAGGACTCGGGCGCCTATGGTCCAATGGGCGACCATCGATCCTGTGGCAATGCGGCGTCATTGATCTATCAGCCAGGCGCGATGCGATGGCGAGCCATCAACGTGCTCACCAACACACCGCCGCGCACGCAACAGCGCTCGCCGGGTCCGATGCAGGCCGACGGCATCATGGAACCGATCGTGACCAAAGCCGCGAAGCAGCTCGGTCTCGATCAGGTCGCGATTCGCCGCATCAACGCGCCAGCAGGCAAGGCAGTCTATGGTCCTGCGGGTCCGAACGGAATGCGTCCCCATGTGACCAGCGCATTCGTCAAAGAAGCGCTGGATAAAGGCGTCGAGGTCTTCGGCTGGGATGCGCGCAAGGCGCGCAGCGGGCAGCGCCGCGGTCCCAAGGTTCGCGGCATCGGCGTCGCCGTCGGGCCGCACGGGTCGGGCTCGGTTGGATGGGATTCCATCATGACCATCCGTCCCGACGGGAAGCTTTACGTCCAGTCGGGTGTCGGCAACCTGGGAACTCACTCAGTGTTCGACCTGGCGCGAGTCGCCGCCGACGTGCTCGCGATGCCGTGGGACAAGGTCGAAATCATCTGGGGCAATACCGGCAAGCACCTGCCCAACACGTGCTTGTCGGTCGGCAGTCAGACGACGCACGCGATGACCCGCGCCAATCATGCCGGCGCGATGGACGCGAAGCGCAAGCTCCAGGAGATCGCCGCGATGGATCTGGGCGGCTCGCCGGACGACTACGAGCTCGGCAACGAGCGCGTCTATCGCCACGGCAATTCGGGACGCGGCCTGAGCTACGCGCAGGCGGCGGCGCGCGCCATCGAGCTCGGCGGACGCTTCGACGGCCATGTGGTTGCGGACGATATACATCAAATCACTAAAACATCGGCCGCCGCGCTGGTGGGGCTCGGTCTGATGGGTATCGCCAAGGACACCTACCCCCGCGACGGCAACACGTTCTCCTTCGTCATCGGATTCGCCGAAGTCGAAGTGGACGTCGAGACTGGGAAGGTCACGCTCGTCGACTATCTGTCTGTCGGGGACGTCGGGAAGGTCGTCAACCCGCGCAGCCTGACAGCGCAGCTCAATGGGGGCAGTTGTCTGGGCATCGCCCACGCGCTCTGTCAGAAGTGGGTGATCGATCCGCAGTACGGCGTCACGCTCGCGCGGCGCTTCCACTACAACAAGCCGCTGACGATTCTCGACATCCCGAATCACCTGCAGGCGACTGCGCTCGATATTCCGGATCCCGAAACGCCGGTCGGCGCGCGGGGTGTCGGCGAGCCTCCGGTTGGCGCCGGCTATGGGGCCGTGCTCAACGCGATTGCGGATGCAATTGGTGTCGACGCGTTCCGTCGCGCACCCGTGACGGCTGACATCGTGCTGATGTCGCTCGAGCACGGACGCCGGATGCACGAACCGTTGAGAGCACATCTGTGATGCCGAATTCCACCGAGAGTTCCTTATGGCAGTGATTCGCGACGTCATGCCCGCGTTCGAGCTCTTTCAACCGGCCTCGGTCGACGCCGCCCTCGACCTCCTCGATCAGCATGGCTCGAGCGCCTGGGTCCTGGCCGGCGGACTCGACAGCTTCGACTGGCTCAAGGACCGCATCAAGCGCCCGAGTGCCGTCGTCGACCTCAGCGGGATCGTCGAGCTGAAAGGCGTTCGCCAGATGGGCGACGGGCTCGAGATTGGTGCAATGACGACGCTGACCGAGGTCGTGCGGAACCCAATCGTGCAGCAGCGCTACAGCATCCTGATGAAAGCGGCCGAAGCGGCGGCATCGCCGCAGATTCGGAATCAGGGAACAATTGGCGGCAACGTCTCACAGGACACACGCTGCTGGTATTACCGCGCCGGGTGGTCATGCTATCGGGCTGGCGGCAACATCTGCTACGCCGACACTCCGACGGCGATTAATCGCGAGCACGCAATCCTGAACGCCGATCGCTGTGTCGCGGTGAATCCGTCCGACACCTCGCCTGCGCTGATCGCGCTGCAGGCGGAAATGGTGATTCGAAGGCGCAACGGTGAGCGCGTCGTGCCGGCAGAGGAATATTTCGTGGGTCCGGGCATCGACATCACCCGGATGACCGTGCTTCGCACGGGAGAACTGCTGACCGCCATTCGCATTCCCGCCGCGTGGGCGGGCGCGCACTTCTATTTTGAAAAGCTTGCCGACCGCAATGTGTGGGACTTCCCGCTCGTGAACGTCGCAGCGGCGACCGTCATGTCCGGCGACACAATCTCACGCATGCGCATCGCCGTGAACGGCGTGGCAGCCACTCCGCTCCGGCTGGCGGCCGTTGAGGATGCGGTCCGCGGCAAAAAGCGTGACGAAGCAACCGCAACTGCCGCCGGCGAGCTCGCGATCGTCGGCGCCGTGCCGCTGCATCACAACGCCTACAAAGTGCCCATGCTGCGAAACCTCGTCAGGCGCGCCGTCCGAGGGACGGAGAATACATGGACCTCCTGACCCGCGCATAACGCCCGACTACCAGTGAAAAGAACAAAAGAATGGATCTGAAAGAGCGCTGCGACGCGATCGAGGAGTGCTACGAGTTCACGCTCGCCTACGCTGCGCAGGGCGTGGTCGACGAGGCGGGCAATCAGTCGGCAGTCCAGCTGCGGACGCTCCTCGCGCGCGCTGAAGCCG
This sequence comes from Acidobacteriota bacterium, assembly GCA_046732795.1. Lineage (GTDB taxonomy): Bacteria > Acidobacteriota > Vicinamibacteria > Vicinamibacterales > UBA2999 > Gp6-AA40. Next base: position 7,698 of record JBKPNV010000154.1, read on the forward strand.
CGCTAACCGGTCTGGCGGATACGTTTCGCGAAGCCGTAGCGCGCGACCGATTGGAACCGGCCGACAAGTACCTGGCGTTCCTGCGAGTACTCGATCGCGATGCCGGCGATGCACTCGCGGCGGTTCAGCTCGTGATGGCCTTGCGATCCATCAGCTCACAGACAATCGACAACCTCAACGCGTCGATTCACGTGCGAGCGCTTCTGACGGATCTCTTCCTGATCGACGAGATCTTGAAAGACCACAGCCGACGCAGTCTCCAATCGTAGCGGCGGGTCTCCATCCTGGCGGCGGGTCTTCAGAGCCGCCGGGAAGGCGATCACGTTAGCATAGTCGTCGTGGCTCCTCGCGTGCGCTTCGCACCTTCCCCAACCGGATACCTGCACGTCGGCGGTGCGCGCACTGCGCTGTTCAACTGGCTGTACGCGCGACGGCACGGCGGCGTCTTCGTCCTGCGCATCGAGGACACCGACGTCGAGCGCTCGTCGCAAGACATGGTGACGGGCATCCTCGACGGACTTCGTTGGCTAGGGTTGACGTGGGACGAAGGTCCCGACGTCGGCGGGCCGCATGCGCCGTACTTTCAGTCGGAGCGGCTCGATTCCTATCGGACCGCCGCCGATCGACTACTCAGCAACGGGCACGCCTATTACTGCTACTGCACACCCGAGCGCCTGCGCGACGAGCGCGAACGCGCCGAAGCGCGCGGCGAGGCATGGCAATACGACCGCACGTGCCTTGGACTGCCGGCGGATCGCATTCGCGAACTCGATGCGGCGGGGACCCCGCGCGCGCTCCGCTTCAACGTCCCATCGTCGGGCGCGGCGTTCGACGATGCCGTGCACGGGACAATTGCGTTCGAGGGTGCCAGCATCGAGGACTTCGTCATCCTCCGGTCCGATCGATATCCCACCTATCACCTCTCGGTGGTCGTTGACGACATAGACATGGGCATCACGCACGTGATCCGCGGCGATGATCACATCTCCAACACACCCAAGCACGTGTTGCTGTTCCAGGCGCTTGGCGCGGCGGTGCCTCGCTTCGCGCATGTGCCGCTGATTCTGGGGGCCGACAAGAAACGCCTGAGCAAGCGGCATGGCGCGACGTCGGTGATGGAATATCAGCGGCAAGGCTACCTGGCGCCGGCGATGGTGAACTTCCTCGCGCTGCTTGGATGGTCGCCGGGCGACGATCGCGAGCTGATGAGCGCGCAGGAGCTGATCGACAGTTTCGCGCTCGCAGGGATCAGCGGCGGCAACGCCGTGTTCAACACCGAGAAGCTCGATTGGATGAACGG
>JBKPNV010000155.1:0-10632 GCA_046732795.1 Acidobacteriota bacterium
CCCACGCCACCCGTGAGGCAGCATCAGGCTGCCTCAGTCACATCTTCTGATCTCTCAGTTTGCGAACGCGTTACGACGTTGCCACGCGCGCGTTGCTCCCGGCCCATACGCTGCGGATCTCAGTAAATCTACGATCGGAGATGCAGATGAAATCGACCCGACTTCCGCTGGCGGTCGCGCTGGCGCTCACAACTGGTATGACCACGCTTGCAGTAAGCACGAAATTCACGCACTTCACGCCGCTCACCAGCTCCGCGGGGCCCCTGCCGGTCGATGGTCCCGAGGAAGCAACGCCCATTACGCTCTCAAATCCGAAGTGGAGTCAGCGCACGCTGGCCGATCGACGAATGCAGAACAATCTGGTGATGAATTCGAACTCCGGGAACTGGGACATGATCACGTCGAACCAGACAGGTCCGAACGCCGGGCGTTATCTGTTCATGCCCTTCGAGACCGGCACGGCTGGCGTCCAGCGCATCGACACGCAGGATCCCAACTACAACACTCGCACGGTCACCATCGTGCAGCCCGGCACGCAGGGCTTCGTTTCCGGTGACGCGTCACGGTGGACTCCTTGGGGCGGCTACCTGACCGCCGAAGAGTCCTGGGGGACCGGCAGCACCAAAGGACGGCTGTTCGAAGTCACCAATCCGATCACCGCCGGACAGTACGGCGGCGATTTCGTGTGGCGCAGCAATGTTCCGCGCGTATCGCACGAAGGCCTCGTGTTCGACAAGGACAACAATCTCTATTTCATCGACGAGCTGAACGGCGGCTCGATCTACAAGTACGTGTCCGCCAACCCTGACGCGACCACCGGTGACGAATTCTTCGCAGCTGGCCAGACGTTCGCACTGCGCGTCGGCGCGGGCGGCCAGAACGAAGGCAACAACGGACCGGCAATTACCGGCGCCGCCATGTGGGTGGCCATCACCAATGCGACCGGCGGCCCAATCGTCGGCATCTCCGTGGTCAACGCTGACGGTACCATCGACGGCCGTGCGTCGGCTGATGACAACGATGTCCGCGCCACCGGTTACAACCGACCGGAAGATATGGAGCTCCAGACGCTGGCCGACGGCACGCAGCTGCTGTACTTCAACACGACGGACTCGGATACGGACGCGAGCGACGCGACCGGCAACAGCCGCACCTACAATCTCAACCTGTCAACCACCGTCGTGAGGCTGTTCGCGGCTCCACAGGTGACGACGAACCTGACGACCGGTCTGCCCGCCCTCGGCGCGCTCAACAACGCGGACAATCTGGCAATCGACCATGAGGGCAACATCTACATCGTCGAAGATCGTGGTGGCGGCGTGGACGACGACATTTGGATTGCGGTGGATCTGAACAAGGACGGGGACCTGGCCGATCCGGGCGAAGGGATCGCGCGCTGGGGTTCCAATGGCACCGTGGGGTCGGAGTTCACCGGTCTCTATTTCGACCTCCGCAATCCGAACAGGGCGTACGTGAACATTCAGCATCCGCAAAGCGGCGTCGATCGCACGATCGAGATCACCACGCAGCCGAATTTCAAATAGGGGCAATCGGATTCGATTGGCGGCTACCCGGCTCTCGACGGCCGGGTAGCCTCGCGCCAGGCACGTCCGCCACCGCCGCGGCATTTCAGGCAGCTCGCGCGAAAAAATTCATTCCTCCGGATATCTGTCACGTCCAGTCACACCGCGATGGGCGGATCTCCTTGGTGAAGCCGGTGGTATCGACGTTGCTCGCTAGAGCTGTGTGCATGAACCGCGAGGTCCGTCATGACAACCGCCTGGCCTTCCCTGCTCTGCCCCGTCGACTTCTCGGAGCCGTCGCGCTCGGCACTGTGCTATGCCGCAGCGATTGCCGACCATTTCGGCACCCGACTGACCGTGCTTTCGGTCGATGATCCATTGCTTGGTGAGGCGGCCAGAAGCTCCGGACACGCGACGTCACTCGCGGACGACACGCTGCAGGAGTTGAAGCGGTTTTGCCGCGAGACACTCGTCGACTGCGAGACTGGACCCAAGAGAGTCGCTTTCAAGGTCAGGACGGGCAAGCCGGCAATCGAGATCCTGCATGAAGCATCCGAGTCACATGCGGAGCTGATCGTCATGAGTTCGCACGGGCGAAGCGGCATTCGCAAGATGTTCTTCGGTTCGACCACCGAGCGCGTGCTCCGCGAAACATCGGTGCCCGTCTTCATCACGCCCGACGCAAAGCCGCCTGACGCGTCACTGAGTGCAATCGCCGGTCACATCAACCGCATCGTCACGCCGGTCGACCTGACTCCCGCGTCGAAGCATCAATTGATCGTAGCCGCGGGCCTGGCGGAAGCGTTGTCGGTCCCGCTCATCGTGACGCATGTACTCGAACCAATCTTCGTTCCGTACAGTGTGCGTACTCTCATGCCAGGCGCGGAAGCCGCGCGCCGCGTCGACGCCGAAGAGCAAGTGACACGCATGACCGAATTGTACGCATCGCACGTTCATGTGGAACCGATTGTCGTGACCGGCGATCCGTCGGAGGAAATCATCACGTTGGTCGAGGCGCGTCACGCTAATCTGATCGTCATGGGCCTGCATTCCTCCGGCGTCCTCGGCCCCCGAATGGGCTCCGTCACCTATCGTGTGCTGTGTCGTACCGATGCACTCGTATTGGCGCTGCCGCCGCGACCGCTCGAAGCACGTCATCAGCGGCACCTGATGCATCCACCCGGTGCCAGTCGATCGCTCCAGGATCCTGGTCCAGCTGACGGCGGACGATCGCTTCGTCCGCATCGGACGGGTCGGTACGCCGCGACCTGACGCGCTCGATCAGCGTCGCCGCCGGCGCCTCGAGCCAGATTCCGGTGAATGGAACTGACAGGTCGAGCGCGACACGTTCGATCGTCTCGCGGTCGGCTGGTCGCGCGAACACGGCATCGGCGATGACGCTGTAGCCGGCGCGAATCGCAACCCGTGCACGGTCGGCGAGCGTGAGATAGACGCGGCTCGAGATCTCGGGCGTGTAGCCTTCTGGTCCCAGGCGCTGGAGCCGCGGCACACCGCACAGTTCCTTGCGAATTTCATCGGTGCGGAGAACGATGGCGCCAGGGACGGCGCCGACCGACGGCGCACGCGCCATCGCTGCCGCGGATTTGCCCGAACCAGACAGCCCGCCGATGGCGATCAGCGCGGGCTGCGGTACCGCCAGCAGGCTCTCCGCCATCGCCAGGTACTCACGCGCCATGTGACGAGATTCTTCAATACGTGACGTGTCGGACTGGACGCGGCTGGCCGTCGCGCTGGTCATGGCTCGAACCGCGGCCCGGCACGACAGGAAGAGCGGCATCAGCGCAAGGCCGTCGAAGTCGTTGGTTGCAGCGATGTACTCATTCCAGACCGCATTCGCGTGACGAGGCAACTGGCGCCGCCAGAGATCCATGAGCAGAAACGCCAGGTCGTACAACACGTCGATACACGAGAGGTCGTCGTTGAACTCAATCGCGTCGAACAAGGTCGGTTGCCCGTTGAGCAGAACGATATTCCGGAGATGCAGGTCGCCGTGACACTGACGAACGCTTGCCGAGGCGCGGCGATGATCGAGCAATGTCCCGAGGCGATCGACCTCAGCGTGCGTGCCCGACGTCACTCGACGGCAGGCCGCGGGATCGACGATGTCCCTGCCGTACTCGAGAAGGCCGGCCGCGATCCCGTCGATGACCTTGTGCATTCCCGCCTTGCCGCCCCTCTCACGTCGCTGTTCTGCAGCAGCGTGAAAGCTGGCGATTGCGGCACCAAGAGGCGGCATCAATTCGAGGTCAAGGCGCCCCTTCGCAGCCAGCCGATCGAAGAGCGCCTCCTGGTCGAAGCGCTCCATCTCGATGACCCATTCCACCGGCGGGTCCTTGCCGCCGAGCGCGAGCGATCCATCAGCTCCTCGGGTAACCGCCACGACACCGTGATAGAGCGCCGGAGCCGTCCGTCGATTGAGATGCACTTCCGCCTCGCACATCGCCCTGCGGCGGGCGCGCGTCGAGAAATCGAGGTAATCGAATCTGACCGCGCGTTTGAGCTTCCATGCGCGTTGACCAGCCAGAAACACGATCGCGGTATGCGTCTCGATTCGCTCAACTGGCGCGCCGTCATGCGTCGACGGAGCGCCGAGAAAGTCGATGATTGCAGCCTGGTCTTCCGTCATCACAGCCTAGATCATCACGCAACCAGCATTCCGCGGAAGAACCGCAAGTCCGGCCTCATGCACCACAGGCCGCAGCGCGAATCATTCACCACCTGCGCGGAATATTTCCGATGCCCGGGACTCTCGATCAATGCATCCCTGCGCCAATGTGCCGAGATCCCGCAGCACCACCTTGGCACCGAAGATGCCTTCTCGAGCTGCATCGGAGGTGGTCATGACCGCAACCGTCCCGTTTCTGCTTCCAGCATTAGTGCTTTCAGCAACCATCGCCGAGGCGCGATTCCTGCAGTGCGAGCCGCACCAATTCAACACGTTGCATGCGCAGGCGATCACCGACTTCACGATGGTGGTGAATCGATACGCGGAGATTCATCGTCTTCTGGCGAACCCGATGTCGCCGCTGGCTAACGCCGACCTCGAGCAAACCGCGCGCGCACGCCGGGCACATCGCGCCGCGATCCTCGAGGCGCACGGTACACTCCAACCCGGTGCCGTATTCACCCCTCGTGTCGCTGCCCACTTCCGCTGCCAGATCGAACTCGCCCGACGGTACGCCCGGGCGGACGTCGCTGCCATGTGGACGGCCGCTCTCCTGGCGCTCCCGGAACTGCCAAGTGAACTCGAGTATCGAGTGGTCGGCCGGGATCTCGTACTTCTCGACGCTGGGCTCAATCTGACTGTCGACGTCCTGGAAGCGGCGTTTCCGCCCGACTGGGTCGAAGATGACGACGTTGGTGTCGAGGGCTCCGAATCGTGCGCACCCGCCGAGCCGCCGATCATCAATGGCAACCCGTGTGACGTGCACAGCGAACTCCCGATGTGCTGGAGCTAGCGCCATATCCACATCAGTCCAGCGGGGCTTTCTCGTCCGCCGTAGTCTTCGGCGAAGGTGGGAGCCTCGCGTGTCGCGATTCTATTTCGGCGAGTGACTCCAACGCCTGAGGTGGGAACGAGTTCCCAGCAGCGTGGGAAACTTCCCACCACGGTCCCGGTCCCGGGCGGAAATCCTCAAAAATCCGCTGATTTCAGCGTGGCCACACCGCTGGTGGGGTGGCAACGGAATTGCCCATGTCTCACGCAACGGAGGACGCAATGTTACCTAGCTGGCGCACACTCGACGGGTTCGCGCGAGAGTCACACGAGAAAGATGGCGTTGGAGTCTATGCGCTCGACGCCGGATCCACTCTCATCGTGAAGACACGGCACTCCTGCTATCGACTCACGGTGGTGGACGGTTCTCGCCAGCTGGTGCTGGCTGCGGGCGGGATCTTCCCCGAGCCGACGATCGTGCGGCTGTCAGGCGCAACGTTTGGGGGTAGCACGCTGAAGGTCGGCTGGATCCTGGTCGGTCTTCGAATCGAATTCGGCCTCGGCACCAAACAGATTACGTCGTCACCCGTGCAGTCGATCGCGATCGAAGAACCCACGTCAGCGACCTCGCTCGAAGAGCGAGCGGCGTAGCGCCCAGGCCATGGCTCTGGCGCGTGGGCCACGCTGCGGGCTTACATTTCCACCTGGACTCCGAGTTCCACGACGCGTTCAGGCGGCAAACGGAAGAACGCCGTGGCGCGCACGGCGTTGCGCGCCATCAGCACAAAGAGCTTTTCTCTCCACACCGCCATGCCCTGCCGCGCTGCCACGATGATCGTCTCGCGGCCAAGGAAATACGTCGTGTCGTTGAGATCGATGTGCAGCCCCTGTTCACGTGCCTTGAGCAGCGCGTCAGGCACGTTCGGATCGTCCATGAACCCGTACTGGACCCGCACGTTGAACAGTGACTGCCCGAGCGGCTGCACCGTCAGGCGATCGTCGATCGGCACGTGCGGCACCTGCGCGGTCACTACGGTCAGCACCACGACGTGATCGTGCAGCACCTTGTTGTAGCGCAGATTGTGCGCCAGTGCCGGCGGCGTGCCGGTCGGCTGCGCCGTCATGAAGACAGCCGTTCCGGGGACTCTGACCGGCTGCAATTTCTCGACGGTTGCCATGAACTCGTCCAGGGGGATCGCCCGCGCGGTGAGCCGTTCGGCGACCAGCCGACGACCGGTCTTCCACGTCGTCATGAGAATGAAAATCGCCACGGCGACCGCCAGTGTCACCCAGCCGCCCTGAAGCACTTTCAACGCATTGGCGGCGAAGAAGGCAACATCGACCACGAGAAACAGCGCCATGACCGATGCCGCAACGGGGATCGGCCAGGACCATCGTTCGGTCATTACCACGTACAACAGCAACACGGTAATGACCATGGTGAGCGTTACGGCAATCCCGTATGCGGCGGCCAGGTCGCTCGACGAGCCAAAGCCGATGACGATGAACACCGTCGCAAACATCAGGGCCCAGTTCACTTGCGGAACATAGATCTGGCCGATTTCGTGGGGAGACGTGTGCTCGACATCGAGGCGTGGCGCCAGGCCCAGCTGCATCGCCTGCCGCGTGATCGAGAACGCACCAGAGATCAGCGCTTGCGAGGCGATGATCGCTGCGACGGTGGCAATCGCCACGAGCGGAAGCAGCGCCCACGTCGGAGCCAGCTGAAAGAACGGATGCGTTGCCGTCTCGTCGCTCAGGAGCAAGGCCCCCTGGCCCAGGTAATTCAGCACCAGCGACGGAAGCACCAGGGTGAACCACGCCAGGCGGATTGGCTCTTTTCCAAAGTGCCCCATGTCGGCATAGAGCGCTTCTCCGCCGGTCACGACCAGGAACACGGCACCGAGCACGGCGAAACCGGTCAGGCCGTTGCTGTTGAAAAACGTGACGGCGTGGCGCGGGTCGAACGCGCCCAGCACCACTGGCTCTCGAACGATCCAACCGATCCCGAGGGCCGCGATCGTCAGGAACCAGACAATCACGATCGGGCCGAACAGGCCTCCGACTCGATGGGTCCCGTACTTCTGGATCACGAATAACCCGATTAGGATCGCAACCGTCAGCGGCACGACATACGGGCGGAACAATGGTGTGGCGACCTCGAGGCCTTCGACCGCGCTGAGAACGGAAATCGCGGGCGTGATCATGCCGTCGCCGTAGAGCAAGGCAGTGCCAAATATCCCCAGCGCAATCAGCAGGGGGCGGCCCGCGGCCAATCGCGGCGAGGCACCGCGCTCGGCCCTGATTCCGGGCACGAGCGCCGTCAGCGCGAGGATGCCCCCCTCACCCTGGTTGTCTGCGCGCATCACGATCGCGACGTACTTGACGGAGATCACGAGCACCAGCGCGTAGATGATGAGCGACAAGACGCCGAGGACGTTCTCATGCGTAGGCGGAACCGGATGGCTCCCGAAGAAACACTCCCGCATCGCGTACAGCGGGCTTGTGCCGATGTCGCCGTAAACGACGCCTAACGCTGTCAACGTCAGGGGCAGTAGGCGGCTGCGGGAGCCGGAGGCGTGAGCGGTGAATCGTGGTTCCGTGGACGCCGAGGTGGAAATCGAATTGGGCAACTCTCTGAATTATCGAACGACGTTCGAGTAATCAACGGCAGACATGGCCCGTACTTATGAACTTTTTACGACTTTCTTCCGGGCGATGTGCCGCCGCGTCCGTTGTGATGCCGGAAAGCTGCTCCAATTTGCGCGCGAACTGGCGCTCGCGCCGCTGTTCCACAATCCAGGTGCAGGCTGGGGCGGCGAGAAAAATGACGACGCTGAACCAATAACCGAATGAATGCAGCAGCCCAAGGATCAGGCCGGTGACAGCGATCCCGGCGGCAATGACGCCGCACCGGAAGACAAGGAGTTGCCGGAAGGCGCGCACGTGCTCGAGTGTCAGATGTTCCGCGATGACGGCGCTCAGCTGTTCCGCGGGAATCTCACTTGTGCTGAATGGAACCGTTTGCATGGTTTACCCGCGACGGTAGCGCTCAAGTCGCTAAAGAAGGCGTAAAGAGTCCGTAAGAAATCCGTGAGGGTATCGCGCGCCGCGCGGAATGGCAGAATGGATCAGCATGCCGAAGGTTCGGCCGCTTCCGACAGGCGATTTCGCCGTCCTCTTCGGCGCCGCGCTCGCAATAGCTGCAATCGTCGTGGGGTCACGCGCGCTACCCGCGGTCAGTCCAACCACCGTAGCGTTGGCACTGCTGCTGGTGGTGCTGGCGACGGCAACCTTCGGACGTTTGTGGATCGCCACGGTCACAGCAATCACGGCCACGGTGGCGCTCAACTTCTTCTTCCTGCCACCGCTGGGCACGTTGACGATTGCCGACGCGCAGAACTGGATCGCGCTTTTCGCGTTCCTGGTGGTTGCGGTCATTGCCAGCAATCTCTCGGCGGCGGTACAAGCGCGTGCGCGCGACGCGATCGCGCGCCGCAACGAAGTCACTCGCCTGTTCGATCTGACGCGTGACGTGCTTCTGACAACGGAAACCACCGGAGCCATCGAGGCGCTGGCACGCCATGTAGCCCGCCGATTCGAGCTGGCGACGGTCGCGATCTGCCTCCCTGCTGAACGCGGCTGGCGAAGGTATCAGGGCGCGAGCGAGGACTTGGTCATCGACGATGGCACGTTGAACCTGGCGCTCGCCAGAGCACGCGGTGTGGTCGAATTCGACGCGAGACAACGCGCGTATGGCGGACACATGCGCGCGGGGGTGGCTGAAGACATTTCGCTCGTCCCGCTTCGCCATGGAACGAAGGCTGTCGGGTTACTCGCCGCGTCCTCATCGACGCTCGACATCGGAGCGCTCGATGCGGTTGCCGGCGTCGTGGCGATTGCGATTGAGCGCGCGCAGTTCCTCGCGGAGCGGGATGCCGCGGAGCTCGTCAAGCAGAAAGCGGATCTAGCCGCCACGCTGCTGGCGTCGCTCAGTCACGATCTGCGGACGCCCCTCACCGCGATCCGGGTGGCGGTCGAAAACCTGCGCGACGACCTGTCCCCTGACGATCGCCGCGAACAGGCTCGCGCTGCGACCTCGGAGCTCGGCCGGCTCACGCGATTGTTCCAGGACATTCTCGACATGGCCAGGATCGATGCCGCCGCCATCCGCGTCGACCGCGATTGGGTGACGGCGGAGGACGTGGTCGACGCGGCGATGGCTCACGTCAGACATCTACTCGAGGAACGCTCGGTACGCGTCGACGCGCCAGGCGATCTGGAAGTTGAAATCGATCCGCGGCTTGCGTCGGGAGCGCTGTCGCACGTCCTCGAAAACGCAGCACAGTACTCGCCGTCCACCCGCGAGATCGTCGTGGAGGCGCGCGTGGAGCACGACGGCCTGCATGTGTCTGTGACCGATCACGGCCCTGGCCTTGACTCTGGAGAGCTCGAACATCTGTTCGAGCGTTTTTACCGCGGACACACCGCACGTCAGACGACCTTCGGGACCGGGATGGGACTGTCGATCACGCGTGGACTGCTGGCTGCGGCCGGAGGGCGTGTGTGGGCGGAAAACGTCCCTGGTGGCGGCGCACGATTCTCGATGGTCGTGCCCGGTAGCGTCCGTCGCGCACCAGTCCCCCAATGACAATGGCCTCCCGCATCTTGATCGTGGACGACGAGCCGAACATCCTGGGCACGGTCTCTCCCCTTCTGCGTGCGCGAGGATACGACGTGCTTACGGCTATGAGTGGACGAGCGGCCCTCGACGTGGTCGAGAGAGACAAACCTGACCTGATCGTGCTGGACCTTGGTCTCCCCGACATGGATGGCGTGGACGTCTGCCGCCAGATGCGACAGGCTACCAGTGTTCCCATCCTCGTCCTGTCAGCCCGGGGTGCGGAAGGCGACAAAGTGGGGGCACTCGATGCCGGGGCCGACGACTACGTGACCAAGCCATTCGGAGCCGAAGAGCTGTTGGCGCGCATCCGCGCCGCCTTGCGACGCGTTGACGGCCCTTCGCCGTCGAGTGAACCGATCGTCCGCGCTGGCCTTGTCATCGACCGCGAACGCTTCCGCGTCCTTCGGGACGGTGAGGAGGTCCGCCTCACGCCCAAGGAATTCGAGTTGCTCTCTTATCTCGCTCAGCACCCGGGTCGCGTCCTCACGCACCGCGTGATCCTCAAAGCGATTTGGGGGCCACACGCCGCCGGCCAGCCGGAGCACCTGCGCGTGCTCGTGGGTTCTCTCCGCAAGAAAATCGAGCCCAATCCATCGGCTCCGACGTACATCCTCACCGAGCCGTGGGTTGGTTATCGGTTTGCGGACGTGTAGAGGCGGGTCTTCCGATCCGCCTCACTTCCTCATCGGCCGTTCGCGATCGAGCGCGAGATTCAACTGGAGGACGTTGACGCGTGGTTCACCGAGAAAGCCGAGTTGACGACCCTCCGTATGGGCCGCGACGAGCTCGCGGAGATCGTTTTGTGACATCCCACGTTCACGCGCCACACGCGGAACCTGGAAATCAGCGGCCGCTGGCGACAGGTGCGGATCGAATCCGGAGGCCGACGTCGTCACGAGGTCGATCGGCACGGGGACGCTCCGGTTCTCTTTGCGCGCCGCTTCGACATTCGCAGTCACGGCAGCAAC
>JBKPNV010000156.1:0-9787 GCA_046732795.1 Acidobacteriota bacterium
GCGCTGAGCGCATCGTTGTACGCGTCGGCGGCCTCTTTGAAGCGCCGTGTGTGCTCGAGGGCCATACCGAGGTTGTTGGGGAACGCGGCGACACCTTTCCGAATATCCACGGCCTTGAGGAACAGCGGCATCGCCGCGTCGGCGCGATTCTGTGCGAGGAACACCAGTCCGAGATTGTTCATCGACCAGACATCTCTCTCATCCAGCTCGATGGCGTGACGGTATGCTTCGATCGCATCGGTCCGTCTTGCCCACGGCGTGGTACGCACGCCCGATCAGTCGCTGCACCTCGTTGGAGCGGGCTCGATGTCAGCGGCCCGCATCAACGTGTTGAGAACATCGTCGAACCGCTTCTGCTCGATCAACACGGCGACTCAGGTTGACGAGGCTCTTGAGATGATCGGGATCGAGATCGCCGTTGCGTCGGTGTACTTCCGCGCCGCGAGTCCTTCTTCATGATCAACCTGCTCGAGCGTGGCTGGTACTCCGGATTGCGCAACCGGCTTCAGTGGCGCTGAGTCCGGTACACACCCTTTGTCTGACCCTCGTTTTTCGAGCAACCGACAGTCGTCAGTGCAACGACCAACACCGCCGCCGCCGTCTTCCCGTTCGCTCTCATATGTGCCCTCCTTGGAGCCGATCGCTCAGTAAGCGATCGCACACACGACATCACGGCAAGCGCGAAGCCAGGCCGGAAGCCCTGAGGAATGGTGCTTCTCCGTGCAGATTTCACTAACATCGTGTCTCTCGGGACACGCAGCGCAGGAGTGCGGGTGTCCACGGGGACACAAGGGCACGTTTCGGATCGGATGACGTCTCGATCTTTCGACATTTCACCTCGGGCATTCCTGTCCTACGCGCGCAGCGACGGCGAAGCCTACGCGTCTGCGCTGCGCGAACGGCTCGAGCAAGAGCAGCCTCAGATCACGTTGTGGCAGGACCGCTCCCGCATGGAAGGGGGCGTCGGATGGTGGAAACAGATCACGGACGCGATCGAGCAGGTCGAGTTCATGATCATGGTACTGACGCCGGCCGCGATGACGTCCGAGGTGGCGCGCAAGGAATGGCGATACGCGCGCCAGCAAGGCGTTCGGGTGTGCCCGGTCATGGCCGTTCCGCCATCACAACTGGATACGCGAGGGTTGCCGTCGTGGATGCGAAAGGTCCACTTCTACGACCTCGACAAGGAGTGGAACACCTTCGTCGGTTTTCTCAACAGCGCCTCGCGAGACAACCGCGTACCCTTCATGGCGCCCGACCTGCGCGACGACTTCGTTCAGCGGCCAGCCGAGTTCGAGGCGCTCCTGTCAGCGCTGCTCGACGCCGACCGCGCGAACCCGGTCATGATCACGACCGCGCTGCAAGGCGCCGGCGGGTTCGGCAAGACGACGCTTGCGATCGCGCTCTGCCACAACGACGACGTCATCACAGCTTTTGATGATGGCATTCTCTGGGCCACGTTGGGACAGGATCCGAAGATCCAACACGAGCTGACCAAGCTGTACGCCGCGCTCACGGGCGAGCGCGTGCCATTCATCGATGTCGACGACGCCGCCATCCATCTGGCCGAGCGCCTCGACCAGAAAAACTGTCTCATCGTCATCGACGACGCGTGGGACGCGCAGCACGTGATGCCGTTCATGCGCGGCGGCAAGCAATGCTCACGGCTGATTACCACGCGCCGGATGCAGGTGCTCTCGGAGACGCGCGCGCAGAAGATCTCAGTCAACGAGATGACCGCCGGGCAGTCGTTGGAGCTGCTGCTCGCACGCCTGCGGGTCGCGCCCAGCGAGACGGCCCCGCTCGTCGCATTGGCAACGCGCCTGGGTGAGTGGCCGCTGCTATTGAAGCTGGCGGCATCTCAGCTTCGCGAGCGGATGGATCGCGGCGATTCGTTCGAAGGCGCCTTGTCGTACGTCGAGACGGCCCTGCGCAGACGAGGACCCGTCGCATTCGATCGCAGGGACGCGTCCGCTCGTAACGAAGCCGTGGGGCGCACGGTTGGTGCAAGTCTCGAGCTGCTGACCGCCGACGATCGCAGACGATGCGCCGAGCTGGCGATTTTTCCGGAAGGCATTGCGGTGCCGCTCAGCGCAGTTCGGGCACTGTGGCAGCTCGACGCCTTCGAAACCGAGGAGATCGTGCAGCGTCTGGATAACGCGGCAGTCGTCGACTTCGATCTCAAGAATGGCGCCCTGCGAATTCACAACGTGCTGCAAGCGTATTTGCGCTCCGAACTGCCAGACGTAAAGGCAACGCATGCGCGACTCGTGAACGAGGGCTGGCCAGACCACCACGCTTTGCCCGACCTATACGCGTGGCGCTCGCTGAGTTGGCACTTGATGCAGGCGGGCGAGCAGGGTCGGCTGCGGTCGCTCCTCTCCGACTACAGATGGATCGAATCAAAGTTACGCCGGACGGATGTGCAGGCGTTGCTGCTGGATTTCGATCTGCTTGCCGATTCCGGAGAATTGCGACCGGTCCACGATGCGATTCGGCTGGCGTCGCATGGACTGGCACGCGATCCGGGACAGCTCGCCGTCCAGCTGATCGGCCGGCTCGTCGGCGGACAGTCGCCCACGGTCGACGCACTGCTGACGCATGCGAGCCGCCTGGTGCCGAAACCATTTCTCCGCTTGGGCAAAACATCGCTGACACACGCCGGCGGCGCGCTGAACGGCATCCTGAAGGGACACACGCATTCCGTCGAGGCACTCGCGGTTTCAGGTGACGGACGAACGCTGGTGTCCGGCTCTGCTGACTGGAGTCTTCGCCTCTGGGACGTTGCCGCTGGCCGTACAGTGAAGACGTTGACGGGTCATTCGGCCGCGATCCTGTCCGTCGCGATGACGGCCGACGGGACGCGCGCAGTATCGGGTTCAGAAGACCGCACTATTCGAGTGTGGGACCTCCGGGACGGGCGCGTCGACCGCGTGCTCAAGGCGCATTGGGGTGCCGTCCAAGGCGTTGCCTTATCGCAAGACGGTCACACGATCGCGTCGATCTCCGAGGATCGCACTGTTCGCGTCTGGGAGCTGCCGGAGGGACGCACCAGGCAGCTGTTCACTGGCCACTCGCATCAGATGCGTGCCATCGCCTGGTTACCCGACAGCGCACGTATCGTCTTCTCGCCGGGCGACGAGAGCGTCATCGTGCTGGATGTCGCGGAGACACGGGTCATCGCCACGTGCCGTGGACACGACAGTCTCGTGCGCGCGGTGACCGTCAGCGCCGACGGGCAGTACATCCTGACGGGTTCCGCGGATCGAACGCTCCGTGTGTTCGACGCAGCCAGCGGAGAGATGCTGCAAACATTCGAAGGGCACCAGGGACAGATCAATTGCGTGGCGATCACGCTCGACGGGCGAATTGCGGTGACCGGTGCGCAGGACGGTACGCTTCGTACCTGGGACATGAAGACCGGCACCGCGCTCGAGGTGCTGGCAGGCCACGCCAGCTTCGTTCGTGCTGTCGTGATCGTCCCCGCCGACAGTCGAATCATTTCCGGCTCCACCGACAAGACGGTCCGTCACTGGAACATGGGTCGGAAGCTCGCTGCCTCACGCACAGATCCGCCGGGTGGGCCCGTTTCCATGCTCGCCATCTCGACGAACGGACGACGCGCGGTCAGTGCCTCGATGTTCAGCGCGATGTCGGTGTGGGACGTCGAGAGCGGAACGATCCTGGGAACGCTGAATCACCAGTCGAGCGCAGCGAGAATGTCCCCTGTCACACGCATGTCAGGGGTGGTCACAGGAATCGAGGTGACGCAGGACGGTCGACGGGCCGTTACGGCCTCTCGTGATTCGACATTGCGCATCTGGGATCTGGAGAGTGGCGAGATCGTGCACCGCCTGGCCGGACATTCGGACGCCGTACTGAGAATGGCGGTGTCGACGAGTGGTTCGCATGCCGCGTCCTTGGGACGCGACCGGACGGTCCGAGTCTGGGATCTCGTCCTCGGCAAGTGCATTCGTGGCCTTGCATCGGAGGACAATCTGCGCGCGGTGACAACGCAAACCTCCGATCCATTGCTCCTCGAGCTCGGGCAACAGGTCGTTCATGACGTCACGCCAAGCGCAATCAGTCGCGATGCGGAGCTGGCGATTTCACCAGACGGGCGGTACGTCCTCCTCGGTGACGATACCGGCGTACTCAGCTGGGATGTCTCGACGGGGCGCGTTCTGAAGGAACGTTTCGACGATTTCATCGTCGTGGCGATCGCGACGGGACTACCCGGGCATGCCGTCCTGGGATCGCGCACAGGCTGGATCAAAGTATGGGACCTCGAAGCGCAGACGACGGTGCGCACGTTCGTGGCGCATGAACGTCAGGTCCTGGATATCGTCATCAACCCGAACCTGCAGCGGCTCGTGACGGCCGGTCGTGATAACCGTCTCCGCATCTGGCGGCTGAGCGACCTCACGCTGGCGGGGATGCTCGAAGGAGCCGATAGCGGGCTCGATCAAGTGGCGATCGCTCCGGATACGCAGGTGGCGTACTCGATTTACGGAGATACCATCGTCGCCTCGGATCTGCAGGGGCTCGCTCGCATGAGCAGTGTCTCGTTCGACCATCAACTCACCGTGATCGCCGTGGCCGACGACGGCAGACGGCTGGCTGTCGGAGACGAGTCGGGAATCGTTCACTTCCTCAGCATCGATCGATAAATGGGGTCGGGGGTCATTTAAAGAGGACGAAACACACGCCGTATCCGCCGACTGTCCTGATCAAATGACCCCCGACCCCATTTAACGCCTCAGGCCATGGCGGCGCATCATCTGACGGAGCAGCAGCCGCTCGCCGTCATTCGACGGGCGCGGCGCATTCGCTGCGTTGATTCGATCCTTGAGAGCAGCGGTCGCGATCGCCGTACCCGGCTCGGATATCACGCCGCATTGCGGCGCGACGACCTCCTGGCGCGGGGCTGGCGCCGGTAACGCTGGCGGTGGCTCTGGATTGGGCGGCGCAGGTGGCGAATCGGGCGCCCGAGTTGCGGGCTCAGGGCCGACACCGGCGGCGGATTCCTTCGCGAAGCGCATCCCGACGTCATGCTCAAAACACAGACGACGAACACGTGCCGAGCGATGCGGCGTCCCATCACCTTCACGTCTACTGATGATAGCCGCACGTGCAGGTGGGGCGGCGCGGCGCGCCGCCCCGGTGCTAGAGACTCGCCGCTACCGTCGTGAAAAACGCAAGGCGAGCGACCCCTCGCTAGTTCTTCGCAACAAACGGGCCCACTTCGGGCTTGCCCTGCGTGTTGGCCAGCGGTCCGAGTTCCGCGGCCACACCGCGCGCGATCGCCGCGGTCTCACTGCCGGCTTGGAAGCAGGTGAAGTCGGGACGATCGCGCCACGCGATCGGGCCACACAGACGGATACTCGCCCGCAGCGTCGCGTCGTGGACGATGTTGATGGCGCGCTCGTAGTCGGGCGTGCCCTGCCTGAAGCCAGAGAAGTTGCCAAGGTCACCACTCGCCGCAAACAACGCCGAGACACCCGGCACCTTCGCGATCTCGTCGGCGTTCTTCAGCCCCTCGAGCGTTTCGATCATCAGGATGAGGACGATGTTGTCATTGATGGTGTTGCGATAACCGCCGGGCACAGTGCCCCACATCCCGCCATCGAAGGCCTGACCTCCGCCGTTGCTGCGCCGGCCGAGCGGCGGGAAGTACGTCCAGTTGCGCGCCTCGATCGCCTCCGCCACTGTATCGACCGTCGGCACGACGACAACCAGGGCGCCCGCGTCCAGCGCGTGCTGGATTTCACGCTCGTCGGTGTAGGCCACTCGCACACCGGGCACGGCTTTCGCGGTCGGGCAGGTGCGCCACATGCGCGCGACGTTCTCCCAGTCGCGCTGATCGTGCTGCATCTCGGTCCAGACGAAATCGTAGCCGGCGTTGGCCATTGCGCAGTAGGTCGCAGGGTCGGTGGCGCTGAAGAGCGTGCCACCGGTGACCTTGCCGCCCTGCATCAACTTCAACTTGGCAGGATTCCAGATCTTCGAACCGGGCGGCGCGTCGAAGGCGGTGCCGTACTTCCACGTGGCGGGATCAAACGCACCCTGATTGACGGCTCCTGGCGGCGCGACCGTCCGCGCATTGCTGTCCTTACCGGCAGGAGCCGCAAGCGGGAACGTCAGCGTTCCGGGCGCCGCGTTGTTCGCATATGGATCGGCACCCGCCCGTCCGCGTCCGGGCTGCTGTCCCTGAGCCTGGCCTTGAGGCGGGTTCTGTGCGGGGTCATTCGGAGCAGGCTTGTTCTGCGCCTGGACGGCATAGACCGCCAGCGCAAGCGCCACTGTGACCATCGACAGCAACAACGGCTTTCTCATGATCGATCTCCTCGGCGAGACGACTATCGCGGTTTCGATTGAATACCGCCCGTCCTTGGTTCTCGGGCTTCTGTTCCCGGTCCGTCCTCGGAGCGTTCGTCCTTGGTGCGTTGTGGATCTATGGACGCAGGATCCAGGACCGACAAGACCCAAGCACGAAGCGCCAGGGACTGGTGTGATTCGCGCATGGAGACTATGCACCGTGAGTCTCGTTCGGGGCAAGGCCACAGCGGCTCCTCGCCCTCCGACTTTGCCGTTGCGTTTTGATATCGCTGCTGGATACGCTGCTCTGCGGGAGGAATCATGCTTCTTCGGAACGCGGCGATCGTGGTTCTCTGTCTGGCAGCCGTCCCGACCGCGCACGCGCAATGGTTGAACTATCCGGCCGCGGGAATCCCCCGGACCAAGGACGGCAAGCCGGACCTGACTGCCCGCGCCCCGCGCGGCTCAGACGGCAAGCCGGATTTCTCAGGGGTATGGACCACCGACGCCACAGCGCCCGGCGAGATCGACCGTCTGTTTCCCGGCATCAGCGACCTCGCCGTTCCCGGTGACGATCCGCGCGTCTTCCCGAAGTACTTCCTGAACGTCTTCGCCGACTACAAGAACGAGGAGGTTCCGATCAAGAAGGAGGTGCTGCCGTTGTTCCTCGAGCGCGCGAAGAGTCTGGGCAAGGACAACCCCACGTCGCACTGTCTTCCCGCCGGTGTGCCGATGGGCGATCTGTTGCCGGTGCCACGCCGCTTCATTCACCTGGCCAACCTCCTGGTCATCTTGTACGAAGGAGTCAACCCGCAGCGACTGATTTATCTCGATGGCCGCAAGCACGTCCTGGAGAATCCTGCGTGGCTCGGGTACTCGGTAGGCAAATGGGAAGGTGACACGCTGGTCGTCGATACGCGCGGCTTCAACGACCGGTCGTGGCTTGACGCGTTCGGTCACCCGCGCACCGAAGCGATGCGCGTGACCGAGCGCTTCACGCGCCGTGACTTTGGCCACATCGACGTGCAAATGACCTTCGAGGATCCCGGCGCCTACACCAAACCCTTCTCGATCCGTTTCACGCAGACCCTGACGCCAGACACCGACGTGATCGAAGGAGTCTGCAACGAAAACGAAAAAGATCGGCAGCACCTCGTAGGTCAGTGACCACAAGGCGCCGCCGCCGCCGTCCTAGGCTTTCACAGCGTTCCAGGGATGGAACGCGCTCTCCTTGCCCTTGAGCGCCGGGCCGAGCTGTGGGAAGTGTCGCTTCAACACGTCGATCATCGAGTTTTCCTCGACCCAGTCGATCCCCTCTTTCGTGTACACCTCGGGACGATAGTCCTTCGACAGGAAGCGATCGCTCTTCAGACGACGGGACGCCATCAGCAGGAAGATGCGGAACGCCGTATCACTGAAGCCCATCCCCTCTGGCAACGCCTCGGCCATCAGCCCGACCATCAGATCGACCTTCTCGATGTCGTTGTTGTAGACGTGCTTGATCTCCTGCGCCCACTGCGGGTTGTCGGTCATCTCTTCGATCGTGTCGTACGGCTGCTTGTGAACCATGCGGCGGAACTGGTTATAGCGCGGGACGCCACGTTCGCGGTCGCGCATGATATCGACCGTCGCCATGTCGAAGCGCTCGCCGCTGTCCTTGACGAAATTCTGGAGATGTCGCGGATAGTTGTGCAGCCTGATGGCGCCTGGATGCGCGATGCCCAGCGAGTAGAAGAGATCGGGGAGCTCGAAGCGTCTGACGATCTGACGGCCTCGCTGACCTGACATCTGCAGAAGCTCGTAGCGTCCCAGCTCGGCCCCGGTGGACGCCGAGTGGAGCACGAAGTCATCAGGCATCAGCGGATGCATCCGGTACACCGAGACGAACTCCTCGGTGAGCGAGTAGGGGGCGGTGTGATGCTCGGTCGGCGATCCGGGAATGCCGGCCAGCAGATCGTTGTCCTGGAGCCCGGTCAACACGTTCTGCCCGTCGCGTAGCAGCCCGTACCAGTTGGCACGCAGCCCGGTCGAGACGAGTGGTCGCGGCAGGATCGACGTCGACCACTCGACGGTGTGAATCTTGGCGATGAGGGCAGACACGACGAGGCGCGCCTGTTGAAAGAGTCTTTCGTCGCCCCAGCTCGGATTGCGCTGTTTGAGTCGATCGCACACCGCGTTGTGCTCGAGCGCGAAGAGGCCATGGAGCAGGCTCAGCCCCACCCAGCCGTTGTCCGTCATGCCCGTAATCTCGAGACCCGTCACGGGATCGATGGACAGGCGCCCGTCGGTGCCCACCTTGATCTTCCCGTCCTGCCCGGTGCGGACGTTTTTCTGAGCCGCGGCATCCGAGCCGTAGACCTCCGATCCATCCCACCAATGTGAGTTCTCGTTGATGTACGCAGGCGGGCGCTTCGACCCGGCGAGCCGGTGCGAATCGGCTGGCGTGATCGGAATGCGCATGGGACTTTCGTGCCAGTTGTCTCCGGCCGCGAGCGGGATCTCGTGCGTCTTGTCCCACGATCCTTTCTGATGCACGAACCAGTCATGCACCTGGAACTGAATCCAGGCGGCGGCAAGAACGTTGAGGAACGGCACCGGCTGGAACTCGGTTCGCGTGAACAGCTCGACGCTGACCGTCCGCGGACTCGGGTTCATGAGATTGGCGCTGTCAGGGAACGTATCCTGCAGTGGTGTGTTGCGCCCGAACCGGGTGCCCGCCTTTCCCATGAACGGGCACGAGAGATCGTTGTACGCGCCATCGACCGTGCGGCCCGTGACCGCCTCCGCCGGTGCGGACGTCGTCGCCTTCGCAAGCGCGGGCTCTTCGGTGTCGTGCAGATTCTTCTTACGCAGTTCATCCCGGGCTTCATACAGTTTCGGTCCGCCAATGGCCGGAGGAACCTCGAACCATTCGCTCTCGTGAACTTTGTCGAAGACCATGGCGCACACTCCTAGCCGTAAAGATCCGTGGACGTTCCTGGCTAATTAACGAACGCTGGTGAAAGGCCGAACAGCGACGCGACATATACGCGCGCGCGGAAGAGCTGTCAAACACAGCCATACTCGTGCTTACGGGCGAATGATGACCCACGATCCATCGGGCATCCGCCGCAATGTCAGTTCGGCATTGGCCGTCGACGACTCACCCGCCGGATTGGAGCGCTTCCAGTCGTACTTCCAACGCAGCTCACACTGCACGGTAGCCGTGTCGCCGTCGATAGTGATCTGTGACTGGATCACGTTCAGGCTCATGCCGTTCAGCGCCGCCCTTTGATTCCTGAACTGACCCGCGCGTGAGGGCCAGATGCGCGCCACCTCGTTCACGTCGAGGCGGGCATACGCGGCTTCGAGTCTCTTCAGGACCGCGAGAATCGACCCGTAGTCAGGTTGCGACTGAGGCGCCGCTCCTGTCTGCGCAGTAGTCCCTCTGGCGCCAGCAGCACTCGGTGGAACCGTCGCCTTCGGAATT
>JBKPNV010000157.1:0-9565 GCA_046732795.1 Acidobacteriota bacterium
GCTCGCCCCGGAGAACCCGACGACGGCCGTCATGATCCAGAGGATCACGGCCACGGCTATGGCGTGTCCCTTCGCGTGACGCGCCGATCGGGGCCAGCGTAGGCGTCGAAACCTTGACATGGATGGACTTACAGGACTGGCACGGCGACGACAAAACCGGAATCGTGCACGGTGTGCGGATGCCTTCCTCAGCCGTTGAGTGCAAGACGACGGCCGGTCCGGAGTGATATTCTTCGCCGCGTTCATCCGTCTTCAAAGAAGGGGAGATTCTGCGAAAGGAGCCAGAGGCCATGGAGCAGACAAAGATACAGGTACCTGCCGAGGCGATCGAAGCCTATAACGAGTTCATTCACGGCGAGATCGACCGTAGGGCCTTCATGAGCCGCGTCAACAAAGTGGCAGTATCGACTGTCGCCGCCGCGGCCATCGTGGACCAGTTGATGCCCAACTACGCGGCAGCGCAGCAGGTCTCGCCGACCGACGCGCGTCTCAAGACCG
Organism: Acidobacteriota bacterium; assembly: GCA_046732795.1. Classification (GTDB taxonomy): domain Bacteria; phylum Acidobacteriota; class Vicinamibacteria; order Vicinamibacterales; family UBA2999; genus Gp6-AA40. The sequence continues at coordinate 499 of JBKPNV010000157.1, forward strand.
AATATGCAACCGTGCAGTCGCCGAACGGCAATGGCAGCATCAAGGGCTATCTCGCCCGCCCGTCGAAAGCCGGCAACAACAAGCTGCCCAGCATCCTCGTCGTACACGAGAATCGCGGGCTCAATCCGCATATCGAAGACATCGCTCGTCGTCTCGCGCTGGCCGACTTCATGGCGTTCGCGCCCGATGGCTTGACCTCCGTCGGCGGCTACCCGGGCGACGATGAACAGGGCGGAGCCCTGTTCGGGAAAGTCGATCGAATGAAGATGGCGGAAGACCTCTACGCAGCGGCCGTCTGGCTGAAGTCACGACCTGACAGCACGGGGCGACTTGGCGTGACCGGTTTCTGCTTCGGCGGCGGCATCGCCAACTCTCTCGCCGTGCGGATGGGACCGGATCTCGCCGCTGCGGTGCCGTTCTATGGTGGCGCGCCTCCGGTCGAGGACGTTCCGAAGATCAAGGCCGCCGTACTGGTCCATCACGGCGGCGAAGACAAGCGGCTCGTCGATGGATGGCCCGCGTACGATCAAGCAATGACTGCTGCGAAAGTCGTTCACGAAGGCCACATCTATCCCGGCGCCGTCCATGGCTTCAACAACGACGCGACGCCGCAGCGCTATAACAAGGCGGCGGCCGACGAGGCGTGGAAGCGGACAATCGATTGGTTCAATAAATACGTCAGAGCCACGACTTGACGCCTCAGACCCTGTCGACTCCCAACTCCCAACAGCCCAACTCCCAACCAGTCTGGGATTTGGGAGTTGGAAGTCGGGAGTTCGGCATTACACGCCGCCGACCTTGCGCGCCGCAGTCGCTGGTGACACACTGACCTTCGGAGTAGTGGTATGAAGCTCTTTGTCGACACAGGCAACCTCAAGGAAATCGAAGCGCTTGCGGCGATCGGAATCCTCGACGGCGTGACCACCAATCCGTCGCTCCTGGCGAAGGAGCCGGGTGACTACCGGGAGATCCTGAAGAAGATCTGCACGACAGTTCAGGGACCGGTCAGCGCTGAAGTCGTCGCGACTGACGCCGCCGGAATGATCAGCGAAGGCAAGAGTCTCGCTGCGATCGACGAGCACATCGTCGTCAAAACGCCGTTCACGAAAGAGGGCGTCAAGGCATGCAGAACGTTGGCGTCGAGCGGGATCCGCGTCAACGTCACGTTGATCTTTTCGGCGACCCAGGCATGGCTCGCGGCGAAGGCCGGTGCCAGCTACGTAAGCCCGTTTGTCGGCCGCCTCGATGACATCGGCACGACCGGCATGAACCTGGTTCGCGAGATCGTCGACATCTTCGACAACTTCGAGTTCTCGACCGAAGTGCTCGTCGCCAGCGTTCGCAACCCGATTCACGTCATTGAAGCGGCGCGCATGGGCGCCGACGTCGTCACAGCGCCCGCGGCCGTGATCGAGCAGTGCTTCAAGCATCCTCTGACCGACATCGGCCTGGAGCGGTTCCTGAAGGACTGGGAGAAGACCCAGGCCGCCAAGGTCTGACACGCCCGCGTGAACGACAGAGCATCTTCGTCGAGCGTGAACTCGGGAGGAGATCCGCTGGCGCAGCTGGCGGACATGCGGCGTCAGGCTGAATCCGGCGGCGGCGAGGAGCGCCTTCGACGACAGAGGGAAGCGGGCAAGCTGACCGCCCGTGAACGCATCATCCTTTTGTTCGATCCCGACACCTTCGAAGAAACAGATGCGTTCGTGACGCATCGATGCCGTGACTTCGGAATGGCCGATCAGATCGTGCCCGGTGATGGTGTCGTCTCCGGCCACGGACGGGTCGATGGCCGCCTGGTCTATGCGTTCGCGCAGGACTTCACCGTCTTTGGCGGATCGCTGTCCGAAACCAATGCCGCCAAGATCGTGAAGATCATGGATCTCGCGGTCAAGATGGGCGCGCCCGTGATCGGCCTCAACGACTCGGGAGGCGCTCGCATTCAGGAGGGCGTGGTTTCGCTGGCCGGGTACGCCGACATTTTTCTCCGCAACACGCTCGCCTCCGGTGTGGTGCCGCAGATCTCCGCCATCATGGGGCCGTGTGCGGGAGGCGCCGTCTACTCTCCAGCCATCACCGACTTCACGATCATGGTCAAGGACACGAGCTACATGTTCGTGACCGGGCCTGATGTCATTCGCACCGTCACGCATGAGCAGGTCACGAAAGAAGAGCTCGGCGGAGCGATGACGCACAACGAGAAGAGCGGCGTGGCGCATTTTGCCGCGGACGACGATGAGACGGCGATTCAGCTGATTCGCGAGCTGCTCTCCTTTCTGCCGGGCAACAACGTGGACGATCCACCGCGCCGCGCTATCTCGGATGCGGCGGACCGCGAAGACGAGTCGCTCGACCACCTCGTGCCGAAGTCGCCGAATCAGGCCTACAACATGCTCGACGTCATCCACGCGGTGATGGACGATGGGGCGCTGCTCGAAGTACACGAGCATTTCGCGAAGAACATCGTCGTGGGGTTCGCGCGTCTGGCGGGGCGTCCGGTTGGCGTCGTCGCGAACCAGCCGGCGCACCTGGCCGGCACGCTCGACATCGATGCATCCGTGAAGGCGGCGCGCTTCGTGCGTTTTTGTGACGCCTTCAACATTCCGTTGGTTACCTTCGAAGACGTTCCCGGATTCCTTCCCGGGACGGTTCAGGAATGGGGCGGGATCATCCGGCATGGCGCGAAGCTGCTGTTTGCATTCGCCGAAGCGACGGTTCCCAAGTTGACGGTCATCACACGCAAAGCCTACGGCGGCGCGTACTGCGTGATGTCGAGCAAGCACATTCGGGCGGATGCGAACTTCGCGTGGCCGAACGCCGAAATCGCCGTCATGGGCGCCGAAGGCGCGGTGAACATCCTCTACCGGCGAGAGCTCGAACACGCCTCGGACGTCGAGGCCGCGCGCGCGGCGCGGGTCGCAGAGTATCGGGAGAAATTCGCCAACCCGTACATCGCTGCCCAACGCGGTTTCATCGACGAGGTGATCGCGCCCCGGCAGACTCGGCGAAAGTTGATTGCCGCCCTCGAAGCGCTCGATACCAAGCGCGACAAGAATCCTCCCAAGAAGCACGGCAATATCCCGCTTTAGAGACTGAAATCTTTTTCTGTTCGGTTTCCCCCTGTGTAGCGTTATCATAGGCAACCGCATTTCTTGGAGAGACCTGTGCACCTGACCGCCTATCCCAACTGCATGCAAGCGGCCGCCACGCCGGCCGTGCCGGTTGTCGCGTGCATCAAGGCGGACGGTTGGATTGACTTCACTCCGCCAGGTTGCTTCGGATGATGTAGGGAACCAAGACTTCTTCGAGATCTCGAAGGGCCATCATCCGAGCAGGGTGATGGCCCTTTTGCTTTTATGACGAGGAGGTTTGTCGTGTCAGTCAGTAATCGGTGGGTCACCTTCGACTGCTTCGGAACCCTTGTCGACTGGCAGGCGTGGTTTGCTGAGGTTCTCAGCCCGCTGGCCGGTCGTACGCCAGACGTCATTCGTGCGTATCACGCGTACGAGCGGGTCGCCGAGCTCGACTACCCGCACCGGTCGTACAAGGACGTGCTCGTCACGGCACTCGAGCGCGCCATGGCGGATCAGGGCGTCAGCCTGTCGTCACGCGATGCGCGAACCATCCTGATGCGTGGGTGGTCCTCCATGCGGCTGTTCGACGATGTCGAGGCGATGTTGGTGGAATTGCGCGCGAGCGGGTATCGGCTCGCCGTCCTGACCAACTGCGATGACGACCTGTTCTGGACGACGCATCGCCTGTTCAGGACGCCTTTCGATCTGGTGCTGACCGCTGAGCGCGTTCGGGGGTACAAGCCGGAGCGATGGCACTTCCGCGGGTTCGAGATGTTGACCGGTGTGGCGAGGTCCAACTGGGTACACGTGGCCAACAGTTGGTACCACGACATCGCGCCGGCGCGTGCGCTCGACGTCCGACACGTGTGGCTCGATCGTGAGCGGACGGGTGAGGACGGCGGAACGAAAACGCTTCGAGTGCAGTCCGCATTGGAAGTGCCGACTACGATCAGAAGTCTGTTTGCGGGCGCGGAAGCGGCCGCGATGCGAATGGACGGACTCAGACCGGACGAACGAATCATGTCCGCTTTGGTCTGTTGACATCGAGCGCTGGGATTTTTCTCAGCGCTCGCCTTCACGGACGCATCCGGATCGCCTGGAGTCCCTGAGGTAGAATCAAACGGGTCTTGAACAAGATCCTCATCGCCAACCGCGGGGAGATCGCAGTGCGCGTCGTCCGCGCATGCCGCGACCTCGGTCTCGGGGCAGTGGCGGTCTTTTCTGAGTGCGATCGACGAGCCCGCCACGTCCGCATGGCGGACGAGGCGGTCGCGCTCGGCGGCAATGCCCCCGCCGATAGTTACCTTCGCATCGATCACATCGTTCACGCAGCGCGCGTCACTGGAGCCGATGCCGTTCATCCGGGATATGGATTTCTTTCCGAGAACGCTGATTTCGCACGGGCGTGTCGAGATGCGGGACTGACGTTCATCGGTCCGACTCCCGAAGCAGTCGCGCGCGTGGGGAGCAAGACCACCGCGCGGCAAATCGCCGCTGCCGCGGGCGTTCCCGTCGTGACCGGGACCGAGTTGCCTTTCGGGCCTGGCGCATCCGTCGACGAGCTTGCCCTCGCTGCCGCGCGAATCGGCTACCCCGTGTTGATCAAAGCCGTGGCGGGCGGAGGTGGCAAAGGCATGCGAGTCGTCGCAAGCCCTGAGGAGCTGGAGGGCGCGATTCGACTGGCGCGATCGGAAGCAGCGACAGCATTTGGCGATTCATCCGTGTATCTCGAGCGCTACCTTCAGCGGCCGAGACACGTCGAGATTCAGATCCTCGCTGATCACCACGGCAACATCACACCGTTTGTCGAACGTGAGTGTTCGATTCAGCGCCGGCATCAGAAGGTGCTGGAGGAGTCACCGTCGCCTGCCGTTGGCACTGCGCTGCGAACGCGGCTGGCTGACGCCGCCGTCGCCGTTGCGGCGAAGGCTGAGTACACCAATGCCGGAACCGTCGAGTTCCTGCTCGACGAGGACGATCACTTCTATTTCCTCGAAGTGAACGCGCGGCTGCAGGTCGAGCATCCCGTCACGGAAATGGTGGCCGGGATCGACCTCGTGCAATGGCAGATTCGTATCGCACGAGGTGAAACGCTCACGCTGTCACCGGGTGACACGCTGACACCAATGGGACACGCCATCGAGTGCCGTGTCTATGCTGAAGATCCCGACATGGGGTTCTTACCGTCTCCGGGACATATCAGCGCGCTTCGTGCGCCCTACGGACCAGGCGTTCGCGACGACGGCTGGGTCGAACAGGGGACCGAGATTCCCATTTATTACGATTCGCTGCTCTCCAAGGTCATCGTGTGGGGAGAGGATCGCGCTCAGGCGACGGCCCGGATGCGGCGAGCACTTATGGAGTACGAGATCGGCGGTGTGCGCTCCACGCTGCCCTTTTCGCGGTGGCTCCTTTCCCGCCCTGAGTTCGTTGAGGCTCGTTTTCACACTGGTTTTCTGGACGGGCTCTTGCAGCGGCGCGCTGGTGAGCCTTTCGAAGAGGTGGATTCGTCCCTCGAAGAGGTCGCTGCCGTGGCTGCTTGTGTGGTTGAGGCATCCACCTCCGCTAAAGCCAGGGTCCTCGCGCCCACGGTCCACGCGTCACAAGCCCGCGGCCCGGACGAGTCTGAATCGCTCGAGAGGAGCTGGAAGGCTCGCGCACGGAAAGAAAGTCTTCGCCAGTGAGGTTCGAGGTCGAAACCGGCCGCCGGCGACGTACGATCGAAGTTCGACGGTCCGGGAATGGTTGGATCGCCGTGGTGGACGGGCGGACGATGTCGGTCGACCTTGCCCGTGTGGGCGATCGATGGTCGATGCTCGTGCGGCGGATAGAAGAGGGAGACGATCCGCAATCGCCGGGGACAGATCAGAAGCTGCCGCGAGGCGAGAGCCACGAAATCGGGATCGAGCGCCAAGGCCGAGGCAGGCACATCGCGCACGTCGATGGCCGGATCGTGCCGGTGACGCTGCTTGCGCCTGGCAGAGGAGGTTCGGCGTCCGGCGCGACGACGGAGAAGGCAGCCGGTCCGCTCCAGATCGTCTCGCCGATGCCAGGCCGGATCGTCAAGGTGATGGTGAAGGCCGGAGATGTCGTCGCCCCGCGGCAAGGTCTCCTGGTCGTCGAAGCCATGAAGATGGAAAACGAGCTGCGTGCGCCCCGGGCCGGTACCGTCACCGAAGTACGGGTGAGTGAGGGCGCTCCCGTGGAAGCCAATGTCGTGCTCGCTGTGATTACGTGACCTACGCCCAGATCCTCTCCCACCCCGTGACGCGCATCGTGCGCACATTCGTGCGGCGCACGGTGATGGTCTGCGCCGTCATCCTCGCCGTGGCCTTTGTGATGACGATCTCGGCAGATCTCGGTCCCGCCCTTCGGAAGCAAGCCGAAGACCAGGGAACGCGCTACTTGGAGCGAAGACTGCACATCGGGAGCATGCACGTGCGGCTCTTGGATGGCAGCTATATCTTCGAAGACCTGATGATCGAAGGGCTCAAGCCCGAATCGATCCCATTCTTCACCGCCAAGCGGATCGTGCTGTCGATGCCGTGGAGCACGTTGTTCAATCGCCGAATCGTCTTCGACACGATTGAGTTGACCGACTGGCAGATGCACGTCGAGACGAATCGAGACGGCACGCAGAACTTTCCCAAGCTGACGCCGCGGGGACCACGAGGGCAGAGCTCGTGGACCACCACGCTGCAGTACGTGCACGCCGGCCGCGGCATGTTCACGTTCCAGGACCACAACACGCCGTGGGGGATTGTCGCGCGCAATCTCGATGTGACTGTTGCGCGCCCGGGAAACGAGTACGTCGGCCAGGCCCGGTTCTCGGACGGTCTGACGGCGATGCAAGGATATGTTCCCTTCCGCACCGACATGAACACGACGTTCAAGATCGATGGCGGACGCGTCCTCTTCGATCGCATCAATCTGAGGACCGAAGGGGTGGAATCAGTTCTTCATGGCGACGTGAATCTGACGTACTGGCCCGAGTTGATGCTCGATGTGAAGTCCACCATCGATCTGCCGAAGATGCGGGAGCTCTTCTTCGCGGGTGACACGTTCACGTTGACCGGCAAGAGCGAGTTCAACGGTACGTTTCATCTATTCAAGGAACCGCTGCCCGACGGCACCATCCGGACCGGTCGCGAGCTCAAGGGCACGTTTGTCAGCACGACGGCGACGATCAGCGACTACCGCTTCGACGATCTGCGCGGCCAGGTGCGCTGGACGCCCGAGGTGCTTCGGATCAACGAAGCGACGACGAAAATGTACGGCGGCGACGCGCGGTTCACCTATTTGATGGCGCCGCTGAATGCGCCGGGTGTCACGCCGACCGCACGCTTCGACGCCACCTGGGAGAACGTCGATCTCACCCAATTCACGAGTTTCCTCCAAACTGACGGCATCCGCCTGGCGGGGCGCATGTCAGGTCACAACCTGCTCGAATGGCCCATGCGTCGATTCTCGAGCCGGAGTGGCAAAGGCGAGCTGCACCTGACTCCACCCGAAGGGGTCACGCTGATGACCCGTGAGATGCCCATCGATCGGATTCGAGAGATCGAAGGCCGTGGTCAGCCGGCCGGTCCGTTCAGTCCGCTCACACCATTCGAGCCGGTGGCCATCGGCGGGGATCTCGCCTATGCGTTCGGCCCCGAACAGGTCGAGATCTCGTCGAGTCGGGTCGCCACTGAATCAACCCTCGTCGAGTTCGAAGGGCAAACGGCGTATGGTGGCGCATCGCACATTCCGTTTCACGTCTCGAGTGCCGATTGGCAGGAGAGCGATCGTGTCTTCGCCGGACTTCTGACGGCCTTCGGCGCGCGGACCCGCGCGATTCCGATTGGCGGATACGGCACGTTCGATGGAGTCATGACGGAGACATTCCGGCGCCCGCGCATTGAAGGCGACTTCTCGGGTGAGCAGATGCGCGCCTGGGACGTCGTTTGGGGAGCCATCACAGGTTCGGCGGTCATCGAGAACAGCTACGTCGACGTCTCCGACGTCGTCATCACGTCGGGCGACTCGAGAATACGGACCACGGGACGCTTCTCGATTGGCTACCCGCGCAGCGACGGCGGAGAAGAGATCAACGCCCGGATCGAGATCAGTGGGCGGCCGGTTGCCGACCTGCGGCATGCGTTCACACTCGACGAGTACAACCTCGACGGCATTCTCACCGGCGAGTTCGATATCAACGGCAAGTACCTCGCGCCAAACGGTCTGGGCAAGATGGAGATCACCGACGGTATGGCGTATGGTGAGCCATTCGAGTCCGCCACGGCCGGGGTGCGGCTCGAGGGTGAGGGGGTTCGCCTCGAGAACATTCAAGTCACCAAAGGTGGCGGCCGCGGGACAGGAGCCGCGTTCGTCGGCTGGAACGGTACCTACTCGTTCAACTTCGATGGGCGATCGATCCCTGCCGAGTCGCTGGCGGCCGCGAAGAACTCGCCGCGCCCGATCGCCGGGATCATCGATTTCACCGCCGGCGGCAGCGGGACGTTCGAGTCGCCGCGGTACGATGTGCGGACGACGATACGCGATGTGTTCGTGGCCGACGAGGGTATCGGTCAGATCGTCGGCAATCTGAGCGTCGACAACAAACTGATGACGCTGCGATTCGAGGCGGCCTCGCCGCGCCTCGCGGTGTCCGGATCCGGCCGCATCGCGCTGACGCCGGAACTCGACGCGGAGTTGACGATCACTGTCAGCGATACATCACTCGATCCGTATGTGCGCGCGTTCCAACCGCAACTCTCCCCGTACACCACGGCCGTCGCCAGCGGCTCCGTCCGCGTCGTCGGCGAGTTGGCCGACGTCGATCATCTCCTGGTCGATGCCACGGTCGAGCGACTCGACCTCCGACTGTTCGACTACGCGCTGCGCAACGCCAGACCGATTCGCATCGCGCTGGATCGTCATGCCGTCCGTGTGACCGATATGCGCCTCGCGGGTGAGGACACGCAGCTCGATGTCTCGGGGGTGGTCAACCT
>JBKPNV010000158.1:0-11729 GCA_046732795.1 Acidobacteriota bacterium
AAATTCGTCGACGACGAAGAAGCGTGAATCTCCCAGCAGCAGCTCGGCGTGCATGATTGAGGCGCCATCCGGCGCCATGTGGCGCAAGAGCTCGTGGGCGCCGAGCGCACGCGCATACCAGTCGATGGCGCCGGCCACACCTTTGACGACGAGCTGGGGCGTGATGGTGTGAAAGTCCTCGGGGACCGGTTCGATCATCGCGGCCGTCCTTTCCTGGGTGAAGAAGCACGATTGGTGGGCGCGCGCTTGCCGAGCAGATTTCGCTGCCGCGCGACGTCGACGAGCGCGGCCAGCCGCCTTGCCTCGCGCTGCGCGATCTCGAGGCCCTTCCTGGTCAGCCGATAGTGCCGCCGGCGGTCATCGTCGGACTCGTCATGAAGCGCAATCGCCAGCTCCTCGATGAGGCCGTCGACCAGCATGCGCTGGATGGAGCGATACAGCGTTCCCGGCCCGAGCCGCAGCTCGCCGCCGGTGAACTGCTCGACGTCCTGCATGATGCCGTAGCCGTGCGAGTGGCCGTCCGCCAGCGCGAGCAGGATGTGAAAGACCGCCGGCGTGAGGACGGCGGTGGCTTCCTCCTCGGGCACCGGTTGCGCGACACGCTTCACGATGGATGTAACCATTATGGATATAGTTACTGTGGAGTGTCGGGCATGTCAACTCCCAAGCTCCCCGTCTGGCTCCTTCGCTGATTACGCCGCCTCGCGGGCCCGCCCCGCCACCACCCGGTGTCCGTGGGTATCGCGCTGGAGACAGCCCTGTCGGGGCCATCAGCTACCTGGCTACCGAGCAACCCAGCTACGAATCGTTCAGCCCGGCCATCAGCTCACGGAACTCCTCGTCGCGCAGGTCGCTGCTGCGCACGAAGCCGGCGGGGCGTCTGGCCGTGGGCGGTTTCAGAATCCATGCCTGTTCCAGCATCTGTGAGTACGTCGGCATCCGGGCGTCGGCGTAGGCCGAACACTCGGTCACTTTGAACCAGATGAGGACCGGATGGCTCATGGGCTGCGCCTCGCATCTGACGATCTCTTCTTCCAGTCTTTGCCCGCGGGTGATGGTGCTGTTCCGGCAGGTCTCGCACAGGCTCTTGGCACCATGTCTGACGGTGCCGCTGTAAACCTTGATCAACATATGCCGCTCCATGCTTCGCTCTCGCTTGCCATCGAGCGCGTAAGCTACGCACGGCAAGCCAGCTGCCGAGGGTGCAGTCGCGATGCCAGACGGACGTCGTGCCAATTTGTTCACGGACCCGCAACACCCGAGGGCGGCAGAGACGCGAAGGTCGCACTTTCTGCGACGACCGTGACAGCGATCGTGCGCAGGAATTGAGGACGCCCGTCCGCTATAATCTGCGCTGCTTCCTCGAGGTACTGCGATGTTGCACGCGCTTATCGTCCTCATGCTCGGCACCAGCGGTTTGCTGGCCGCGCAAGCTCCCACACCACGTAAAGCGTCGCCGCCCAAGTCAGTCCGGCTGTATGTATTCGACTGCGGGATGCTCACCATCTCGACGGAAGGCGTGACGCGCTATCACGTGACGCCGGGTGAGGTCGGCGAATCGCGGATGCCGGTGCCCTGCTTCCTGGTCGCGCACCCGAAAGGGACGCTGATGTGGGACGTTGGAGTGATCCCCGATGCAACAGTGGAGAAGCAGGCGGCCTCCGGTGGCGCGCGTTACGACGTGAATTCCACGGCCGCGGCGCTCGTCACGCGCACGCTGAAGGGGCAGCTCGCCGAGATCGGCTACAGCCCGTCGGACATCACGTACGTATCGATTTCACACGCGCACAAGGATCATTCCGCGAACCTCAATCAGTTCGCGTCCTCGACATGGCTGGTCAGGCCGGCCGAGCGCGAGTTCATGTTCAAGCCTGGCAACGAGCGCGTCGAGCCGATGTTCTATCGCGACTTGGAGCACAGCAAGTCGATTTCGCTGGACAAGGACGAGTACGACGTATTCGGCGACGGCACCGTCGTCATGAAGGCAGCTCCCGGGCATACGCCGGGCCACCAGGTACTCATCCTTCGACTCGCATCAACCGGACGAATCATGCTCGGCGGCGATCTGTATCACTATCCGCCCGAGCGCAGCTTGCGTCGCCAGCCGCCGGACAACGAATTCAACGTGCAACAGTCCGCCGCGTCACGAGCGACGATCGAGGAGTATCTGGCGAAGACGAAGACGACGATCTGGATCGAACACGATTTCGCAACGATCGAGAAGCTGAAGAAGTCGCCCGCGTACTACGAATAAGAGACCGGGTGTGTTCATCCTCCCCATCGCAGCACTTCGACGCGGACGCGGGTGCGCCCGGATCGAACGAAGTTGAGAGAGTGGGCGGCTTTGGCGGACACGTCGATGATGACGCCTTCCGCCCGCGGACCTGACGCCGGGCCTCGATCAACGACTCGGACTTCGACCGCCTTTCCGTTGGTGAGATTCGTCACGCGTAGGACGGTCCCGAATGGATATGACGGATGCGCTGCAAGGAGCGCGTTCTGATTGAACCGCGTCCCGCTGGCCGTGACTCTGCCATCGAATCCGGGACCGTAGTACGACGCCAGGCCCTCCCGCACCTCGAGGATCGCGCCGCCCTTTGCGGCTGACCCGGGTGTCTTGGTGCGCGCCGCACACGCGGGTAGGATCAGCAAGGGGACGAGAACGATTACCGCCCAAGTGAAACGCATTAATTGAAGACCCCAGGGGTGATTTTGGGTGTGATCGTTCACGAAATTACCCCGGGGTGTTTTATGCGGAACTGCATCGTTCGGCCTTCCGTCAAACATCGACATGAACACGCTCTTCGGTGACTTGCGTGTGGGGCTCAGGCTGCTCTCGAGGGACAGAGCGTTCACCGCAACGGCCGGACTGACGCTCGCGGTCTGCATCGGCGCCAACACAGCTCTCTTTTCGGTCGTTCGAGGCGTTCTCCTGAAGCCCCTCTGGATGCCCGAGGCCGACCGGGTGGTGATGGCCGGCAACATGTATCCCGGTGCCGGGGTTTACGAGCCCCTCGGAGCGGCGGTCCCCGACTACTTCGATCGGCTCCGAGAGGTCACCGTCTTCAGCGACCAAGCGTTGTTCAGGCAGGACAACCGCAGCATCGACAAGGAAGGCTCGCCGCTGCGTGTGGAAGGGCTGTCCGTGACTCCGTCCTTTTTCAGGGTTGCCGCCGTAAAGCCGCAACTGGGGCGCACCTTCACGGATCGTGAGGGCGAGATCGGAAACGAGTTCGAGGTCGTGGTCAGCGACGGATTCTGGCGGACTCAGCTGGGTGCCGATCCCTCGGCAGTCGGTCGCGATCTCCGCCTGGATGGTCGCGCATATACGGTCGTCGGCGTAATGCCTCCGCAGTTCCGGCCGACTGACGACGAGAAGGCGTTGTGGACGCCGATGACGTTCACAGCGGAGGAGAAGTCGGATAACTCGCGACACAGCAACAACGCGGTGTACATCGCCCGGTTGAAGCCGGGAGCCACGGTCGAACAGGCGCAGGCGCAAATCGACGCCTTGAATGCAGCGAACCTCGATCGATTCCCACAGTTCAGGGAAGTCATCGTCAACGCGCGGTTTCGTACCGTTGTCAATCGACTTCAGGATCAGATCGTGAAGGACGTCAGGCCCACGCTGTACTTGATGTGGGGCGGCGCGCTCTTCGTTCTGCTCATTGGGTGCGTGAACGTGGCCAATCTCGCGCTCGTGCGGTCACGTGCACGATTGAAAGAACTGGCGACACGTCTGGCGCTGGGCGGCGGCACAGTGCGGATCGCGCGACAACTTGCGATCGAGCATCTGCTGCTGGCGTTTGGATCGGCCGTTGCCGGTATCGCAATCGGATACATCGCGCTGCGCGCGATGGACGTCGCCACCCTGGAGGCACTGCCGCGATCGCGGGACATCGCCCTCGACGTGGTCGTGGTGCTCTATACGCTTGCCGCTGCAGCTGCGATCGGTCTAGTGCTCGGATGGATTCCGGTGGCAGCGCTGCTGTCTCCAAACGTGCTCGGTGTCCTCCGGGAGGAAGGGCGAACGGCGACGACCGGGCGCGGCGCCCAGTCGCTCCGGCGCGGTCTCGTGATCGCGCAAGTCGCCTGTGCCTTTGTTCTGTTGATCGGCGCCGGGTTACTGTTTGCCAGTTTCCGGAGAGCCCTCGCCGTTGATCCCGGTTTCACCACGGAAAGGGTGCTTACGGGAGCGGTGGTGCTTCCGGACTCGCGATACAAAGAGCCCGACGCACAGAGGCGCTTCATCGACGCTGCACTGCGACGGGTCCAGGCGTTGCCAGGCGTCACCGCGGCCGGCGTCACGGACAGCATTCCACTCGGCAACAGAGCGAGTGCCTCCGCGATTCTCGCGGAAGGATACAAAGCGCAACCCGGCGAGTCGTTCCTCGCACCGGCTGAAGTCCGTGTATCCAACGGTTACTTCGAGGCCATGGGCGTGAAGCTTCTCGCCGGTCGTTTTTTCACTGATCGAGACACGGCGACGTCACCGCGCGTCATCGTCGTCGACGACAGGCTCGCGCGCCGCTTCTGGCCAAATCAGGACCCGATTGGACGCCGGATGTACAAGCCGAACGATGATTCGAAGGATCTCACCGCCGTCACCGACAAGACGGTGTTCTTTACCGTCGTGGGTGTTGTGGCAGAAATGAAGCTTCGGAACCTCACCGACGGCGACAACCTGATTGGTGCCTATTTCTTTCCGCTCGCGCAGGAGCCGCAGAACGATTTGACGTTTGTGCTGAAAGCCGCTGCCGATCCGGGCACGCTGTCGGGTGCGCTGCGCCGCGAAATTGCGGCGGTGGATTCCCAGCTTCCCGTGTTCGAAATGCAACCGATGTCGTATTGGACGGATCGATCGCTGGCCAAGCGCCGATCGCCTGCGCTCCTGTCAATCGCCTTCGGCTTCGTTGCGCTGTTTCTCTCAGCGATTGGCATCTACGGAGTGCTCGCCTACCTCGTGACGCAGCGGAGGAAGGAGATCGCTATTCGCGTTGCTTTGGGCAGCACCGCGTCGGCGGTGTTTCAACTCGTCCTCCGTGAGGGGGTGTTGCTCGTTGCTGTCGGTCTGGTTGCAGGCGGAATAGGTTCCTACCTGCTTCGCCGCACGCTCGAGAGCCAGTTGTTCGGCGTGACATCGGCCAATCCCGGCGTGCTATTGCTGGTCAGCGCCGTTCTGGCCGCCGTTGCCCTCGGGGCGTGCGCCTTGCCGGCGCGCCGCGCCACGAAGATCGATCCGCTTGTTGCGCTAACAGAATGAAACGTAGGTTCGAATCGAAGGAGGTCGACGTCTGGCTGCCGCGGCCGAGTCCGCGAGCGGAAGGCGGCCGCGAAAATCACACCCGGTGTCGTGTCCTGATTGTGTCCAGACTTACGCCGGCCGTGAAAAGCTGACACAGATCATCCGAGGGCGGAGTCGGTTATCCTTAATCTGGTCCGTATTCAGACCCGTAAGCCGCTTCGACCCCTGTGGCACGCTCGTTGCCACCCTCTAATGAAGTCAATGAAGGTCCGAATCAAGCTCTCTCCGAAATTACCCGCTGTCTTCCGCCGCCATCCGTCTCTCTTCCTTTGGGGAGTCATGGCCCTGTCGATGGGGCTGTGGGCCATCGTCATCGGCACGATTTGGTATGCCCGCGACATCATCGTGGCCGTGCCGGCTGCCGAAGAACTGCGCGGCATCGGGTCGATGGACCAGGCGACGACGCTCTTCGACCGAGCGGATCGACCCGCCTTCACGATCTTCAAGGAACAACGGATTGACGTGCCGCTGGCGCGCGTCTCGCCTCACCTCATCAACGCGATTCTCGCCATCGAGGATCAACGCTTCTACGATCATAACGGTATCGACGTCGTCCGGGTCGCAGGCGCGGCGTTGAGCAATCTGCGCGAAGGGCGGCTCGCGCAGGGTGGCAGCACGATCACGCAGCAACTTGCCCGGCAGAGCTTTCTCACCACGGAAAAAACCTACCGGCGTAAATTCACGGAGATCGTTGTTGCCGCGCGCCTCGAAGGACAGTTCACCAAGGATCAGATTCTCGAGTTGTATCTCAACAAGGTCTACTTCGGCGATGGTCTCTACGGCGTCGAAGCAGCGTCGTTGGGATATCTGGGCAAGCCAGCATCCGCGGTCACTGTAGCGGAAGCGGCGCTGCTCGCCGGGCTCGTGAAGTCGCCCTCGAGCTACGCCCCTACCGTCAGCCTCGAGAAGGCGACTGCGCGCCGCAACGTGGCTCTTCGCGCAATGCTCGACGCGAAGATGATCGATTCGGCCACCTATACCAAGGCAGTCAAGGAGCCGGTGAAGCTCGATGACGCGCTCCGGCGTGGAGAGCAGTACGGGCAGTACTTCAAGGAGGAGGTCCGACGGTTCCTCGTAGAACGCTTTGGATGGGAGCGCGTCTACCAGGGTGGTTTGAAGGTCTACACCACCATTGACCTCGACATGCAGAAAGAAGCCGAAGCCGAGGTCGCCCGCGGCATCGCGGAGATCGAGAAGCGGCAACGTCGCAAGGACGACGACCCATCGAATCCGCTTCAGGCGGCGCTCGTGGCATTGGACCCGCGCACCGGTGAAGTGCGGGCGATGGTCGGCGGCCGTGATTTCGAAAAGAGCAACTTCAACCGGGCCACCCAGGCCAAGCGCCAGCCGGGCTCGGCATTCAAGCCCTTCGTCTACGCCGCCGCGCTCGAGCAGGGATTCACGCCGGGCACCGTCATCACCAATCTCGACGACCCGATCATGACGCTGCAGGGCGAATGGGTCCCTGAGGACGAACATAGCGAAGGCTCGTCGATGACGATGCGCGCGGCGCTGAAGACGTCGAGCAATCGAGCAGCGGTGCGCATGCTCGAGGATGTGGGCATTCCGGTAACCGTGGACTACGCCAAACGCCTTGGTGTCGGTTCTGTCCCGAACGTGCCCTCGCTCGCACTCGGATCCGGAGAGGTGACGCTCTCGTCCATGACCGCCGCCTACGCGGCCTTCGCCAATGGCGGGATGGTTCAAACGCCGATGCTCGTGCGGCGCGTGGAGACCACACAGGGCGAGGTGCTCTATACGGCCCAGCAGGAACCACACCGCGCGGTGAGCGAGCAGACGGCCTTTCTGATGTCGAACATGATGGCCGACGTCGTCAACGCGGGCACCGGAGCCGCCGCGCGCAGCGTCGGCTTCCGTCTGCCGGCCGCTGGGAAGACTGGCACGACGAACGATTACCACGACGCGTGGTTTGTGGGCTTCACGCCGCGGCTGGCAGCGGGTGTCTGGGTCGGGTACGACCAACCTCGCACCATCATTGGCGGCGGATACGCCTCAGTCCTCGCAGTCCCGGTCTGGGGACGCTTCATGGCGGGAGCCACAGCCAAGGATCGTCCTGAATGGTTCAGTACACCCGCGCGTATCACGTCGGCGACGATATGCCGCCTCAGTGGGAAGTTGGCGACCGACTCGTGTCATGAGAGCGTGACGGACAAGAATGGGCGCGTGACGAACGAGTCGACGGTGTACAACGAGTATTTCGTGGAGGGAACCGAGCCGACCGAGTTGTGTCCGATTCACCGGCGGCTTGCCACGAATCCGTTCAAAGCACTCGCTGCGCTTATTTCTCCAGGTCGGGCATCGTCTCCGACCGAGACAGTCACACCCCAACAGCCTGCGCACACGGCTGAGGCCGCTCCGCCCGCGCCGGCGCCGGCGCAGGCGGAACCGGAGCAGCAGAAGAAACGCGGATTCTGGTCGCGAGTCTTCGGTGGCGGCAAGAAATAGCAAGAAATAGACTGTCAAAGAACCTGCAGTGCCCAGTTCCGGGTTCCGAGTTCCGGGTTCGTGTTCTGTGTTCAGGTTCTCAGGTCCAGGTTCTCGGTTCTCGGTTCTTGTTCTCTGTTCCAGGTTCTCTGTTTGAAGTTCCATGTTCGGTTCTGTGATCGGCCATCGGCGCCTGTTGACATTGCTATCTCGCGCGATTGCGCGTGACACGCTGCCGCCGGCATTACTGCTGGCCGGTCCTGCGGGTGTTGGCAAACGTCGCGTCGCGCTGGCGATCGCGCGTGCGGTGAATTGCCTCGAGCCTCGCGCGACAGACGAATTCGAACGCGACGCCTGCGGCACGTGCGCGTCGTGCCGTCGCATCGAGCGCGGCGTCCATCCTGACATCATCGTGATCGAGCCTGGCGATATGGGTTCGATCAAGATCGAAGCGGTCCGTGACGTCGTCGATCGCGCAGGGTACCGGCCATTCGAGGGGCGGCGTCGCGTGGTGATCATCAACGAAGCCGATGCCCTCGTGGATGCGGCCCAGAACGCACTGCTCAAGACACTCGAGGAGATGCCGCCGGCCTCGATCTTCGTGCTCGTGTCATCGTTGCCCGACGCGCTGCTGCCAACCGTGCGATCGCGATGCCCTCGCCTCAGATTCGGGCCGCTGTCTGCTGCCGAAGTCGCACACGTGCTGGTGCGCGATCATCGTTATTCGGATGCCGATGCGCGCGCGGCAGCGGCGGATGCCGACGGCAGCGTCGGTCGTGCCCTGGCCGCTGATTCATCAGGTCTGGCGGACGCGAGAGAGGATGCTCGCCGACTGCTGCAGCAGGCTGCGAAGACTGACGATCCCGCTCGCCGGCTCGACGTCGTCAAGGACCTGAGCGGCGCCAAAGGAACGACCGCGAGCGATCGGGAGCAGATGGCGACGTGCCTGCGTGCCTTGGGTTCGCTGCTGCGCGATCTCGAGATTCTCTCGACGAGCGCCGACCGTCGCACGCTGGCCAATGGCGACCTCGAATCACAACTCGAGAAGCTAACCGGCACCTTCAATCACAAACGAAGCCTGAAAGCCTACGTCGCGGTCGACGAGGCATTGGTGGCCCTCGAGCGCAACGCGAGCCCGAAGGTCGTCGCTGATTGGGTCGTCCTGCAACTGTAGGCTTCGCCAGAATTCAGTCACCTCCCGTTCAGGATGCTCACGCCCCGATTTGTTGTCGACCCAACTATTGGCGGGCGTACAATCGCGCTCTTCCCTCGCCGAGTTCGTCAAAAGGACGATCCCATGACCGGCGGAAGACTACGGTTGCGATGCTGCTGGCCGGAATGTGTCTGGGCGTTGCGGCGTACGTGCCGGTGCTCCAGGGGCAAGGAAACCAGCGGAAAAGCGAAGTGCAGATAGGTTCGACATCGCGCCCATACCGCTGGACCTGACGAGAAAGAATCGGGGTCTCGTACGAGTACCTGGCTGGAGGCCGTCCTTTCGGTACGGTTGCATCGCGTACCCTCACACCGGATGCATTTGGACGTCCCGCCGGTCTCATTTCGACTAGTTCGAGCAGGTGATTAGACTCGGGACCGACTTCAAGAATCTGGCACCTCTTGGTCCACTTGTCGTGATGCCATGCCGGCGTACAGGAATGGCACCGATCACTATGTGAGTGCCGTTTCGAATACCTGAGTTTGAATCCTGTGTCGACGGCGGCCCGGCTTCTCCCGCCAACAGATGCTGGCGTTGTAGAGATTGATGGGCCCGCCTCGATCGAGCCGCCAGCTCGACGGTGGGTCGGAAGACTCGCCGCTACACCGTCGTGAAATCACAATCATCCCGCGGGCGATAATGGTCGCCGAATGAAGCCTCGCATCGCCATCACCTGCGGCGATCCGAACGGCATCGGACCTGAGATCGCTCGGAAGGCAGCTGACGATTCGCGCGTCCGCAAGGTGTGCGAGCCGATCGTGTATGGCCCGCCGGTGGGCTCGACCTTCAAGCCGGGCGAGCTCTCAGCGGAAGCGGGTCGTGCCGCCTACGAGACGCTGTGCTCGGCGGTCGACGACGCGCGCGCTGGAGTCGTGGCCGCAATTGCGACGGCACCCGTGAACAAGCTCGCTTTTGCCATGGCTGGCCTGCCGTGGAAAGGGCACACCGATCTGCTGGCGCATCTGACTGGCAGCAGTCGTGTTGCGATGATGTTCTGGTCGGAGCCGCTGAAGGTCGTGCTGGCGACGATTCACATCCCGCTGGCTTCAGTGGCGAACGCGCTCACACGCGAGTTGATGGACGACATCATCGGCCTCTCGGCGCGGGAGCTGCCGCGTTTCGGTCTGGAGAAGCCGCGGCTTGCGGTGGCGGGCCTCAACCCGCATGCAGGCGAGGAAGGTCTGTTGGGTCACGAAGAACGGAAGGTGTTACGGCCGGCCATCGAAACGGCGCAGAAACGCGGGGTACGGATCGACGGTCCGTACCCGGCGGATACTGTCTTCGGGCGCGCTGTGCGAGGCGAGTTCGATGCGGTGATCGCCTGCTATCACGATCAGGGATTGATTCCAGTAAAGCTCCTCGCGTTCGGGCGGGCGGTGAACGTCACGCTCGGCTTACCGATCATCCGCACCTCGGTCGACCATGGCACCGCGTTCGACATCGCCGGGAAAGACGTCGCCGATCCATCCAGCATGATCGAAGCGACGCTGCTTGCCGCGAAGCTGGCGACGGCCGCGCGATTGTAGACTTCGTAAATCTGAACAGTGGGGCGCTAACTATTGCGCTCCCGGAAACCGTTTGTGATCGGATAGCGACGATCGCGGCCAAAGCTCTTGCTCGTGATCTTGACTCCCGGGGGAGCCTGCCGCCGCTTGTACTCCGCCAGATAGAGCAGATGTTGAACACGCACGACGATTTCGCGGGCGAATCCACGGGAGACGATCTCGTCGACACTCTGTTCCTCTTCGACGAGGCCATTGAGGATGGCATCCAGCACCTCATACGGCGGCAGAGAGTCCTGATCGGTCTGGTTCGGGCGTAGTTCCGCAGTGGGCGCCTTGGTGATGGAGGATTCCGGAATCACGCGCCCTGTGGGTCCAAGCGCACCGACAGGAACATTCTCGTTGCGCCAGCGCGCGAGCTCGTAGACCTCGGTCTTGTAAATATCCTTGAGCACGGAGTAGCCGCCGCACATATCGCCATAGAGCGTGGCGTAGCCGACCGACATCTCGGACTTGTTGCCCGTGGTCACGAGCATCTCTCCGAACTTGTTCGAGAGACCCATGAGCAACAAGCCACGAACTCGCGCCTGCAGGTTCTCTTCGGTGACGTCGCGCGCGCGGCCACGGAACGCATCCGCGAGCGTCGACTCTGCAGCCGACACCGTCGATCCGATCTCAATCGTCTCGAGTCGCATTCCGAGCAGGCGGCCAGACTCGGCCGCGTCGTCCAGGCTCTCCCGGCTCGTGAAGCGGGAGGGCAGGCGCACCCCGCGCACGCGATCGTGTCCGAGCGCGTCGACGGCGACCGCAGCCGTCAGCGCCGAGTCAATCCCGCCTGACATCCCGAGCACCACACCGGGAAAGCGATTCTTGACGACGTAGTCGCGCAGACCAAGCATCATGGCGCTGTAGATCGCGCTGAGCCGTGAAGGTTCGCGACCGTTATCTGCGCCATCACAGACGAGCGCGCCGTGTTCGCGACGCCATCGTGTCGGCACGAGGGCTTCCTGAAACATCGGTAGCTGGCGCGCAAACGTGCCGTCACCGTTGATGACAAACGATCCGCCGTCGAACACCAGCTCGTCCTGGCCGCCCACCTGGTTGACGTAGACCAGCGGAATTCGGGTCTCGATCACACGCTCACGCGCCAGCGCGAGACGCTGGTGAAATTTCCCCACTTCGAAGGGCGAGCCGTTCGGAACCAGGAGCAACTGCGCGCCGAGCCGGCCCAGGTGCGAGGCGATCAACGGGAACCAGATGTCCT
>JBKPNV010000159.1:0-5075 GCA_046732795.1 Acidobacteriota bacterium
AGGACGACGCCGCTGAACTGGCGCCAGTGTGGCGGCGGCTTGTCGGCGCGATGACCCCGATCGCCGTCTGCATGCTGCTGGCAGTGCTGACGATGCAGCGAAACACCGAGTACGCCACGGCCGAAGGACTCTGGCGCTCGACGCTCAACCGCTGGCCTTCGGCCATTGCACACCGCAATCTGGCGACCTCGCTTCGGCAGATCGGCAAAGGCAACGAGGCAATCGAGCATCTGCGCGCCACGCTCACGGAGCACCCTGAAATGCGCGGCGCGATCGGGCAGTCGCTCTTCGAGCAGGGTCGTTTCGACGAAGCGGTCGTCGAGCTGCAGGCGTACCTCGATCGAACCGCCGCTGCCGGCTCGGACGCGGAGGCGAACGCGCGCGTATTGGCGGCTGTAGCGCTCGGGAAACTTGGGCGTTCGAGTGAGGCCAGAGATCTCCTGCTGGAGCTGATCGCCCGCCGGCCGGACTACGCGCGGGCGTATCTTGCACTCGGCGACATCTACTTTCAGCGCAGCGAGTTTGCCGATGCGCAGCAGTCGTATCGGCGGTTCCTGACGTATGAGCCCGCTCACGAGGGCGCGCTGACAAACCTCGGGATTTCGGCCGTCAATGCTGGTCAGCTCGCGGAAGCCATCGTGGCCCTGCAGCGTGTCGTCGATGCGCAACCCCAGCACGCGTCGGCGCATCGCAATTTAGCGGTCGCGCTCGCCCACGCCGGCCGGCTCGACGAGGCGATTGCGCACGTCGAAGAAGCCGCGCGCCTCGCGCCCGCAGACGCGGCGATTCAGGAGCTATCCCAACAGCTTCTGGCCACGCGGCCAGTCAATCGCTGAAAGGCTGCACTTCTGCGAGCCCACCTTCTCACCGCTCTTGTGGAACCCCTGTCGGACGTATCGCAAGGACTCGCACGCGACTGTCGACATCGAAGTGGAGTTCTGCGCGTTCCAGAACGACTCTTCGACAATCACAGACTCGACGGCGAGCGAGTATACTCAGGCGTTGCGCCATCGTGCGGGAGTGTCCCGAGTGACCCAGTTCATGATCAGCCCGCAATTCAGCGGCCTTATTGCGGAACGGATGCGTGCGGAGCATCGCGCTCTGGCTTCACGGTGGTTTGAGCGGCTGCTGCATCTTCTGCCGGTGGATGCTCGCGATATCTTCCCAACCGATAGCCTGCTGGACCATATCCCAGCGTTGATCGCCGAGATCAGCGCGTGTCTGCAGCATCCCGAGGAGGACGCGATCGCGTCGAACACCGCCATTATCGAGAAGGCGCAGGAACTGGGTGCGCTCCGCCACGCACAACAGGCCTCTCTCCATCAACTACTCCGTGAGTACCAGGTCCTGAGCGGGATTCTCGTGACGTTTGTGCTGGACGAGATGGCGCGGCTGGACGTAACGCCCTCTCCAGCCGAGAGCGCAATCGTCGTGTCGAAGCTGCACCAGGCGGTCAATGTCCTGTCGCAGTCCACGGTCGAATCATTTGTGACGCTTTACACTCGAACGATCGCCGAACAAAATGAGCGCCTCGAGCAATTCACTCGAATGGCCGCACATGAATGGCGACAGCCTCTGAGTGCCTTACACACCGGCACCACTCTGCTCAGCCAGACAGATTTAGACCCATCGTCAGCACGGCGTACGATCGAGGTGTTGCAACGGAACGTTACTCATCTCATCGATTTGACTCACAAGCTCGAAGCCGTCGCCCGGATCGAGCCAAGCCACGACAACGCAGTCGTTCAGGCCGTCGACGTGTCGACGGTTGTGGAGGAGGCGGCGCGTCAACTGCGCGAGATGGCCGAGGCTCGGGGCGTCGAGATTCGTGTGTCGCACGACCTGCCGAAGCTCGCTGTCGACGTGGGGCGTCTGGAGTTGGTATTTGTCAATCTGCTCTCGAATGCGATCAAGTACTGCGACCCTTCAAAAGCTGTCCGCTACGTAGAAGTCACCGGCCAGGAGAATGATTGTGACCGCCGCCTGATCGTCGTGCGCGACAACGGTCTCGGCATTCCGCAAGAAGCCCTTGGCTCGATCTTTCGTCGCTTCACTCGAGCCCACCCGGAGCGAGACGAGATCAGCGGCTTGGGCCTCGGCCTCTCGATTGTCGAAGATTGCGTCAGGACGCTGGGTGGAGCGGTCGACGTCGAGTCCACCGAGGGTGTAGGAAGCACATTTGCGCTCACTCTTCCCGTGACTCCCCCCAGTTCCCCGCGGTCCTGATTCAGAACTCTTCTTCGGCTTGTACGCGTCCACGGCGAGCGCGATCGCGTGACGCAGAAAAACAGAGGCTGGGCTGCGTCTTGACAATCCTGCGTCGAACGAGAGATGGTGTCACGCGGTAAGATTTGGGATCAAACAATATGTCTCACACGAACTCGCCCAGCAGATAGGTCGGGTACAGTCTGGGCACGCGGCCAATCGCGGGCCCATTTGCTCACTCACACCCGATCTCAGTAACGCTCGTGGTTCGGCAACGGTGGCGAAATCGTTCTGGCGCCACGACCATCCGCTCCACACATTCGTGCAGTATTGCGACCGATCCAGCAGGTACGCACTGTGCTGGTCGCAGCAACTTTGGGCGAGAACTGATACTGATCTGAACTAGACGCCATACTGGAATCGAGGCTGGCTGCCGATGTCGCGAGTTGTACGCCGACACGTTCTGATAGCGACCCTGACTTCGATCGTGGGCCTTGCCGGATCGATCGCCGTCTGGATGCGGGTCGTGCACGCTCAAGAGCCCGGCGGATGGGTGTTCTGTGCGAATGAGAACGAAACCTGCGGCTTCACCGGCACCAGGCAGGTCCGGTATGGCGCAACTGGGCTCTACGCTTACCTTAATGCGACCGATGGCACCCCCTGTACCAATGCGGTCTTCGGCGACCCGGCGCCCAACATGGCTAAGCACTGCGATTCCACGGAGACGCTGGCCCCGCCACCGCCGCCCCCGCCGCCGCCCGCGGACTGGGTGTTCTGTGCGAATGAGAACGAAACCTGCGCATTCACCGGAACGAGGGATGTCCGGTATGGCGCCAACGGACTCTACACCTACGACACCGCTACGGACGGGATCCCCTGTACGAATGCGGTTTTCGGCGATCCGGCCCCCAATACGGCTAAGCACTGTGATTCAAAGGGGCCAGCGGTAACGAACCCGCCGGATCCCACACAGGTCGGGTCCTGGTCCGCGCTGCAGGATTGGCCAGAGGTTGCGGTCCACGCGGCGCTGCTTCCGACGGGCAGGGTGATGCTCTACGGGTATTCGGACGATCCGCACGTGTGGGACTCTTCGACGTCGACCTTCACCGCAATTGCCAAAATCGGCTACAACCCCTTCTGCTCGGGGCTCACGCTGCTCGCGAATGGTCGTCTGTTCCTCGCGGGCGGTCATATCAGCAACAACGTGGGCCTGAACCATGTGAGCACCTATGACCCCGTCACGAGCACATGGTCCCGACAGCCGGACATGAACGCGGGGCGTTGGTACCCGACCACAACCATGCTCGCCGACGGAAGCGTGCTGGTCGTTTCCGGTGATGTCGACAACACCTTCGGCGTCAATCGTCTGCCGCAGGTGTGGACGGATGGAAACTGGCGAGACCTCACTGACGCCCAGATCCAGATGGATCTCTATCCGATGATGTTTCTGGCGCCCGACGGCCGGGTGTTCAACCCGGGACCGCAGCAGAGGGCGCGGTATCTCGACACCAGCGGCACTGGGAGATGGACCGACGGCGCAAGCAACAGTGTTCCATTCCGCGGGTACGGTACCGCCGTCATGTACGAACCCGGCAAGGTGCTGCTGGTCGGTGGCGCCGATCCGCCGGTCGCCTCAGCTGAGAAGATCGATCTGAATAATCCGTCGACCCAGTGGCAATCGGCGGGAGCAATGAATTTGCCACGACGTCAGCTCAATGCGACCGTTCTTCCGGACGGCACCGTCCTGGTGACCGGCGGCAGCAGTGCTCCGGGGTTCGACAACGCGGCTGGAGCGGTGCTGAACGGCGAGCTCTGGGACCCCTCGACCAACTCGTTCACGCAGCTCGCCACGGGTCCTCGATATCGCGGCTATCATTCGACCGCTCTGCTGTTGCCCGATGGTCGCGTGCTGTCGGCGGGCGGCGATATCAATGCGCATAACGCCGAACTGTTTTCGCCGCCCTACTTGTTCAAGGGGTCGAGGCCGACCGTGACGTCGCCACCTGCGAACATCACCTATGGGCAACCGTTCGTGCTCCAAACGCCGGACGCCGCGTCGATCACGGCCGTCACGCTCGTGCGCTTGTCCACCGTCACCCACACGAACAACATGAACCAGCGGTTCGTTCGGCTGGCATTTTCAGCCGGCGCCGGCCGACTGACGGTTACACCACCGTCTGCCGGCGAGATTGCACCGCCGGGCCATTACATGCTGTTCCTGTTGAACGGCGCCGGCGTGCCATCTGTCGCTCCAATCGTTCGTCTCAGCGCCGACGTCGTGAATTCGCCGCCAACGGCGCCGACGAATCTGACGGCGAGCGCGGCCTCGAGCAGCCAGATCAATCTGAGTTGGACTGACGGCGCGAACAACGAGTCGGGCTTCCGTATCGAGCGGTCGCCCGATGGAACCACGTTCGCCGAGATCGCCACCGTCGGTGCCAACGTCACCACCTACGCGAGCACCGGGCTGACGGCGGCGACGCAATACTGGTATCGGGTCCGTGCCTACAACACCACCGGCACGTCCAGTTACGCCGGGCCGACCAGCGCGACGACGCTCGCCGCCACCGTGTTGCTAACAGCGCCGACGAATCTGACGGCGAGCGCGGTCTCGAGCAGCCAGATCAATCTGGGTTGGACGGACAACGCGAGCGACGAGTCCGGCTTCCGCATCGAGCGGTCGCCCGATGGGACCACGTTCACCGAGATCGCCACCGTCGGCGCCAACGTCACCAGCTACCCGAACACCGGGCTGACGGCGGCCACGCAATACTGGTATCGGGTCCGTGCCTACAACACCAGCGGCACCTCCGGTTACGTGGGTCCGACCAGCGCGACGACACTCGCGGCTGCCGTGCCGCCAACGGCGC
>JBKPNV010000160.1:0-5116 GCA_046732795.1 Acidobacteriota bacterium
GATCCGCGCTGTCGACGCGGTACGACACCGTATGTCACTCCGCAAGACCGATCTTGATTCAGGCACCTCAGCATTCGCCGACGTGGCAACGAGCTGTGCGAATACACTTCCCACGGTCTTGCTCCGGAGACACGGTCTCGCACAGCTGATCTCGTCCCGAGTCCCGGATCCCGAGTCGCGGATCCACGCTGTCGACGCGATGCGACACCGTATGTCACTCCGCAAGACCCATCTTGATTCAGGCACCTCAGCATTCGTCGCCGTGGCACCGAGTTGTGCGAATACACTTCCTACGGTCTTGCTCCGGACACACGGTCTCGCACAGCTGATCTCGTCCGAATCCCGAGTCCCGGATCCGCGCTGTCGACGCGGTGCGACACCGTATGTCACTCCGCAAGACCGATCTTGATTCAGGCACCTCAGCATTCGCCGCCGTGGCAACGACTTGTCCGAATACAGTTCCTACGGTCTTGCTCCGGACACACGGTCTCGCACCGCTGATCCCGATCGCGAGTTGCGGGTGCCGAGTCCCGCATCCCGAGCCCCGAGTCCCGGATCCCGGATCCCGAGTCCCGAGCGCCGAGTCACTGTCTATTGAACCGATGGACACGGCCGAACGCGCTGAACTCCGAGACGAAGAGATCGCCGTGCGCGTTGAGGGCGACACCGTGCGGCGACAGCACGAAGCCCGGACGCCACTGCGCCGGCGGAATCTTGTTCGTCCCGGTCCCCTGCTCGGTGTTGGCGCCGATCCGCGTGACCACCGCACCGGTCTTGTCGAGCACGGTCACGCGCCCGTTCAGTTCGCCGACGATCGCGTTGTCGCCATCAATTACGATGGCCGCGGGCAACTTCAGGTCCTGCGCGACGACGCCCAGAAACGAGCCATCGAGCGACAGGTGCACGACCCGGTTGTTGGCGCGATCGCACGCGATGATGCGCGCCGGCTGGAACCTGGTATCGATGGCGAGCTTGTGCAACGTGTTGAAGCTGTATGGCGGCTGCTTGCCGCCGAACGACGCGATGTACTTCCCGGTCTTGTCGAAGCGATGGATGTAGTCGCTCGCGTAGCCGTCGGTGACGTAGAGGTCACCGTTGGGCGCCACGTCGAGTCCTGTCAGCAACACTGCAAGCTGATTGCTGCGTGCGTTTCTGATCTTGTACTGATCGGGGATGGCCGACGAGCCGATCGTGAAGATGATGGTGCCGTCGAGCGTCATTTTGACGATCGTCTGCCCGCGCAGCGTCGCGCCGTATAGGAACTCGCCATCGGCCTCCTTGCGGATGACGAAGCCGTGGAAGTCGCTGGGCGCGCCGGGCACGTTGCGCAGGAACGTCCCGTCGGGCGAGAAGACCTGCAGTCCCGCGGCCGGATCCTGCACGCTGACATACACCTCGCCAGCGGAGCTGACGGCTATGTCGCCGTGCTGGTTGCCGAGCTGCTCGCGGCCGGGCGGGAGCTTCAGCCAGTCTGCGACGACGCTGTAGGTGTTGGCGGCTGTCGCCGTCGTGAGCAGGCCCACGCTGCAAACGAGGGCGAGCGCGATTCGCTTCATGGGAGTCTTTCCATTCCTTTCGTTTTGATCACACCGTTGTTGGCCGGCGACATGAGGAATGCGACGAAGTCCTTCGCCGCCGTTCCTGACGCCTTGGCGTTTACGCCAGCGGCCATGATCACGTAGGTCTGCACGTCGGCCGGAAACACACCGCCGAGCTCGGCGCCCTTCACTGGCAGAATCTCGCTCACCGGCAGGACGGCCAGATCGGACGCGCCGCTCAGGACGTTGGCATTGACCTCGTCACCCGACGCCGCGGGTTTCGTTTTGATCGTGTCAGCGATGCCGAGCTGCTTGGCGGTCGCGAGGAAGGCGATGCCGCTTGCCCCGGCGGACGCGAACGTGATCGACTTCGCCGCGAGCAGCGTCCGCTTGAACGCGTCAACGGTGCTGACATCCGGCTTGTGTGTTCCCGCCTTGATCATCAGCCCGAGCCCGGTACGTGCGACATTCGACTTCGACGAGACGCGCCCCTTCGCAATCAGATCGTCGAGCAGCGGCGGCGTCAGGATGGCAACATCGAACGGCGCGCCCCCATCGATGCTGGTCTTGTGCGCGCCGGCCAGACCGAACACCGTGGTGACCTTGTGCTTCGTGGCCTTCTCGAACTGCGGCGCCAGTTCATCGATGACTGCCTTGATGCCCACTGACGACAGCACCTTGATCTCCTCGGCGAAGACCCCGGTGCTGTGCAGCAGCACCGCAAACGCTGCCAAATAGAGACGGGTCTTTAGACCCGCCTTCGCGCTGAATCTCTTCATCGTCATACCCCCGATGTGCGACGGATTATATGTCCGGCTTCGCACCTTCGGTGCTCCGGCGGGACAAGTCCGCGGTCGCACGTTCGGTACTTCCACCGTTGCGCTGCGCTATGGCGGACAAGCCGGCGGGACAGAACGAAATCTGCCGTCGCCTCGATGCTAGACTTCGCCGACCGTGCGTTTCTCGCAGACCGCTCTAATCGTCCTGACTGCGACTGTCTTGGTCGGCGCCGATCGACAGCCGTCCAGCAGCTCCCCGACGCCTCGTCACGAACTGGCGTCGTTGCCGGGGGTTCGCCTGTGGTTCACGGATAGCGGCGGGAACGGCGAACCAGTCGTGCTGCTGCACGCGAATACAGGAACCAGCGAGAGCTGGGAACCTCAGATCGAACCGCTCGGCCGAGCCGGCTACCGCGTGATCGCTTTCGATCGGCGTGGGTGGGGGCGCAGCCAGGCCGATCCAGCAACCGGTCCACAGCCGGGACACACGTCCGACGATCTGCATGCGCTCGCCGATTTCCTGTCGCTCCGGCGATTCCATCTGGTCGGCGTCGCCGGTGGCGGGTTCGTCGCTCTCGACTACGCGGCAAGTCACCCCGAACGATTGTCGAGCCTCATCGTCGCGGCCAGCACCGGATCGGTCACCGACAAAGCAGTACAGGACGTCATCGCCCGACTCGAAATCCCCGGCATCCGAGGATTGCCGGCGCACTTCCGCGAAGTCGGTCCTTCGTATCGCGGCGGCAACCCCGACGGTACGAAACGGTGGCTCGAGATCGAAGAGCATGCGCGCCAACAGAACGCTCCAGCGCAACCATTGAGCTCACCGAACACCTTCGCCAAGCTCGCGACGATCACGACGCGAACGCTCGTTATGGCCGCGGACGCCGATCTGCTCGCGCCGCCAGGACTCATGAAGCTATGGGCGCGCCACGTCAAAGGTGCGCAGTGGGCGACTGTTCCCGATGCCGGCCATTCGATCGCCTGGGAACAGCCGGCGCTCTTCAACGACATCGTGGTGAAATTTCTGAAGGGAGGCCGCCCCTTCGGCGACGTTCCACCGTAGTCTTCGTGCCTGCGTGGCCTCCCCTTCGCGATCTGCGTGGCCTTCCTTCGTGAATTCGTGGCCGGTCAGTTTCGGCTCCAGCTCTGGCTCAACGAGGCCCGATCGATCTGCTGTCCGCGCAGGTAGACCTGCGCGATTCGCCTCGTGTTCATGATGTCGTCGAGGGGATTGGCGTTCAGCACGATGAAATCGGCGCTTTTGCCGGCGGCAATCGTGCCGAGCTGATCGAGGCGCAACACTTCAGCCGATGTGCGCGTCGCAGCGACGATGACCTGCGCCGGCGTCATGCCCGCCGCGACCATATCGGCGATCTCGGCATGTGCTGACCAACCGTACGGCGCTCCGATCCCGGCGTCTGTTCCGAAGGCGATGCGCACACCGGCCGCCACGAGCTTTTTCAGGCTGCGCGCCTGCACGTCGAACAGCCGCGGTCTCGAGGGCGTCGTCGCGGCGGCTCGCTTCAGCGCTTCGATTTGCGCCGACGGGAGTGTCTCGCTGAGCCACACGAGATCGTTGCCGAAGGGCGGCGTGTCGGGCAGGTTCGGGATCAGAAAGAACTGAGGCCGCGCTTTGAACAACGCCATGATCTCGTCGTCCACTTCGAGGTCGCGGATCCCGTGCGCGAACCCGTCGATGCCGGCCCGCAGCAGCTCCTTGGCGTCCGCCAGGTAGTAAACGTGCGCGATGACACGAAGCCCCTGGGCGTGCGCCTCCTGGATGATCGGTCGATAGAGCGACGGCGGAAGCGGCGTCACGGTCTTGTTCCGATCGTCGACCCAGATCTTGACGAAGTCGACTTTCTTCGCGGCCAACTCGCGCACCGCTTGACGCCCTTCAGCCTCCGTGGTGACGCCGTACGGTGCATCTCGCCAATACAACGCGTTGGGACCCGCGTTCGGCATGGCGATGCCGCGTCCCGCGGTGAGGAACAGCGATGTGCCATCGACCGGCTTCGCCCGTAGCTCGTACGGCAGCTCACCGCGGTCGAGCCCCATGCTGAGCGTGGCCGCGATGCCGTAGTACGCATACCGGCGCAGATGATCGAGGAGGTTCTCGCGCGTGTAGTGCGTCGACGATGTGTCGCCGGTGCGTACGTCGGTGTATCCGAGATGACTGTGCGCATCGATGAGCGCCGGCATCACCGTCTTGCCCTGGAGATCGACGACAGTACTCCCTGGCGGCTGTTTCACAGAGCCTCGTGTCCCGACTTGCGTGATGCGGGATCCTTCGACGAGGAATGCCGAGTTCTCGACGGCCGGGCGGCCGTCGCCCGCGATCAGGCGGGCTCCTTCGAAGAGCAGAGGGCCACTCGATACCGGTGTTTGCGCAGTGAGTGGCAGCAGTCCCGCGCCGATGAGAAGCAGTGCGCACGCAAGCCGTGTCATAGTCTTCGGGGTCTTCGTGACTTTCGTGATCTCCGTGTGTGTATCTTCGTGATCTGCGTGCCGATGTCAAGCAGGCGGAGGGGCCGTGAGTGATCTTGGGATGAACGAGCGGGCGTGGGCGATCGCCAATCGATATGCGGCGCGCGCGTACGATCTCCGCATGGGCCTTCAGACCCTTCCGTCTGGAGCGCGCGTGATCGATGCGGGCGTCAACGTGCCGGGCGGACTCGAGGCCGGATTGATGCTGGCTGAGTTATGCATGGGCGGCCTGGGACGCGTCGCGTATGTCCCTCTCACGATCGGGGGCGACAGCTGGTCGGGAGTGCAGGTCTGGACGGATCACCCCGC
>JBKPNV010000161.1:0-4174 GCA_046732795.1 Acidobacteriota bacterium
ACGACGACAGCGTCGTGCCCCAGATGGTCAACGCGCTGCTCTCGCAGCACAACTTCATCCTCCTCGGCCTGCGTGGTCAGGCCAAGACCCGCTTGCTCCGTGCGCTGACCACGCTCCTCGACGAGACCATTCCCGTCGTTCCGGGTTGCGAGATCAACGACGATCCGCTGGAGCCACTCTGTGGCGCCTGCCGCCAGCGCATCGCGACGGAAGGTGATCGTCTGCCAATCGCGTGGCTGTCACGCGACTTGCGCTACGTCGAGAAGCTGGCTACGCCCGACGTGACGATTGCCGACATGGTTGGAGATATCGATCCGATCAAAGCCGCGCGCTCGGGATTGCAGCTCTCGAGCGAGCTGACCATGCACTACGGATTGTTGCCACGAGCCAACCGCGGCATCTTTGCGATCAACGAGCTGCCGGACCTGGCTGGCAAGATTCAGGTCGGACTCTTCAACATCCTTCAGGAGGGCGACGTCCAGATCAAGGGGTATCCCATTCGCCTGCCGCTCGATCTTCTGATCGCGTTCACCGCCAACCCGGAAGACTACACGGCGCGCGGAAAGATCATCACGCCGCTCAAAGATCGCATCGGGTCCGAGATTCGCACGCACTATCCGACGGGACGCGCCGATGCGATGGCGATTACGGCGCAGGAGGCGTGGCTGGCAAGAAACGGCGCGACCGCAACCGCCGAGATTCCGTCGTATGTCGCTGAGATCGTCGAAGAGATCGCGTTCCAGGCGCGTCAGGATCGTCGGGTCGACAAACGATCGGGGGTCAGTCAACGTCTTCCCATCTCAGCGATGGAAAACGTCGTGTCCAACGCAGAGCGTCGAGCGCTGGCGTCTGGTGAGAAGGTGGCCGTCGCGCGCGTCACTGACATCTACGCTGCCCTGCCCTCGATCACGGGCAAGTTCGAAATGGAGTACGAAGGCGAGCTGAAGGGGGCCGAAGCCATCGCTCGCGATCTGATTCGCGCGTCGGTGGCGAACGTCGCCGACGGGTTTCTGTCGCATCTCGACACGCGGCAGATCATCGAATGGTTCGACCTCGGTGGCAGCCTGCAGCTCAGCGACACGATGAGCGCCGCAGACGTACTGGGCCACGCACGGCAGGTGCAGGGGCTCGTCGAGCTCGCGCGTTCGGCGGGTGTGCCCTTGAATGCGTCCGAGCCGATGCTGGCGTCGGGTATCGATTTCCTGCTGGAAGGTTTGTACGCGACCAAGAAAATCGGGCGCAGCGACGAGCGGGGTTACCACGGCGCCGAGTCTGCCGTTCGCAAGCCGGCGCGCGAGGTCAACCTCGATGAGGAAACGCGCGGCCCCGGTGGCGGACGCAAGAAATACTACAATTAACTGGCGAGTGCCCCGTGAAATACCGCTACACGAAGTACACAGGCAACCTGCTCGACGACATCGATATCGACGATCTCGTGTCGAAGCTGTCCGATCTGTTGCTGTCGAGCGGCTTCAACAATCCCTGGGGCGGCCAAGGCGACGAGGAAGATCGCACGATGCAAGCGCTGCACGATGCGATCCTCGAGGCGCTCTTCAGCGGCGGCATGCTCTCGGAAGAAGCCCTTCAACAATTGCTTGGCGATCCAGCCGACGCCGACCAGGAGCAGGCGCGCCAGCAACTCGAAGAACTCGTTCAACAGATCATCGAGCGCATGATGGAGCAGGGGTTCGTGTCGGGCGCCCCTGATCTCGAGCAGGAGCGCGAGCGGCGACAAGGCGCGGGCGGCGGGTTCGACGATACCGCGGCCCCGGTCAAGTTCGAAGTCACCGATAAGGCGCTCGACTTTCTCGGCTACCGCGCGCTCCGAGACCTGCTCGGATCAATCGGAAGGAGCGACACCGGCCGGCACGACACCCGGCATCTCAGCACCGGCGTCGAGACCGCGGCCGCGCCCAAGCCATACGAGTTCGGCGACACGCTGAATATCGATCCCAGCAGCACGATTCTCAACGCTGTCAGACGGATCGGGACTCGGGACTCGGGATTCGGGATTCGCAGTTCGGGGGATTCGAGTCGTCCGGCGGATCCCGGCTCAGGGATCCCGAGGCCAGGCGTGATCGAAGTTGATTACCCGGATCTCATGGTCGCGCAGAGCGAGTACCAGAGTTCCTGCGCCACGGTAATCATGCTCGACTGCAGTCACAGCATGATTCTGTACGGCGAGGACCGTTTCACGCCTGCCAAGCGAGTGGCGCTTGCCCTCTCCCACCTGATTCGAACGCAATATCCGGGCGATTCGCTGCGTGCCGTGCTGTTTCACGATTCGGCCGAGGAAATTCCCCTCAAGCAGCTCGGGCGCGTGCGTGTGGGTCCTTACTACACCAACACACGCGAAGGATTGCGGCTGGCGCGCCGGATTCTCGAGCGGCAGAAAAAGGACATGCGGCAGATCGTGATGATCACGGACGGCAAGCCGTCGGCGCTCACGCGTCCCGACGGGCAAATCTACAAGAACGCGTTCGGGCTCGACCCGTTCATCGTGTCGGAGACGTTTGCCGAAGTGAACGCCTGCCAGAAGGCCGGCATCATGATCAACACGTTCATGCTCGCGCGCGATCACGACCTCGTCGCATTCGTGCGACGTGTTGCCGCCATCTGCAAAGGCAAGGCGTACTTCACGACGCCTTACACGCTCGGCCAGTATGTTCTGATGGACTACATGGATCGGAAGACGAAAACGATTCACTAGCCATCCACCAGTCAGCGATGCCATTACCAGCTACGATCCCGATCTTCCCTCTCCCGAACGTCGTCCTCTTTCCGAACGTCTTTCTGCCGCTCCACATCTTCGAGCCGCGGTATCGGGCAATGGTCAAGGACGCGCTGGCCAGCGACCGCATTATCGGGATGGTGCTGCTGCGGCCGGGATTCGAAGCTGATTACGCAGGGCGGCCGCCCGTGTACCCGATTGGATGCGCGGGGCTGATCACGCACTCGGAGCCACTGACCGATGGGCGGTTCAATATCGTGCTCAGGGGACTCGAGAAGTTCAGGATGACTGGCGAAGAAGGCGGGAAGCTCTATCGTCTCGCGCACGTCGAGGCGCTGTCGGAAACAGTCACCGAGGCAGACAAGACGGTGATGCACGGCCACCGCCAGCGTCTCGAGAACCTGCTGGCGGCAGCCGTGGAACACCGTGGCAGCGATGCGAAGCTCTCACCGAACGTACCAGACGACGACCTCGTGAACGCGCTTGCTCAATACCTCGCGCTCGAGCCGATCGAGCGGCAAGCGCTGCTCGAATGCAATGGCGTTCTGTCCAGGTGCGGCGCGCTGATCGAACTTCTCGAGATGCGATCGATGATGGCGCCAGGCACCAGCTCCTGGACGAGCCGGCTTCCTCACTGACAGATCGCTTAACTCCCAGCTTCCAACTCGCGATTCCTCAAACGACTGCATTCCATTCATCGAAATAAAACACTGTTCACAGCGATTTAGAGCGAGAGTCCGCTCGCGCACGACTTGAAATTGGCGCACTGCAAAGAGGACAGTCGCCGGACGATTCTTGTTAAAACAGTGTCGGAAGCCGACAACGCTATTAAGGAACGGGGTTACTCGTCGGACAGCGCGAAGTAAAGAGCGAGCGGAGCGAGCACGAGGCAGGCAGTTGCTCCGAGGAGCACGAACGCGCCAGTCGACGTCAGCGACGCCAGCTCTGTGAGGCCTGGCAACAGTCGCGCGAGCTCGCCAAGTCCGAACGATGGCGCCCACGTGAAACCGGATCCCGAGCTGAGCGCGCGTTGTATGGGCGACCAGAGAAGCTCAACGACGGCGATCGAGAGCCCGATGACGCAGGCCACTGACACACCAAAGAGCCACGAGAGCGGGCGAGCCGCCTGCTCCGATGCTTCGAGCTTGGTGCGAATCGCGGCGCGCCACCACACCTGGCCGGCTGAAGGCACGCTTATTTCGCTGCGCAGTTGCTCGCGTTCCAGCCGAAAGACGCTGGTTACGTCGACAATCTCCTTGCATACACGGCATTCCGCCGCATGGGCGTGCAGCGTCTGGTCGCACTGGTGCGGCCAACGACCAAGGACGATGGCGTTGATGACGTCTTGTTCGCGCGGACACGC
The DNA here is from genome assembly GCA_046732795.1 of Acidobacteriota bacterium. Taxonomy (GTDB): domain Bacteria; phylum Acidobacteriota; class Vicinamibacteria; order Vicinamibacterales; family UBA2999; genus Gp6-AA40. The sequence goes on from JBKPNV010000161.1 coordinate 4,095, forward strand.
GGACACGGTCATCGCCGCCCTCCCGGAATATCCGACGTGCCGAGCAAGCCGAGAAGCCGCTTCCTCGCGCGGAACAGGAG
>JBKPNV010000162.1:0-22091 GCA_046732795.1 Acidobacteriota bacterium
CGGGCTATCAGCGGCATCGACGTGCCCGTCATGCTCGACGGAACCGCCAACGTCCAGCTCGAGGCAGAGGGGTCAATCGAGCAGTGGCGTAACGGGCGCGCTTCTCTCGAAGTCGCGACGTTGGATGGGCACGTACAGACACTGCCGGTGTCGCTTCGAGAGCCGGCGCGGATGCGCTATGACGATGGCACCGTCGTAGTCGAACGGCTCGAAGCATCCGTCGGTCGAACGACTCTGTCTGCAGCAGGCGCGCTTCCGCTATCGATTCAGCCGCAGACAGGGAGAACCGATGCGCTGCTCGCAACTTTGACCGGCGATCTCTACGATGTTGCGGTCGCCGCGGCAGTCGCTGCGAATCCGAACTCCAACACAGCCGAGGCTCCAATCGCGGCTGGAAAGGGTCCTCTCGTCCTGCTCGCTCGAATCTCGGGCGCATTAGAGTCGCCCGCGTATGCGGCCGACCTCGAAATCGGCCCGGGCATGGTACAGGCTCGATCCGATCTCGCCCCCGTCGAAAACCTGCAGGTGCGAGCTCATGTCGAAAACGGACGCCTCGAGCTGCGTGATTTCACCGGGAGATATCACGGCGCCGACGTGACGGCGAACGGCAACGCTCCGCTGGCGTTGCTGACCGGCGGGAACGCTACAAGCGATCGCACCGCAACCCTCACCGCGACAGCCGTGGGCGTCACATCCGCCGTACTCGCGCCATTTGTCGATGCCTCGATCATCAGTCAGGTGGGAGGCTCGCTCGATGCGACGCTCAGTATGTCGAGCGCATCCTTGAACCTCGAAGATCTCGAAGGCGATGTCGTGCTGGACCGACTCGACCTGAGCGTGGCGGAACTGCCAGTCACACAACGGATGCCGACGAGAGTAGTTGCACGCGACGGCATCGCCCGCATCCAGAGCTGGGTCTGGGAGAGCGAGGGGACATCGATCGACGTCACCGGTCAGGTTCGCCTCAGCGATCGGCAGACATCGATTCAGGCAGACGGCAAACTCGATGCTCGACTGCTGACGCCGTTTCTCGGCGCGAGTGGCGTCAACACGGCCGGCCAGATCACGACGCGTCTGTCGGTCAGCGGTCCTCTCACCGACCCGACAATCAATGGCGATGTGCGATTGGCCAATGGCGAGCTTCGTCTTCGTCAGCCTCGCATGGTCGCCAGCGAGCTGAATGGAACCGCCGTTCTGGCCCGGGGCAACGTGTTCGTCACATCGCTCAGCGGGACCGTCAACGGGGGAAAGTTGAGCGGCTCGGGTCAACTTCGATACACGCCCGAGCTCAGCGGCCAGTTCACGTCCAACGTAACTGGGATGGCGATGAACTTCCCCGAGGGGCTGCGGACTGAAATCGACAGTTCGCTCGAGTTGACCACGGCCGTCAAGGATGGCGAGCCGGCCAATCGGCTCAGTGGGGTCGTGACCGTCAGACGAGGCGCATATCGTGAGCCGCTCGCGCTCATGACTGGTGTGCTCAACAACCTTCAGCGCTCCGGGACGACGACCGGTGCTCCACCATCGCCATTTCTTCAGTCGCTGGCGCTCGATGTTCGCGTGATGAGTGACGAGGACCTGGTGATCGACAACAACGTCGCGAAGGCTCAGCTCGGCGCCGACCTTCGCGTGATCAACGTCGCATCAGCGCCCGCACTGTCCGGGCGGGCGGAATTGAGGGAGGGTGGTCAGCTCTTTCTGGGACGTAACACCTACATCGTCAAGAGCGGCGTGATCGATTTCGTGAACCCATCGATGATCGAGCCGACTCTGAACATCGCAGCCGGCACACGAGTGTCAGGCGTGGAGATCGACGTTGCGATCACGGGCACGCCGGCCATGATGATGACCGAGCTCACGTCGCCCTCCGATCCGGAGCTGGGGCAGACGGACTTGACGGCGTTGCTGCTGACCGGTCGAAAGATGGAACAACTCGGGGAACAGCAGGCCACCCAAATCGGTGCGCAGGTATTAGGCAATCTCAGCGGCGACGTGCTCGGATTCGCCGGCCGCGCCGTCGGCCTCGACACGCTTCGCGTCGGCGCCCAAACGAATCCACGCGATCCAGCCGATCTCGCATCAGAGACGGATCCGACATCGCGCGTGACCTTCGGCAAGAGCTTTGGATCGAAAGTTGATGTGACGCTTTCTCAGAGCCTCGTCGAGAGCAACGCGCAGACTTGGATTCTCGATTACCTTCCGGTTCGGCGAATCGCGCTGCGCTTCGTCCAGGACGATGAGGAGCTTCGATCGTACGAGTTCCGTCACGACGTGACGTTTGGTTACACGCCGAGCACGATACGCTCGGGGAATGTTTCACGGGAGGTCAAGCAGCCTCGTGTGTCGGCGATTCGTTTGGAAGGAAACCTGCTATTCCCCGAGGCGCAGCTGATGAATCGGCTCAAGATGAAGGACGGGGATCGATTCGACTTCATCGAGTGGCAGGAAGATCGCGATCGGCTGGAACGTTTCTACCACGAGCGACAGCACTGGGCGGCGCGCATCACGACCCGCCGGGACGAGGCCTCCGGCGGCGTCGAGCTGACCTACATCCTCGAGGCGGGGCCGGAGACGCGCGTGCAGGCGAGCGGCGTAACCCTTTCGGCCAAGGCGCTGGAAGAGATCGAAACGGCGTGGACGCAATCGGTGTTCGAAGGATTCCTTATCGAAGAGGCCGAGAGCATTGTTCGCGGGGAGCTCGCCCGTCAGGCAACGTATCAACCAAAGGTCGAGGTCAGAGTCGAGGGGGATTCGTCGGCTCGCACCCTGGTGGTCGACGTCACGCCCGGGCCGCGCGCGGAGCGGACACAGGTGCGCCTGGATGGCGTGGAGGATCGGTTGCGGTCCGATCTGCTGAAAGAAATTGGCGATCGCGAACACGCAGCGCAGGCACTGACGAACCCTCAGGAGTACGAGCGAGCCCTCCTTGAAGCGCTGCGGGCGCGAGGCTACGCGCGGGCATCGGTCAGCGTCGGCAGCCCCGTCTTTGAAGAAACCATGGCCACGGTTCCCGTGACCGTCACATTGGGGCCGCAATTGCGGTTCGCTGTCGTGAGCTTCGAGGGAGCCAACAGCCTTCCCCTCGATCAGTTGCGGGCCGAAGCGGGCCTCGAGGAAGGGGCGCCGTATCGCGCCAACGAAGTGGGGACGGCCCGAATGCGGCTGGAGGCGCGGTATCGGCGGGAAGGATTCAGTGCGGCGTCGTTCGATGCGCGCGAAGACGTTCGCGAAGCTGACGGCAAAGTCGATGTCGTGTTCGTGATCCACGAGGGTCCCCGTCAGTTCATCAGCGACATCACGATCTCCGGCGTGCGATCGGTCAATGAGGATGTCGTCAAGCGGACGCTGCGCTTGAAGATCGGCGACAGCCTCGGCACGGCCGACTGGCTGGAAGCCCGGCGCCGACTCTTCGAAAGCGGTCTCTTTAGACGAGTAGATATCGACATAGAGCCGCTGGAACGCGCGGCAGCGTCCGCCCCGGTGCGTGTGCGTGTGGTGGTGGAGGAGTGGCCGGCACTGCGACTGCGCTACGGGTTGCAGGTCGCTGAAGAGCGGCCCGAGGAGAACGTCAAGGGCCGGGATCTCGTTCCCGGCATTTCGGCTGACCTGACGCGCCGGACTCTATTCGGACGCGCGATCACCATCGGCGGTGCCGGCCAGTACCAGAATCGCGAGCGACTCGGCCGAGTCTTCATGAATACGCCAACCCTGTTCGGATGGCCTATTCAGTCCTCGTTGACGCTCGAACGAGGGCGGGAAGAGTTTCAGACCGACACGCTCGTCACGGATCGCACGACGGCTGCCTGGGAACAGCGGGGCCGCTGGCGCCGCAAGCTGAATGTCTCGTACGGTCTTCGGTTCGAACGCAACCGGACGTTCGATACAGGCCCGCCCGATCCCATCCTTGGCCGAACGGATCTCACCGTGCACATCGGGCGCCTGACGTCCAGCGCGACGTGGGACACGCGCGATGATGCGTCGGACACCACGCGCGGGGCATTTGTCTCCACCAGCCTCGAGCATGGCGCGTCAGCTCTGGGCTCGGACTTGCTCTTCATCCGATCGCTGACACAGGCGTACTACTTCAAGCCGTGGAACAACGTCGTCTTTGCCTCGGCTGCCAGATACGGCGCTGTCAAGCCGCTGGCTGGTCAAATCCTGATTTCGTCTTTACGTTTCTTTGCCGGCGGGGCAAGGACAGTGCGGGGTGTCCCGGAAGACAGCCTCGGAGGACTCGATTTCCTGGGCAGCCCCATTGGTGGCCGTGGCCTGCTCACCTTGAACCAGGAGATGCGGTTCCCGATGTACAGATGGCTGCGTGGAGTGGTGTTCGTCGATACGGGCAACGTCTTTCCCGAAGCATCCGGCGTCCGTTTATCGGAACTCGTTGGATCGACCGGCGTCGGTCTGCGCCTGGTGACCCCCTTCGCGTTGTTCAGGATCGACTATGGCAGAACGATTTGGAATCGTCCTGCTCCAGATTCAGGGCAGTGGGTATTTGGAATCGGACAGACGTTTTGACCGGGGCCCCGAAACCTTTATCGCTTCAGCGTCCTCATGATCGAGAGCACCTCCGGACGCTCCGGCGCTTCGGGCGCGAGCTTGAGGAACTGGTCGAAGTGCACGGCCATACGATCGACGCGATTGGCGCGATAGTGCATCATGCCCGCGTAGTAATGTGCGTAAGCATTCGTGGGTTGCCGGTCGCTGGCCGCTTCGAACTCGGCGGCTGCCTCAGGCCACTGTTGCTGCCGTGCGAGCGCGAGGCCCAATTGAAAATGCGCGGCCGGCAGATCCGGCGCCATGGCTGCGGCCTGTCGCGCTGAAGCCACAGAGGCGTCAGCGTTGCCTTCGACCAGCTGGCGACCCGAGAGCCCGATGAAATGCCAGGGGTCGGCTTCCGGCCGCGCTGCAAGCTGGTTGAATGCTTGTGCTGCCTGATCCATGGCGCCGAGCTTCTGCTGACTTTGCGCCGCGTAGTACAGGACATCCGGTGGTGAATTTGGACTGCTTGCGGCGACAACCTGCTGGAATCGTCCCGCCTCGAACAAACGTTGAATCTCCCCGGGGTCCTGCGCCACGGCCAGTGTGGGAAGGAGCGTCGCCAACGCTGTCGCAAATGCTCGTGTCATCGTTTACCTCTAGGAGGCTCGCAATCTCGATTGTACGTCACCGAACATGCCTCACCTCTTGCGCTCCAAGCTCGACCCTTGAGTGATGAGGATTGTTCGACGTACGATGTCGCTGCGCCGTGTGATCGGCACACGCGCAAAGGAGGCGGCTTTAAATGCGCGGCAACGCTCAGGTCATCGCTCAGCTCAATCAGGCACTCAAGGAAGAACTGACGGCCATTAATCAGTACTTCCTGCACGCGGAAATGTGCCACAACTGGGGTTACCACGGCCTGGGTGACTACATCAGGAAGCAGTCGATTGATGAAATGAAGCACGCCGAAGAACTGATCGAACGCATCCTGTTCCTCGATGCGACGCCGACGATGGAGTACATGGATCTCAACGTCGGGACAAACGTGAAGAATCAGCTCGAGGCCGACCTGCAGCTCGAGATCAACGCGGTCGCGATGTACAACAAGGCGATCCAGATTTCGCGGGAGGCCGGCGACGATCAATCACGCGAGTTGTTTTCGAAGCTGCTGAAGGACGAGGAAGAGCACGTCGACTGGCTCGAGGCCCAGCTCCATCAGATCAAGGAGATGGGATACGAGCGGTATCTCTCCAATCAGACGGCAGGTCCGAAAGATTGATACGGCGGGTCTGATTCGGCGGATCTTCAAAGACCCGCCGCTACGGTGTGTCTTTCTGATGGGCGGCGTTGCGAAATGCAAGGCTGCGGGCCGGGAGCTGCCACGCCGTCCGCAGCGCCTTCGCGAGCTCTGGATCCTGCAATGAAATCCGCTCGGCCAGCGCAGAGAGCTTCTGCTCGATGCGCTGCATCCGGGCTTCGTATTTTTCGAGCTCTTTTTTCTGCTGCATATCTCGTCGCAGCAGGCCCACCTTCTCGACGAACTCGGTGAGAACCGAGGCAATTTCGGCGGGGATTCTCTCGCTCACGTATCAATCTTCTCATCGAATCACGTGGCGGACCGTGAGCCCGCCGCAGCGTCGGCGTCCTCGAGTTCGAGCAACGTGGCACCCGGTTGAACGAGGTCACCAACCCGACAGCCAACGCTCTTCACGACGCCATCGCGGGGTGCACGGATGGGCAACTCCATCTTCATCGCCTCGAGCACCATCACGACCTGATGATGTTCGACCCGTTGACCCTGCGCCGCATGAATCGCCAGCACGGTCGCCGGCATCGGCGCGACCAGGGCAGCCTCTTCGTCCACGCGGGAGCGTCGCTTTGAGCCTTCGGCCGCGTCGCTGACGAGGTATGTTCGCCCGTCGAGGAAGACCCAGGTCTCTCGACCGCCGACGGCGAACGCTACCCGTCGAGTCGCTCCGCGGGTAACCTGGTAACGTCCGTTGCCGAGCGCGACCACGTCGACGCGATCATCCGACGGGTTAGACACGCGCACCCCTGAGAGAGGCCCAGGGATCGACACCGTTCGCGACAGCGCCACCACGTCGAGCCCCGCCCAAGGCCGGACCCTCCGCTTGCGCGACAGCCGCGATGGCCAGCGCCTCGGCCGGCGGAGTCGACGGCAAGCCAGATCGAATGGTCTCGCCTTCGGCATCAAGGAACCCGGTGTCGATATCGCCGGCGATGAAGCGCGGATGTTCGAGCAACTGAATCAGCAGCGGGATGTTGGTCCGGATGCCGAGGATGGGGTACTGATGCAGCGCGGCAAGTGCCCGCTGTCGCGCGGCCTCGCGTGTTTCGCCTGTCGCAATCAGCTTGGCGAGCATCGGATCGTAGTGGACGGCGACCTCGGAGCCTTCCGTGATTCCGGCGTCGATCCGAATGCCTGGCATCGAGGGCTCGCGGTACAGCACGAGCGTGCCAGCCTGCGGCAGATCCTGCCTCGCAGGGTCCTCGGCGTAGACGCGCACTTCGATGGCGTGGCCTCGCTGTTCGAGATCCTCCTGTCTCCACGGCAGCGGCCGTCCAGCGGCGACGCCGATCTGCGCGCGAACGAGATCGACCCCGGTGACTTGCTCGGTGACGGGATGCTCGACCTGGAGTCGCGTGTTCATCTCCAGGAAATAGAAACGTGCCGAGTCACCCGATCCTTCCAGTAGAAATTCAACCGTCCCTGCGTTGCGATAGCCGGCCGCTCGAGCAACGGCGATCGCGGCCTGGCCCATGCGCTGCCGCAGCGCGGGGCTCACCGCCGTCGACGGACTCTCTTCAAGGACCTTCTGATGTCGCCGCTGGATAGAACACTCGCGTTCGAACAGATGGACGACCTGCCGGTGATGGTCGGCGAGAACCTGAAACTCGACGTGGCGCGGCCGGTCAATCAGCCGCTCGACGTACAGCGTGCCATCGCCGAAGGCGGCCATCGCCTCGCGTCTTGCCTGCGCAATCGCCGGACCCAGGAGGTTGGCGTCGTGGACCGTCTTCATCCCGATGCCGCCACCCCCTTCGGACGGCTTGAGCAGCACCGGAAAACCGACTCGGCGCGCAGCCGCGGCAACGGCGTCGTCGGATTGATCCGCGGGCGTTTCTCCCGGAACGACTGGCACGCCGGCCTTGACGGCCGTTTGCCGTGCAGCGATCTTCGATCCCATCCCCTCAATCGCCGCGACGGGCGGACCGATGAACGTCAGTCCCGCCTTTTCGCACGCTGCCGCGAAGTCCGCGTTCTCCGAAAGGAACCCATAGCCGGGGTGAACTGCGGTCGCGCCCGCGTGGCGCGCTGCGGAGAGAATCGCGTCGATCGAGAGGTAGCTCTCGACGGCCGCCGGAGGTCCGATGCGGACGGCACGATCTGCCAGCGTGGTGTGCAGCGCCCGCTCGTCGGCGTCCGAATAAACGGCAACCGACTCGATGCCCATCTCGCGACAGGCGCGAATCACCCGTACAGCGATTTCGCCACGGTTGGCGATCAAGATACGGTCAAACGGCGGCGTAACGCTCACCACTACATTCTGAAGACGCCAAACTTCGCGTCCGGTATTGGCGCGTTGTACGCGGCCGAGATTCCGAGTGCCAGCGCCGAGCGCGTATCGACAGGATCCAGGATCCCATCGTCCCACAGGCGCGCCGTCGAGTAATACGGCGACCCTTCATGTTCGTACTTGTCGACGATCGGGCCGCGGATCGCCAGCTCCTCTTCAGTGCTGAGCGTCTTGCCCTCGCGCGCGAGCTGATCGCGCTTGACCGTCGTCAATACACCTGCGGCCTGCTCGCCTCCCATCACTGAGATGCGCGCATTCGGCCACATCCACAGCATCCGGGGGTCGTAGGCACGCCCGCACATCCCGTAGTTTCCGGCGCCGAACGACCCGCCTATGACCACCGTGAACTTCGGCACGACCGAGTTCGCCACGGCGTGCACCATCTTGGCTCCGTCCTTCGCGATCCCCCCTCGTTCGTATTGGCGTCCGACGATGAAGCCGGTGATGTTCTGGAGGAACACGAGCGGCACGCCGCGGTAATTGCACAGCTCGATGAAATGCGTCGCCTTGAGCGCCGATTCGGAGAAGAGCACCCCGTTGTTGGCCACGATGCCCACGAGAAAGCCATGCAGTCGCGCGAAGCCGGTCACGAGCGTCGTGGCATAGCGCTGCTTGAACTCGTCGAACCTCGACCCGTCCACGATGCGGGCGATCACCTCACGGACGTCGTACGGCTTGCGCACATCGGCGTTGACGACTCCGTAGATTTCCCGAGGATCGTAGGCTGGTTCTTCCGGCGTCGTCATGTCCCCGGGGAGACCCTTATGCGAATGGAGTGTGCCGATGATGGTGCGCGTTTGCCTCAACGCATGGTCATCGTCTTCGGCGAGGTAGTCGGCGACTCCCGACAGTCGCGTGTGGACATCGGCGCCGCCGAGCTCCTCGGCGGTGACGTCCTCGCCGGTCGCCGCTTTGACGAGCGGCGGACCGCCCAGGAAGATCGTGCCCGTTCCCTTCACGATGATGGTTTCGTCCGACATCGCGGGCACGTACGCACCGCCCGCCGTGCACGAGCCCATGACGACCGCGATCTGGGGAATGCCGCGCGCTGACATGCGCGCCTGGTTGTAGAAGATGCGCCCGAAATGATCGCGGTCGGGAAAAACCTCCGCCTGCAATGGAAGGAAGGCGCCACCGGAGTCGACAAGGTACACACACGGCAGACGGTTCTCGAACGCCACCTGCTGCGCTCGTACGTGCTTCTTGACGGTGATGGGGTAGTAGGTCCCACCTTTCACCGTGGCATCGTTGGCGACGACGAGGACTTCGCGGCCCGACACACGTCCGATACCTGTAATCAGTCCCGCGCCGGGTGCCTCGTTCTCGTACATCCCCCACGCCGCGAGCGGCGAGAGCTCGAGGAACGGAGAGCCCGGATCGAGCAAGCGTTGAATGCGTTCGCGAGCTGGTAGTTTTCCCTGCTCACGATGTCTTTGCAGATAACGGTCTCCGCCACCGGCGCTCGCCTTCGCGAGTTCGCCGCGCAGTTCGTCAACGAGCCCCGCCATTCGACTCGCATTGCTGCGGAACTCATCGTTATCCAGTTTGATCTGGGTCGATAACAGATCCATAGAGTCCAGGCGATTATAGGAGGGTTCTCAGGAGTCAACTTTCTGAGTGTAAATTTTGCAACCTGTCTGATTTGACTCAGCCTTGTCCACTTGTGTATTGAATGCAGACGGCATGTGCTAGTCTACCGGCCGGAGGTATTTTGTTCGGTTCTACTCACTCTTTTTCGAATCGTCGCCGCCGCCGAGTGCTCGCTATCGACGAACAGTGCGCAATGACCGGAATGCTCCAAACGGTCGGCGAACCAGAAGGTTACGACGTACGTGGAGCGCGAAGTGGTTTCGACGGGACAGAGGTCTTCAAGCAATGGCGTCCTGATGTCGTGCTTACGGACCTGTCGCTCCCGGACGTGGACGGGATCGACCTGCTGCGGCGCCTGAAGCAATTGGACCCCGAACCAGAAGTTATCGTTGTCGGCGGCCCGGGGACGATTACCCGGGCGGTCGAAGCCGGACGAGCTGGCGCCTTTTTCTTTCTCGAGCGGCCAGTCTCGGAAGACGGCCTCCTCGACCTGCTGGGAAAAGCCGTTGGCCGTATCGATGAGCGGGTCGAGCACCAGCAGCTGAAAGATAAGCTGCGCGGTCAATACAGCTTCGCTAGCGTCGTCGGTCAAAGCGCGGCGATGATGAACCTCTTCGAACTGGTCGAGAGCGTTGCCGTCAGCGATGCCAATATCCTCATTCAAGGCGAAAACGGCACCGGCAAGGAACTGATCGCCAACGCCATTCACTACAACTCTCATCGCGCGAGCGGTCCATTCATCAAGATCAACTGCGCATCGATTCCCAGGGACCTGATCGAGAGCGAGCTCTTCGGATACAAGAAGGGTGCGTTTACCGGAGCGGCCGCAGACAAAATTGGTCTGGTCGAGATGGCCGAGGGTGGATCGCTGCTGTTGGATGAGATTGGTGAAATGCCAGCCTACCTGCAGACGAAGCTGCTCCGCGTGCTGCAGGAGCGCGAGTACCGGCCTATCGGCAGCGATCGTCTCGTCACGGTCGACTTCCGGTTGATCTGCGCCACCAACGTCGACCTCGAAGTGGCGCTTCGCGACGGACGCCTTCGGGAAGATCTGTACTTCCGCATCAACACCATCACCGTTCGTGTGCCACCGCTTCGAGAGCGAACCGAGGACATACCGCTCTTGTGCGATCACTTTCTCTCGAAGTTCAACCAGCGTTATCAGAAATCGATTCGCTCATTCGCCCCCTCCGTGTATCACCTGCTCATTCGGAACCGCTGGGCGGGCAACGTTCGCGAACTGGAGAACGCGATTGAGCGGGCGGTGCTGGTATGCAAGACGGGGGAAATCACACCAGCCGATCTGCCTGATTCGGTACGCGACAGCGCCGCGAACGCGCGTGAATTCACGATCCCGCCGCATCGCACGCTGGCCGAGATCGAGCGCATGGCGATCCTGCAGACACTCCAACGCACCAATTGGAACAAACAGGAAGCCGCGCAGATTCTGGGCCTTTACCGGCCCACCCTCTACAGCAAAATGAAGAAGCACGAGATCCGAGACAACCGGAGCTCGCGGCGGGCGGCCGCACGACGCTGACTCCAGAATGGACTCGCGTGTGGCGACCGGTCCGCCGCGAGTTACGCCTCTGGGGACAAGCAGCCTGGCGAGCGCTCATCGGGTTGGTAAGCCGGAACGACCTCACGCACGCTGCGTCGATCGCGTACTACTCGCTGTTGTCGCTGTTTCCGTTCCTCCTCCTCATTATTTCGATTCTCGGTGTCGTCACCGCGGATGAGGCCGACCGCGCCAAGGTCCTGGGATTCGTATTTCGTTATTTCCCGACCCGGCTCGACTTCATGACCGATCAGCTCGACGCCTTCCGTGCGGACCGCGTGAGTATTGGGATGGCCGGAGGCATCGGGCTGGTCTGGGCCTCTCTCGGCTTCTTTGGCGCTGTTACGAGCGCCGTCAATGAAGCCTGGGGTGTCGAGAAGCAGCGTAGCTTCTGGAAGCACCGGCTCGCGTCGTTCCTCCTGCTGGTCGCAGCCACCACGGCGATGGCCGTGGCACTGTTATTTGTGAGCTTCCTGCAAGTTGCCGAAGCGTCCCGTGTCGGGCAAGCGCTGGCAGGTGCTCAGTGGTTCATCGGACTGCAAACCTTTCTGTTCAGGTATTTGGCGCTAGTGTTCCTGATGATCGGCACAGGTCTCGTGTTCTACTTCGTGCCGAACGCACGGACGCGCTTTCGCGATGTCTGGGTAGGCGCGATCCTGACCGGGTTCCTCTGGCGTGTGGCGTTATCAGGGTTCTCCTGGTATGTGCGGCAGAACGAACGCATGATGCTGATTCATGGCTCCATCACCACAGTCGTCGTCTTCCTGCTCTGGATTTACATTTCGTCCGTCATTCTCATGTATGGCGTCGAGTTCACGGCCGCGTATGCACGTTTGCGAAGACACCGAACCGAACAGATGCCGGCGGCCGCGACGCCCAGGACATGAGAGTCCTGGCCGCAAGCCTCATGGCCGTGACGCTCGTCTCGGTGCAAGAGGAAATCGAGATCGGACGCGCGGCGAACGAGCAAGTGCGGACGCGGGTGCCTGAACTTCACGATGCGACCGTCGCCGGCTATGTGCGGGACGTCGGGAACCGGTTGGTCCGTTTGGCGCCGGGACCGAAGTATCCCTACAGCTTCGCAGTGGCCGACCTGCCGGAGATCAACGCGTTCTCGCTGCCGGGTGGCCCCGTCTGGATCAATCGCGGCGTATTGAGCAGGGCCGGCAACGAATCACAGATGGCCGCCGTCCTCGCTCATGAGATCGCCCACATCGCTCAGCGACATGGGGCAGACAGGCTCACCCAGGGAATGGTCGCGCAGTGGGGGCTCGGTCTGCTGGGCGCCCTGCTTGGAAACACGGGTGGCGCCGGAACCGCGCAGGCGGCCGCCGGTCTGTTGACCGGTGGAGTGTTTCTGAAGTTCAACCGCAACGAGGAACGCGACGCCGATCGGGTGGGGATGACGATTCTCACTGGCTCAGGATGGAGCGGACACGGCATGGTCGAGTTGTTCGAGATGCTTCGACGCGAGGCTGGCCGAGATCGCGCGAGTGTGACCGACTTCCTCTCCAGTCATCCTTCACCACAGGACCGCATCGAGAATCTATCCCAGGTGTCTCAGCGGCTCGGCGGGACACGCGACAGCGCGCGGTTTCGATCGATCAAAGCCCGCATCGGACGATTACCCGCTTCGCGTCCGGGTCATAATCGCTAGAGTGCCGAATCGACTCGCTTCTGAGCAAAGTCCCTATCTCCTCCAACACAAGGACAACCCGGTCGATTGGTATCCCTGGGGTCAGGATGCCTTCGAACGCGCGCGACGAGAGAACAAACCGATCTTTCTGTCGATCGGTTATTCCACGTGCCACTGGTGTCACGTGATGGAGCATGAAAGCTTCGAGAACCCTGTAATCGCCAGCGTGCTGTCGCGCCACTTCGTATCGATCAAGGTCGACAGGGAAGAGCGTCCAGATGTCGACCGTGTTTACATGACATTTGTCCAGGCCACCACCGGGTCAGGGGGATGGCCGATGAGTGTCTGGCTGACGCCGCGCCTCGAGCCGTTTTATGGCGGCACCTACTTTCCACCTGAAGCGCGATGGGGAAGACCTGGCTTCGTCGAGATTCTCGAGGAGATTGCCCGTGTCTGGCGGGACGAGCAGGGAAAGGTCGAGCAGTCGGCCTCCACGATCATCGGCCGTCTTCAGAGCATGCGGTCAAACGGGGCGACCGGGTCAGTTCCGGATATCAGCGTGCTCGATCGCACCGTGGGGGAGTTCGCGTCTTCGTTCGATTCACGGCGCGGCGGATTCGGCGGGGCACCGAAGTTTCCCAGGCCGAGTGAATTGTTGTTCCTGCTTCGGGAGCACGCCCGCACGGGAGCGGCGGCTCCGCGCGATATGGTGCTGATCACCCTGCGAGCCATGGCGCTCGGTGGAATGCGAGATCATCTTGGCGGCGGCTTTCATCGATATTCGGTTGACGCCGACTGGCGCGTCCCGCATTTCGAGAAGATGCTCTACGACCAGGCCCAGCTGGTTCTCGCCTACGCCGAGGCCGCGCAGGTCACGGGCGATCGCTTCTATGCCGAGGTCGCGCTCGATACGCTCGACTACGTCCGTCGCGACCTGACGTCACCGGGCGGCGGGTTCTTCTCGGCCGAAGACGCGGACAGCGTTCCGCCGGAGCACGCCAAAGAGAAACATCCTCACAAGATGGAAGGAGCCTTCTACATCTGGCACGATCAGGAAATCCAGGAGGTCCTCGGCGACAACGCCGCAGTGTTCCGGGCTCGTTACGGGATCCTTCCCGATGGCAACGCGCCGGCCGATCCCCAGGGAGAGTTCACTCACAAGAACCTGCTCTACACAGCCCGATCGATCGAGGATGTCGCATCTATAACCGGCCGCTCGGTGGATGCCGTGACCGACGCTCTTCAGACGGCCCGACGCCTGCTGATGACGCGACGCGCGGGGCGTCCCCGGCCGCATCTCGACGACAAGGTACTGACGGCGTGGAATGGGCTGATGATCGCCGCCTTCGCTCGAGCGGCTCGCACCCTTGATGGGGCGGCGGATTATCTGCAGCCTGCACAGCGCGCGGCGCGGTTCGTGCGCGATCGGTTGTGGCAACCATCGACGGGAACGCTTCTGCGCCGTTATCGCGACGGATCCGCAGGCGTGGAAGCTTATGCCGAGGACTATGCCTACCTGGTGTTCGGCCTGCTCGAGTTGTTCCAGGCCGATGGTGATCCGACGTGGCTGGAGTGGGCCATGATACTTCAACGGCACCAGGACGAGCTGTTCTGGGATGCCGCCGACGGCGGCTGGTTCAGCACGACCGGCAAGGACGAATCCGTGCTGCTGCGCCTCAAGGACGACTACGACGGCGCAGAGCCTGCGGCCAGCTCTGTGAGCGTGATGAACCTGCTCACGCTGTCACATCTCGTCGAGAGTTTCTCGGAGAAGATCGCGCCGACCCTCGGGCTATTTGCCTCCCGCGTTTCCCAGTCGGGCAGGGTCGTGCCTATGCTGCTTGCCGCACTCTCGGCCTACCACGCTGGCACGCCACAGCTTGTCATCGTCGGTGATTCCGATACGCAGGACACGAAAGCGCTTCACGAGGTGGTCAGGCACCGCTACCGTCCTACGACCATCGTCGTGCCAGTCGTGCCTCAAAGCGTGGACAAGATTGCGGCGCTGCTGCCGTGGATCGCAGGTATGAAGATGGTCGGTGGCCGAGCCACGGCTTATCTGTGTCGCGACTTCACCTGCGAGTCACCGACCACCGAGGCCGGCGAGCTCGCCAGGCTACTAGACAGGACGTAACGCAAAGGGCACAATCGCCTTGCATGGAGATCCCGTTAGACATCTGGCTTCGTGGCGACAATCACGCGACGAGTCATGTCATCAGCCCGGTGGGTCGTGAACCGCGACGATGGACTGATGACGACGTGACCGCCGTGCTCGTGGGCATGCTTCGAGCGCTCGAGCAGGCGAAGAACCCGAAGGCCGACGAGAATCGACGCGTGGCGATGCGGGGCTTCAGTTGGATCGTGAACCCGTTCGAGGGAGGTGGAGTTGTCATCGCGCTCGAGTTGTCGTTGGGTGCCGTCATCGCCGGACCGTTCGACATCGCAGAACGTGATCTGACGGTGATGATCGAGCGGGTGATTGCCGCAGAGCGCGCGGCAGTGCCCGGCCCGGGATCGACGGTTCATTGAGATGGGGCGACTGGGGTAAGCGCGGTGACTCAGCCAGCGGGGCGAAACCGCCGGCTGAGTCCGCGTCGGATTCGGTCGGACGCTGCCCCTCGACAGGCTCAGAATGTCCGAGCCGGTCGAGGGAAGGTATGAGGGTGCCGCCCAGGAGAAGGCGACTGCGCCCGCCCAACCCGACATCCAGCATATCCCAGTCGGCCCCTGCAAGATCTGCCTAAAACCTCTGTGTATTCAATAGTTTAGAGGCGGCTCTGCGGTCCAGAGTGGCGAATCGCGGCCGAGAGCGGGTTCTCGACCCCTTTGTGGGTGGAGACCACATTGAGGTCATTTCCGCGTCTGAGAATCCACCGACAGCGTGATTGCGATCCGAGGACACGGCTCGTGGTGTCGAATTGGATGATGTTGACGAGCGCCATGAACGGCAAGAACTGTGTGTCTGCGACTCCGCGCCGCACGTTCGACGCGAAGCTCCCGTCCTCCAAATCGATCTGATTCCACTCGCCGTTGAGGCTGACGATGAAGCGTGGCCGGGCCGTCACGGCCAGGCCGAGCACGGTCTGGTTCCGGTGCCCTGAATAGAAGCCCGCCGTTTCGAATCGCCTGCTCAACACGACCAGTCGGCGGTTTGCTGTTTGCCCGCGAACCGCGAAACGCGTGAACTGATACCCGGCTCCAACCGGCAGATGAACTGCCATCATCGGTGTCGGTCGCCTGCAGGAAACGAACATCCTCGCCACCCATCTGTCGGTGAGCTTCGTGCCGAAGTCGATCTTCTGCGAGTCGCGTCTGCGTTCAGGCCGATTCGCCGGCTGAAGAACGGTTGCACCTGCGCCCCCCGCAGTGTCGCTCGCAGAGTCGAAGAAGGCGGCGGCATCGAGGAAGAAGTCGCGACGCTCCGGGAACAAGAGCGAGAATCGCGTCTCGACCTGACCCGCTACCCCCGTTTGGGGAGGTGTGCAGCGATTCGAGGGAGGATCACTTCGGCGTTGCCATGTATGGCGAGATCGACCGCCGAAGACGCCGGAGTGACTTCGACATTGATTTCCGCGGTGAACGCGCCTCTCGCCGTCGCGTGCTGGACGAGTCCGGCGGCCGGATAGACGAGAGCCGACGTGCCGATTGTCATGAACACATCGCACGAGCACGCCGCCAGCGCGGCATTCACGTCGTCGGACGACAATGATTCACCAAACCACACGACCCCGGGCCGCGCCAGGCCGCCGCAGGATGTGCACGTCACCGGTTGTGCCGGCAGCGGCACGCGCTCATCGCGCCAGGGAGCCGCGCCGCAGCAATTCCAGCAGGTGAGCTCCCAGATCGAACCGTGCAGCCGCACCAGCCGCTGTGTTCCCGCACGCACGTGCAGGTCGTCCACGTTTTGCGTGATCACCGTGTGATGAGGAGATTCAATCGTCCACCGTGCCAGAACCTCATGCGCCGCGTTCGGGTGGCACGAAGCAATTCGTGCCCGGCGCCACTCGTACCATTCCCAGACCAGACGAGGGTCACGGGCGAAGGCTTCGGGCGTCGCCAGATCTTCGGCGCGGAAAGAACCCCAGAGGCCGCCGGCGCCACGAAATGTGGGCACGCCGCTTGCCGCCGACACGCCGGCACCGGTCAACACCGTCACGCGCCGCGCCTGTCGCAACCGCTCCGCAAGTCGCTCGATCATCTGAACCCGAAAACGTAGGGCAGGGGCGGGGCTACGAAGATCACGAGGACTATGCCACGAAGATCACGCACGTCACGATGTTTCGGAACCAAGCCATGAACACCCACGCGTAGGATCGTGCTTCGTGCGGATCGTGTTCAATCGTGGCCAAACGTCAGATCTTCGTTCTCCGTCGCGATGTCATGACAAAATCAACTCGAGGACTGACGAGGCTCCATAACGTAGAACAGCAGGTCGGTTGGCGGGGGCGCGAGGCCGAGTTGTCGGATCATGCCCACGACCTGGCCGCGGTGCAGCGTCGCGTGATTGACGACGTGCTGCATCTGCTGCACGAGGGGTAACGAATACGCCTCGCCCGTGAACCGTTTATACGTCAGCTCGCCGGAGACATCCGCATCTGAAATGCGTTCCAGATACGCCGTCCGCTTGCGAATGACTGGCAGCCACTTCTCGCGTACGTGGTCCAGGCTCCGCGCATCACCCGATTTCCATCCCGCCCAGACATCGTGACCCACGGGGGAGTTGCCGAGCCAACGTTCGAGCCAGATCGAATCGGCGCCGGCCACATGCAAAAGCGTTCCCAGGATCGATTTGTGACTGATGCGGACGTCGCGCAGAAGTTCTTCGGCGGGCAGCTTCTCCGCGGCGCTCAGTAGACGCGCGTTCGCCCATTCGTTGTAGGCGAACAGGTCACGAATTTCAGCAGCGGTCATGTGCTGCATGATGACGAGGCGTCGTTGGGCAGTCAACCCCGGGCAGCTGAGCATCTTGCGACGGGCGGCGGTGCGCGCTACAGTCGCGCCATGTCCGGAATCGATCGAGACACAGCGTTCGAGATGGCGGTCGCAGCAGTGCGCTACGGCGCTGGCGTCACTCGAGAGGTCGGAATGGATCTCGCCGACCGCGGCTCGCAGCGCGCGTTGATCGTCACCGATCCTGTGGTAGCCACGCTCGCGCCCGTCAAGACAGTCGTCGATTCTCTCGAAGCAAACGGCGTCAAGTGGGTGCTGTACGACCGGGTTCGCGTCGAGCCGACGGAGCAGTCATGGCTCGATGCGATCGATTTTGCGCGTGGGCACACGTTTGATGCGCTCGTCGGTATCGGTGGCGGCTCATCGATCGACACCGCCAAGGCGGTCAATCTCTATACGACGCATCCGCCGACCGATTTCCTCGATTACGTGAACAAGCCGATCGGTCAGGGACTGCCGATTCCGGGTCCGCTCAAACCGCTCTTTGCCATTCCGACGACGGCGGGGACCGGCAGCGAGACGACGGGCGTGGCCATCTTCGACCTCACACGGTTGCACGTGAAAACCGGAATCTCCAGCCGGCGGCTGAAGCCGACGCTCGGCTTTCTCGATCCCGACCACACCCGTACAGCGCCGCGGGCGGTGGCTGCCTCAGTGGGTCTCGACATCCTGTGTCATGCCGTCGAGTCCTACACGGCGATTGCGTTCACCGATCGCCCGCGCCCTGAGCGTCCGTCAGCAAGGCCGCCGTACCAGGGTGCGAATCCAATCAGCGATGTCTGGTCGCTGCAGGCGATGCGGATGGTGGCAACGCATCTGGTGCGTGCCGTGGAGGATCCCGATGACGACGACGCGAGAGCGAGCATGGTGCTGGCGGCATCCTTCGCAGGCATCGGCTTCGGGAACGCAGGGGTACATCTTCCGCACGCGATGGCCTATCCGGTGGCGGGCGGTGTCAGGGACTATCGTGCGCCCGGGTATCCAAGCGATCACGCGCTCGTGCCGCATGGCTTCTCTGTGATTCTCAATGCGCCTGCCGTGTTTGCGTTCACGGGTCAGGCCAGTCCTCAGCGCCATCTCGAGGCGGCCTCGGCGCTCGGTGCCGACGTGTCGCGGTGTCGCAACGAAGATGCGGGCCGCGTCCTGGCCGATCGCATTGCCTGGTTCATGCAGCGGCTCAACGTGCCCAACGGGCTTCGCGCTGTCGGCTACTCATCGTCCGATATTTCCGCGCTGGTGAAAGGCACGCTTGCGCAGGAGCGATTGACGAAGCTCTCGCCGCGGTCCATCGACGCCGAGCAACTAGCACAAATTTTTGAGAGCGCGCTCTAGGCTAGGCTAGGTGGCTGCGCGTCAACGCCCAATTCCCGACCCCCAACTCCCAAACTGATTGGTTTGAGGTTGGACGTTGGAAATCGGAAGTCGATCAGCATCATTTGGCGAGAGGATCCGGCCGCAGCTGGAAATGCGCCGCGAGCGGCTTGGTGCCCTTCCCGCCTTCGATCAGCCACGGTGTGCGGTCGCCGTTGGCGGCCCACAACCCTCGACCCTTCCAGCCGGCTTTCGGATCGTCGATGCGGCCGTCGAATCCCTTCGCGTAAAAGCCCATCGGATACGGAACGCGGAGAACGATCATGCGCCCGTTGGCGAACGCGATGATGCCGTCGTTCAGATTACCGGTCGACATCGGCACGTCGTTGCCCAGGCCGAACGTGTCGTGCTGATCGACCCACGAGTAGTAGCTCGACTCGGCGCTGTTCTCGCCGATACCTTTGAAGCCGGGCCCGGGGTACTGATGGAAGGACCAACCCTCGGGACAATGATCGCCCGTTGCTTTGGGCCCATTGAGCGGCGCCTTGCACTTACGACGATCGAAGCTGCCCATGTGGCCGCTGCCCAGCGATACCCACACGACGCCCTTGCTGTCGATGTCGGCACCGCGCGCCCCGAAGCCGGGCATCGGTACGTTGTAGATCTCGGCGAGCGCCGTCTCCGGAGGATGAGCGCCCGGAGCCAGGCGCACCACTGCCCCTGGCACGCCGAGCACCGCGCCCCACACTGACCCGTCGACAGGGCTTGGCATCACGGCGTAGAACGGCGCGTTGATGCGTGTGTCCTTCGCCGGATCGGCAGGTTCGCCTGGTTCCACGTAGGCATCGCGCTTGCCGTTGCCGTTGGTGTCGAGGATGAGCGCGGTCCATCCCTGCGACTTCGCCGCGTCACCTGTTTCCGTGAACATCTTTGAGTTCAGCCAACCGACGACGGGACCTCCGCCGCTCGTCCAGATGGTGTCGTTGTTGTCGTACCCGAATTGCAGATGGTGAGTGGAGAAGCAGGTATCGACGAACGAGTACTTCTGCGTTTTCAGATCGAACACGGCGAGGTGGCGAATGGCGCGATCCGTCGGGAAGGCTTTGGCCGACGGGTGATCCGAACCCTGTTTGCAGAACGCCGGATTCTCCGGCGCACGGACGGAAGCCGCCAGCCAGAGCCGCCCATCACGCCCGAACATCGAGTTGTGATTGTTGACGCGCGTATCCCAGATGCGCTCGGTCCCCCAGTACGGTGAGGGCTGCAGAGCGTCGAGGGCCGCCGCGTGGCCCGGTCCCAGGCTCAACGGCATGGCGGCATCACGGACGGGCGCCTTGAATGTCGTCGCCGTGTTCTTCACCGGATCGAGGATCGGCAGAACGTCCGAGCTGTACTCTGGTGATCCCACCAGCGGGCCATAGGCGTTCACGGTGGGGAATCGCCGATCGCTTGCGATGAGGTCATGCAGATACTGCTTGTCGTTCATCCAATCACGCAGCGTGACGACGACGTTGCGTTCGACGCCTTGCGGCCGGGGCGGCTTGGCAAAGGGCAGTTCACCTTTGGCGACGCGATCGATCCAGTCGCCGTAGTTGGCAAACGACATATCGCCCAGTGCCGTGAGTTGTCCGAACATCTGCTGTCCCGACTGGCCCGACTGGACGCGCCGCCGCCACGCGTCCGCACCAGACGCGAATGTCCCCAGCGCTGCCGGAATAGTTCGGGTGGCCTGTTGCCCGAGTTGATGGCAACCGATGCATCCTGTGTTCTTCATCGCGCTGATCCACGCTGCCTGCGTGAGGCGCGGCGGAATGCTGCTCTTGCCGCCGAACTGATCGCCGGAGGGAATCTTCAGCATCGAATACCAGTAGATGGCGGGGTAGTAGTGGGCGGCGGCCGCTTCGTTGGGCGCTGGCGTTGCGCTGATCGTCAGCCTCTGACCGGGTCTGCTGGTCGTCTTCGTGCTGTCCACCAGGCCATAACCGCGAGCCCACACGGAGTAGTTCGCCTGCGGCAGGTCGGGGACGACAAATCGCCCGCGGTCGTCGGTCACGACGATCTTGATGTAGCGAACAGGCAGATCGCGTGTTTCGGCAATGACCCAGACGCCAGCCTCAGGGCCGTTGGCGCCGTTGACGACGCCACCGAGGTCGTCGTTGTCGATAGCGACATCGATTGCCGGTTGCTGTGCATGCGACGAGGACACTGGAAGAAGTGAATAAAGACCGGCGCTGAGACCGAGACCGATGAGGAGACGGACAAATCTGCTCGTGCGCATGGAGTTGCTCCTCTATGAATCGTCGAGGAGCGGATGGTACCACTCCCGACTTCAACTCCCAATCTGCAACTCCCAACTCCAATTTCGAGCTGGGAGTCGCTTGCAGGTTGGAAGTTAGAAGTCGGGAGTGGAGTTGACGCTGTTAGAAGCGGAAGATGGCTCCGACCGAGCCACGCGAGAAGCTGAAGTTGCCGCGGTCGAAGCTGATGCCGACGAGGTTGTTCGATTCATCGGCGCCCACGTTACGGAAGTACCGGTAGTCGGCTCGTATGCCGAAGTGCGTGTTGGCGAATCCATCAACACCGAACCCGACGCTGTAGCCAAGGTCGTTGTCCTTGATGGCATCGATACCGTTCACCGAGAGATCGCGCCTGATCAATCCGAATCCAGCGGTCCCATACGGCCGGAACCCCGGGCCACTCTCGCCTCCGACCGGGACACCGACAATGATCGTCGGCATGAGCGTGAAGACGTAGTTGTTACCGAGGCTGGCATCGCTGCCGTAGAAGTGACGGGCATAGGCCAGGTCTACCTCTGCGCCGAAGATGCCCTTGATCGTTCCGCCGATGTCCCCACCCCAGGTGAAGCGACTGCCGTCATTGAGCGCCGAGCTCAGTGAACGTCCCGCATCCCCCGAGAAGTTGGAGCCGATGAACACGTTGGCGTGTCCTTGCGCGCGCGCAG
>JBKPNV010000163.1:0-25638 GCA_046732795.1 Acidobacteriota bacterium
ACGCCGACGTGGGCTGACGGGCGCGTCTATGCGCTCGGCGCCACCGGTGAGTTGCGCGTACTCGACGATGCCAGCGGGAAGGTGATCTGGCGCACCAATATCCTGAGCGACAGCGACGCACGAAACCTGGATTGGGGTATGGCCGCAGCGCCGCTCATCGTCGACGACACCGTCGTCGTGCTCCCTGGTGGGGGCAACGGCAAGTCGATCGTCGGCTACGACCGCGCCAGCGGCAAGCGAGTGTGGTCCGCGCTCGGCGACAAGCAGGCGTATTGCTCGCCGATGATCGTGACACTCAATGGAGTACGGCAGCTGCTGGTCGTGAGTGCGACGCGAATGATGGGTGTCGTCCCTGGTGCCGGGAAGGTCTTGTGGGAGTATCCGTTCCCGACCTTCAACGGCATCAATGCGGCGCAGCCACTGGTCGTTGGCGACAACCGCGTGTTCATATCGGCAAGCTACGACGCGGGTGCTGCCATGATCGAATTGAGCGGCAGCGGTGACCGTTTTTCCGTGCGAGAGGTGTGGCGCAACAACCGGATGAAGAATCGATTTTCGGGATCGGTGCTTCGCGATGGCGTGATCTACGGCCTCGATGAAGGGATCCTTGCGGCCATCGATGCCGAAACCGGCGAACTGAAGTGGAAGGGGGGGCGGTACGGCTACGGTCAGGTTCTCCTCGCGGGCGACAGGCTGATCGTGCTGACCGAGGACGGCGACCTTGCGCTCGTACGCGCGAGTCCCGAGCGCCATCAGGAAATCACGCGATTCCCGGTCCTCGAAGGCAAGACGTGGAACGTCCCGGCGATGTCGGGCGGATATCTCCTCGTGCGGAACCTGGCAGAGATGGCGGCATTCGATCTCCGCAAAGACCAATGAGCCGGCACATGTCGTCAATCGGGCCAATGGTTCTATTCGGCGGCGCAGCGGCGCTGATGCTGCTTCGGCCATTGCATCTCGACGGGCAACAGCCTGCACCGGCGGTGCAGATGGTGGGGGACACGGGCGAAGCCGCCAAGTATTGGGCGCGCTGGCGAGGTCCTTCCGGTCAGGGTGTCGTCAGCGGCACAGGTTATCCGGACAGCTGGTCGGCGACTGAGAACGTGAAGTGGAAGGTGCCCCTGCCGGGCAGCGGCAACTCGTCCCCGATCGTCTGGGCCGATCGCATCTTCGTCACCACCGCTTACGACGGCGGGAAACGGCTGTCGGTCGTGGCGTTCCGCCGATCCGACGGCATGAAGCTCTGGGAGACGTTCGCGCCCGAGGGTCGAACGTCGTACGGCCACTACAAGAACGGCCACGCATCGGCGACGCCGGCCACGGACGGTCAGCGCGTCTATGCTTCGTTCGGAACGAGAGGTCTGCTGGCGCTGGACATGAACGGCAAGCAGGTCTGGTATCGCGATCTCGGTCCGATGGATGCGTATCACGGTACCGCCGGATCGCCGTTGCTCTACAAAGATCGCCTCGTCCTGTATCAGGACCAATCGCGCAACTCGTTCATCGCCGCGTTCGACACACGCACCGGCAAGACGCTCTGGTCGACGCCGCGCGAGGCCGACGTCGGTTGGGGTACGCCAATCGCTGTTCACGTCGTGGATCACGACGAGATCATCGTCAACGGTCAGCTCAAGGTGCAGGCATACAACCCGGACACGGGCGCTGAGCTCTGGAGCTGCAAGGGGACGACATACGAAGTCATTCCCACACCGGTTGTCGGGTACGGCATGGTCTTCTGCTCGTCCGGGCGGGCTGGCCCGACGCTGGCGATTCGGCCGGGCGGGAAGGGCGACGTGACACGCAGCCACCTTGCGTGGACCAGTCCGCGGGGATCGCCGTTCGTGCCGTCACCGATTCTGTATGGCGAGCACCTCTACATGGTCAACGACATGCAGAGCGTGGTGACGAGCTTCGAGGCGATGACCGGAAAAGTGATGTGGCAGAACCGGCTGGGCGCCGCGCGGCGGGAAGGGTTCTCGGCGTCGCCGGTCGCGGTCGATGGCAAGGTGTTCTTCACCAACGACGAAGGGGAGACCTTCGTGCTGAAGGCGGGTCCGACGTTCGAGCTGCTGCGGACCAATCGCATCGGCGAAGGCACGCTCGCGACGCCCGCGCTCGTGGACGGCAAGTGGTATATCCGGACAGACCGGAATCTCTTTGCGATTGGATCGTAAAAGACGCCCGGGGTGATCTTGGTCGTCGATTGCTCGCGAAAATCAACCCGGGGTCTTACTCATGCCGTCGGGCGGAAATACAACACCATACCGGCGCCGATCGAGGCGAGCAGGAAGCCGACGAAGAGCATCGGGTTCAGCGCCGACTTGGGTGGATGGATCATCATCGCGACGGCCACGTTGATGATGGGGGCGCCACCGAACACGAGCGGCATGACGTAAATGGGTAAGCCTCCGGTTTTGAAGGCCCAGATGATGCAGGCGGCGCCGATTGCGCCCAGCGCTCCCGCAATGGTGGCGTTGATGAGGCCGGTTGTCCCGAAACCCGACAACTCGCCCTGCGAGCCCAGCACGCCGACCGGGAGCAAGACGCCAATCAGAAAATAGGCGACGCCGACGCACAGCAGCGCTTTCAGAGGATTTCCCAGCTGCGTCTGTCCCAGATACAGCAGCGCGCCATACGCACCCCAGGACAGTACGGCCCCGGCGACGAAGATCACCCAGCCCATTCGTTTCTTCCTCACGGTTGCAGTCGTATTCAGGGTTCCAGTCATGGAATGTCAGTTCCCAACCGGGTGAGTGTTGCAGCCGGGTCAGGTGCGTGTCAACAGGCCTGCGTAGCGGTCGTCAGCACCACGGTATATAGTGGTTTTACCGTGACCGATCGCACCCCGTCTGCGCTCGCGGATCCGACGGAAGTCGGCAGCTACTTCGTCGCCACGTATCCACCGTTCTCGGCGTGGAGCACCGCAGCGGTCGCGACCGATGGACGGCCGGCGCTGGCTGCGGCGCCTGTTGCAGGAGTGCCGCTCGGGCTATATCTGCACATTCCGTTCTGCCGCAAGCGGTGTCACTTCTGCTACTTCCGTGTCTACACCGACAAGAACGCGCAGGAAGTCGGCGACTATCTCGACGTGCTGGCACACGAGTGGGAGCTCTACGCGGACCTGCCGTCGATCGCCGGCCGGCCGCTGAACTTCGTCTACTTCGGCGGCGGGACGCCGTCGTTCCTGTCGACGAAACAACTGGAAGGGCTCGTCGGACGCCTGAATGCGGTGACGTCCTGGAGTCAGGCCGAAGAAGTGACCTTCGAGTGCGAACCCGGTACGCTGACCGAGGCGAAGCTGGCCGCGATTCGTGGCATAGGGGTCACGAGGCTGAGCCTCGGCGTGGAAAACTTCAGCGATGAGATCCTCGAGCTCAATGGGCGGGCGCACCGATCGCCGGAGATCGGGCGCGCGTACGCCTTCGCGCGGTCGCTGGCGTTTCCGCAGATCAACGTCGATCTGATCGCGGGCATGCTCGGAGAGAGCGACGAGAACTGGCGGCGGTGTATCGATCGCACGCTCGACCTGCAGCCCGATAGCGTCACGATCTATCAGATGGAGCTGCCGTTCAATACGACGATCAGCGGAAACCTGCTGAAGGGCACCGGCCGGTTTGCCCAGCCGGTTGCGGATTGGCCGACGAAACGGCGGTGGGTGCGCGAGGCATTCGCGGCCCTCGAGCGCGCCGGCTACTACGTTCGCAGCGCATACACCGCGGTGAGGAACCCGCACCGGACGCGGTTCATCTACACCGATCGCCTCTGGCAAGGCGCGGACATGGTCGGACTTGGCGTCGCGTCCTTCGGCCACATGAACGGCGTCCACGTCCAGAACCTGGATACGTGGGAAACATATTCGGCGGCGATCCGCCGCGAGGAAATCCCTCTGAGCCGCGCGTATCACCCGACGCACGAGGAGCGGTTGATCCGCGAGTTCATCCTTCAGCTGAAGCTCGGTTCGATCACGCCGGCCTACTTCCGCGACAAGTACCAGATCGACGTCCTGCAGCGCTTCCGAGAGCCGCTCGATTCGATTGCCGCCGAGGGGTACCTGGCGGAACGCAGCGAGCAGCGTCTTGCCCTGACGAGGGAGGGCTTGCTGCGCGTCGACGCGCTCCTCAAGCGTTTCTTCCTGCCCGAGCACGCCGGAATCCGATACACGTAAACCCCGGATGCCTCTCTCCGAGTACACACTTCATCGTCGCGTGAACTTTCACGAAGTGGACTCCGCTGGCATCGTCCATTTCAGCGTGTACTTCCGATACATGGAGGAAGCGGAGCACGCGATGTGGCGCGAGGCCGGGCTGAGCATCGCGGCGCGCGGCGCGGACGTGGGCTTCCCGCGCGTGTCTGCGGCATTCGACTACCATCGTCCACTGAGATTCGAAGACGAGTTCGATGCGCGTATCCGCATCGTGTCGATGGGCGAGAAGAGCCTGCGCTACGTCTGCACGCTGACGAGGGGAGACGAGAAGATCGCGACGGGGAAAGTCACCGTCGTGTGTGTCACTCGAGCGCAGGATGGCGCCATGAAGGCGTGCCCTCTGCCGCCCCGCATCGCCGGCCGCTTCGAGGTCTCGATGGACGCCGAGGCCTCGGCGGAGGCCAACGCGTAGATGCTGGAGGTCGAGCAACTGGATCGCAGCCGCCTGGCCGAGGGCCAGGGGCGTCGCCTCCTGGAGTTGCTGGCAGCGATTCAGGGGCGCAACCAGTTCTACACGCGCAAGCTGCAGGATGCCGGAATCGACATCGACGGTCTTCGACTGCCAGAGAATTTCAAACGGCTGCCGCTGACCACGAAGGCGGAGCTCAACGCCGATCAGGCCGCCAATCCTCCGTGGGGCACGGCGCTGACAGAACCACTCAGCCACTACACGCGCTACTGTCAGACGTCGTCGACCACCGGGCGACCCTTGCGCTGGATCGACACCAACGAAAGCTGGCAGTGGTTGCTCGAGTGCTGGAAGACCGTGTATCGAGGGGCACGCGTCACGCAGAGTGACCGCGTGTTCTTTCCGTTCTCATTCGGTCCGTTTCTGGGTTTCTGGGCCGGATTCGAGGCCGGCCCGCAGATCGGGTTGCACTGCATTCCAGGGGGTGGGATGTCGAGCCAGATCCGTCTGTCGATGATCGACACGATCGGCGCCACCATCGTCTGTTGCACGCCGACGTATGCGCTGCGGTTGGCCGAGATTGCCGAACACGAAAAACGGCCGCCACTCGCTCAGGGGACCGTGCGAATGCTGATCGTCGCCGGGGAACCTGGCGGGAGCATCCCGGCGACGCGCGAGCGCATCGAGCGCAGCTGGGGCGCGCGTGTCATCGATCATCACGGCTTGACCGAGGTCGGTCCGGTGAGCTTCGAATGCTGGGATGCGCCAGGATCTTTGCACCTGAACGAGGCGGAGTTCATCGCCGAGGTGCTCGACCTTCGCACGGGGGAAGAGGTCGAGGACGGTCAAACTGGGGAGTTGGTGCTGACGAACCTGGGACGCACGGCGAGCCCGGTGATCCGCTACCGTACGGGCGACCTCGTCGTCCGGCGCTCGGAACCGTGCGCGTGCGGCCGCACGTGGGCGCGCCTCGAGGGCGGCATCCTCGGACGCGCCGACGACATGGTGAACATCCGTGGCGTGAACGTCTACCCGGTCGGCATCGAATCGGTGGTGCGGCGGCTCCCGGAAGTGGTGGAATTTCGCTCGGTGGTGTCGCGGCACGGCTCGATGCGGTCACTGCGGCTGGAGATTGAGGTCGCGCCGGAATTCGAGGACAGTAATGCGGTGGCCTCACGCGTGGCGTATCACCTGCGGGAGGCGCTCGGCCTCAGCGTCAACGTGCTGGTCGTCGAGTCGGGCACGCTGCCGCGTTTTGAAATGAAAGCGAATCGATTCGTCGTAGAGTCTTAACGAGTCCCATGGATACACGCGTCCCGCGTCCCGCGTCCCGCGTCCCGCATCCCGAAGTCGTTGTCGTCGGCGGAGGCCCCGCCGGTTCAACGGTGTCGACACTACTGGCCAAGCAGGGCAAAACCGTGCGGCTCTTCGAGCGCGAGCGGTTTCCCCGCTTTCATATCGGCGAGTCACTGATCCCGGAGACCTACTGGGTACTGAAGCAGCTCGACATGCTGCCGAAAATGCAGGCCAGTCACTTCGTCAAGAAGTACAGCGTGCAGTTCGTCAACTCCGAGGGACGCGAGTCCGCGCCCTTCTACTTCTGGGACAACAAGCCGCACGAGTGCTCCCAGACGTGGCAGGTCGTGCGCAGCGAGTTCGACAAGATGCTGCTCGACAACGCCCGCGAGCACGGCGTCGACGTCCACGAAGGCGTGCGGGTGCACGATGTACTGTTCGATGGCGATCGGGCGGTCGGCGTGAAGATCCGCGATGAGGAGGGCTTTCACGAGATCCCGGCCAAGGTCGTCGTCGATGCGAGCGGGCAGAACGGCCTCCTCATGAACCGTCTCGGGTTGCGCGTGTGGGATCCGATTCTCAACAAGGGCGCGATCTGGACGTATTGGGAAAACGCCTACCGCGATATCGGGCGCGACGAAGGCGCCACGCTCGTCATCCAGACCGGCAACAAACAGGGATGGTTCTGGTACATCCCGCAGCACGACAACATCGTGAGCATTGGCGTGGTCGCACCGTTCGATTACCTGTTCAAGGGCCGCGGAAGCTACGCACAGACCTACGACGAGGAAGTGGAGCTGTGCCCGGGCGTCAAACAGCGCATCGCCAACGCGCAGAAGGTCACTGGATACTTCGCAACGAAGGACTACTCGTACCGGTCGACGCGAGTGGCCGGCGATGGATGGGTACTGGTTGGAGACGCGTTCGGGTTCCTCGATCCGTTGTACTCGTCCGGCGTGATGCTCGCCCTCAAATCGGGGCAGCTCGCCGCTGACGCCATCGTCGAGGGGCTGTCGCGTAACGACACGTCAGAGGCGCAGTTAGGCAAATGGGGGCCGCTCTTCAATGACGGCGTGGACCGCATGCGCCGTCTTGTGTGCGAGTACTACTCGGGCTTCAGCTTCGGCAAGATGATCCGCGAGTATCCCGAGTTACGCGGCACGCTGACCGATCTCCTGATTGGCGACCTGTTCCACGACGGCACCGACAAGGTGTGGGGACCGCTCGAATCCTTGTACGAAGAGGGAAAGCCGTCCATCCCCGGATGGAATGCCGGGACGGCGGCTGCTGTCGCGACCGACAAGGAGAATATGTTGGTTCTGCCGGAGGGCCTGCGGCGCGGAGTGCAGATCTAGGAAGGGGTCAGACCCCTGCACCGATGTGCACATGTGCAGATCTATGAAGGGGTCTGACCCCGCCTGCGACGTCACTCCACAGTCAGCATACCGACCGCTTTCTTGAACGCGCGGCTGAACGCGGCCTCGGACTCGTCACCAACACGCTCCGCGATGGTCGCGACGTTGTCGGTGCCCGCGAGTAGCTGATTCGCGAGCTGCATCGCCAGTTCGCCAGGTACTGCATCGGCGGCTGGCCGGCGAGCTGCGTAAACGCTCGGCCAGGCGCCGACCGCATCACGAACATCGTTATGACGCCTACCTCCATGTCCACGGTGCGAATCTCGAAATCAGAGATCGCCGCACTTCAAAACGCGAGGGCGAACATCAGGCCTTTGAGGCGCGCACCCACCTGCAGATTTCGTATATCGCCTGAAAGGGCGCGTTTCAGTCCCAACCACCTGGCGGCAGGTAGTGAAATCGAATCAGGTAGACGTTCTCTCCCTTGCCGTGCTTCGCGATCTGGAGCAGGTCGTCGACGCTGGCAAATCCTGACTCGCGCGCCAGATCCTGCGTGATGTCGCTCATCTCGATCTCTTCGATCGAGTCGACGATGATATGCCCTTCGTCCATCTGGTAGCGGCCGCCTGCTTTCACATGCGGGCGCATCCACACCCGTACGCTGCATTTGATCCTGCCGCGGCGGACCCCTTCACGCAGGCGTTTGGTGAACACCACGAACGACAGCTTACGTGATGTCGCTCCGGGCGGCGATTCGCCCTGATTTCGGTTCAAACGCGGATCTCGGACCTGCATGCAAGCGCCGACACCTCGACAGCCGCCATCCATTTGTGCCGCAGCCATCGTGCCTATAGAATCTCGCCGGTGTTGACCGCGGGTTGAGGATCGCCTGGAAGGAGGCTTGGGCATGGGCAGGATCCGTGTGGATGCAGGAGCGGCCAGTGCAGTGCTGCTGCTTGCGGTTGCCTTCGTCGTGATGGTTCCCATCGGTGCGGCGGCCCAGTCGATCGCTGGTGTCGTACGCGATGCGTCCGGAGCCGTGCTCCCAGGCGTGTCGATCGAAGCTACAAGCCCGGCGCTCATCGAGAAGGTCCGGACAGCCGTGAGCGACGGCGCTGGTCAGTACCGTCTCGAGAACCTGACGCCCGGCCTTTACAAGGTCACGTATACGCTGCCAGGTTTCACCACGTTCCAGCGCGACGGCGTCGAGATCACGTCCGGTGTGACAGTCACGATCAATGCGGACATGCGCCTGGGAGGCGTGCAGGAAACGATCACGGTCTCGGGTGAAACACCAGTGGTGGACGTTCAGAACAGCACGCGTGTGCAGCGCGTCCTCAGCGACGAGGTGTTGGCGGCGCTGCCAGCCTCGCGTGGCTACGGAAATCTGTTGACGACCGTGTCCGGCATTCAGGCCAACGGCACGCAGAACGGTGGGATCAATCCGACGATGGTCTTCTTCACGTCGCGGGGTGGCCGCAGCAACGAAGGCACCATTCAGATCGACGGCATGAACGTCGGCTCGGCCTTCAACGGCGGCGGGGTGGCGGGCTACGGCTACGACACCACCAACGCTCAGGAAGTTCAGCTGACCGTGGCGGGCGGGCTCGGCGAAGCCGATCGCGGCGGCCCGCAGTTCAACATCGTGCCGAAGACCGGCGGCAACAACTTCAGCGGGACTTTCTTCAGCAGCCTGGCCGGCTCGTGGTCGCAGGGCAACAACGTCGACGACACGCTGAAGTCGTACGGCATTCCGCAGCCGACCAAGATCATCAAGAACTGGGACACGAGCTTCTCGATGGGCGGGCCGATCATGAAAGACCGCGTGTGGTTCTACGCGGTGGGACGCACCTTCGGCGAGTACACGGACATTGCCGGCCGCTTCGGGAACCTGAACGCGGGCGACCCCACCAAATGGAACTACATCGTCGATCAGAGCATCAAGTCGCGGTCGGCAGGTAGCCGCAAAATTGGTGGCACGCGGGTGACCTCGCAGTTGACGCCGCGCAATAAGGTCAGCGCGTATTACGACTACCAGTACACCTGCTCGGGCAGCTCGTACGCCAAGGATGCCGATGCGTGCCGCGTGCGAGGCGACGACTGGATCGGAGTCTACGGGTTCGGCACGTGGTCGCCAGAGGCGAGCCAGAAGTCCGACGGCCCCGAGCACATCATGCAGTTCTCGTATAACGCGCCGCTGACCAATCAGCTGTTGCTCGAGGCGGCGTTCTCACAGTTCTTCAGCAACTGGAGCCCGACCGCGCCAGCCGGGGCACTCGATTATGCGCCGTTCATCCCCGTGCAGGAACGCAGTCTGGCCGGTGGCGTCCCCGTCCCGAACATGGTGTATCACGGCTACGCCGGTCTGAACAACAACCACCAGACCCACAACACGTGGCGCGGATCGCTCGCCTACGTGACAGGCGCGCACAGCATGAAAGTCGGCTATCAGGCGGCGTACGAAGTGACCGACATCTTCGGCGACTTCGCGACGCACGGATTGCAGTACCGCTTCAATGCCGGCGTGCCCGATCAGATCACGCAGCGCATCACGAAATGGCAACAGGCCAACCGCACGCGCTGGGACGCGTTCTACGTGCAGGATCAGTGGACGCGCAGCAAGCTGACGTTGCAGGGCGCACTCCGCTACGAGCGCGCGTGGAGCTTCTTCCCCGAAGGGCTGAACGGGCTGCTCACCGACAGCGTGTTCGGTGGACCAGTGCATACGTTGCCCGAGGCGAAGGGCGTCAACAGCTATAACGACATCGCCCCGCGCATGGGAATGGCGTACGACGTCTTCGGCAACGGGAAGACGGCCGTCAAGGTGAACCTGTCGAAGTACTGGCAGTATGCCGCCAATGACGGCGTGTATATCGGGACGAATCCGGCGTCGACGTTTGCGCAGACCGCGAACCGGGCGTGGACAGACAACGGCAACTTCATCCCCGACTGTGACCTCCAGAATCCGTTGGCGCAGGACAACCGCGCGACCGGTGGAGACCTCTGCGCGGCCTTGGACAACCAGAACTTCTTCAGGTTCAAACAGGACGGGTCCGTCACCAGCACCGCAACGAGAATCGACCCGGCGCTGCTGAGTGGGTGGGGCGTGCGTCCGTACGACTGGCAGTTCGCCGCGTCGGTGCAGCAGGAACTGATGCCGCGCGTGTCAGCGGAAATCGGCTACAGCCGACGGTGGTGGGGCAACTTCACCGTCACCGACAACCTGGCGGTGGGGCCGCAGGATTTCGACCTGTACACGCGAACCGCCCCGTCCCATCCCGATCTGCCGACCAGCGGGCAGCCGGTGTCCTACTACCTGAGGAATTCCCTCACACCGTTCGGCGCCGTGGACAACTACCTGACGCTCGCTGACAACTACGGCGACACGTCGTTCTACTGGCAGGGCGTCGACATGACTGTCACCGCCCGTACGAACAATGACCTGACGCTGCAGGGCGGCTTCACGACTGGCGCCGGCACTCGGGACTTCTGCGCCGTGGCGTCCGCGGTGCCCGAAATCTACACGCAGACTGGATCGTGGCTGCTCAACCAGCAGGCCAGCGCGTGCCGCGTCGAGGAGCCGTGGCTCTGGAATTGGCGCGGTCTTGCCACCTACGTCGTGCCGAAGGTCGACGTGCAGGTCAGCGCCATCATGCGGTCGCAGGCCAACATCCAGGCCACCAACGACCCGGCGTCGAGCGGGCTGTCGCAGGGTGCGCTCTACTTCGAAACCAACGCAGCCGTACTGGCGGCGCTCGGTCGGCCAATCGCCGGTGGGGCGACGACGACGACGCTGGACCTCGCGAAGCCGGGCGACGTCTTTCCCGACCGGCTCAATACGGTGGACATGCGGTTCACCAAGATCGTCCGCTTTGGCCGGACGCGAACGAACATCGGCGTCGATCTCTACAACCTGTTCAACGCCAACACGGGTACGACGTTCAACCAGAACTTCGGTACCGATGGCTCGACGTGGCTGCGCCCGAACGCGATTCTGAACCCGCGCTACGTGCGCTTCAACGCGACGGTAGATTTCTGACGAAGTTCTTTGAACGTTGAACTTCCCCGAGGAGGGGAATATGAAACCACGGCATTCTGCGGCGGGGGCTGTACTCGCGCTGAGCGTGATCCTCGGTGGTGTCGTGGCCAGTTCGCAATCTCGACCAGCAACGCAGGGACCGGCGGTCGGCGCATCGCCTGCCTGGTTCCTGCAAGGATCGTTTCCGGATCCGACCGGACGAACGATCGTCGATGCCAACGGACACGTCACGGTCCCGCCGCGCAGTGGCGCGCCCGGCGCAGCGGCCGCCACTCCGGCCGCTGCCGTTCCGGCTTTCGTCGGTGTTGAAACGCCGCCCTGCCGTCGGTCACCCTTGTGCGGCAATCGCCAGGGGCGCTCCCGTCAGTCGTTGCAGCGCGTTCAATGGAAACAGACGATGGGGTACACGTTCACGTATCCCTATACGTTGCCGCCGGGGTTTGGCGGTGTGCCGGCGGTGGCGCTCGATTCAAAAGGGAATCTCTGGGCCTTTCAGCGGGCAGATGCAGGCAAGCCGCAGCTGTTCAAGTTCGATCCCCATTACAAGTTGATCCTCGAGGTCGGCCCGGATGTCATCGGCTATCAGGATAAAGCCCACGGCATGGCGATCGATGCCGACGATAACGTCTGGATCACGGCTGCCAACAGCGCCACGGTGATGAAGATCAGTCCAGACGGGAGGCTTCTGCTGACCATCGGCACACGAGGCCGTCGTGGCGATTGGGACGAAGCGAAAGGGCAGCGCCTTCTCTGGCAGCCGCTCATGGTGGCGTTCGCTCCGAACGGCGATGTCTATATCAGTGAAGGCCACGCGAACGAAAGCCCGAACGACGCCGAGTCAGACGACCCCGCCAATAACATGGGCGCAGCGCGGATCATCCATCTCGACAGGAACGGCACGTTCATCAATCAATGGTTCGGCAACGAGGTGGGCCAGGGAAAGTTCAGCTCGGCGCATGGACTCGCCGTCGATCCCCAGACGGGCGATGTCTGGATCGGCGACCGCGAGGAATACCGCATCGTCGTCTATTCTGGCGATGGCACCTTCATCAAGACCATGCAGATGCGGAATCTGGTGTGCGCACTCTATTTCGATTCGCATGGCAACCCGTGGATGGCGACGGGGCAGGACGGCCAGTTCGTGAAGCTCGATCGCAATGGGACAGTGCTCGGCGCGATCGGCAACGGCATGGGGATTGGGCACGGTCAGTTCATCGAAGCCAGCTACTGGGTCATGGACAAGCAGGACAATCTCTATGCGGGCGATACGAGCGTCGGCCGCGTGACCAGGATGCTGGCGCCTGGCGAGTAGCTATTTCCGATCGACCTTCTCGCGAATCTCGGTGAACAGACGGCGCATCCAGGGGCTGTTCTCCTGGCAGATGTATTCCTGAATCTCCCCTTTGGGATCCCAGACGATGTCGAAGCCCACCGTCCATGGTTCCGTGTAAGCACCTGGATCGTCGATGGTGGCTTCGTACCGCAGCGTGTAGAGATCCTTGCGCGTGAAGCGCTCGACGAGATGCAGCCGATCGGTGTGCGGGTCACCAACCATGTCGATCCAGTTACCCTCGTTGAATCCGAGCACATCGACGACCAGCGTGTCGCCTTCCCAGCGCCCGACCGAATGGCCAAGCCAGGTCGGATTCAAGGCCTCGCCTTTGGGGTGTGACCGGCCATCCATGTAGACGACGCGCCAGATGTGCGTGCCTCCCTCATAGATCATCACGATGCGCTTCTGCTCGGGGAGCTGCAGAATCTCCATTGGAAAGGGCGTCGTCATCAGGCGCGGCCCCGACGGCGGCATGCAATAACCCTGGGGATCCCATTTCGACAGATCCGCTCGCCGTTGCAACGCCAGCGCTCTGGCCCACGGCTGGTAGGGGATTTCCTTTGGATGGAGAAGCACCTGCTTGTAGTCCTGGAATTGCGCGAGATGCCAGTAGCCTTTGTTGGGTTCGACCGGCCCAAGATTTGGCGTACCGTCCGCGAGGCGCGGTGTCGGCGGATACGGCTTCGGCGGCAGAGTGGGGAGCGGATTGACCTGTGCCGATCCCACTGCCGAGCACATGATGAGGAGCGCGAGGGTCCCGACGAGGTTCCGCATGACGCTATACTCCATCTCGTGGTCGTGCCGGTCCGCCGGACACTACGGAGGTGACATGAAACGCACCCTGGTCGTGGGTCTCCTATCCGTTACGGGCCTCTCCGCAGCGCAGAGCGCACAGACGTTCACGGGCACTATCACGGACGACTTGTGTGCAAAGGCGGGTCACGCGTCGATGCGCATGGGACCCACCGATGCCGACTGTACCCGGGCCTGCATCGTCTCGCACGGCGCGCAGTACGTCCTGTTCGATGGCAAGGACGCGTACATCCTGAGCGATCAGCAGGCGCCTGAAAAGTTCGCGGCTCAGAAGGTCACCGTCGTCGGCACGCTGGACACCAAGACGAAGACGATCAAGGTGCAGTCGATGTCGGCTGCGAAATAAAACACCGGGTGTCATTTCCTTTTGTCCGTTCGGAAATGACACCCGGTGTCTTTCACCGCGTCGCCTTCAGATCTGCGTAGGCCTGGCGCACGAAACGCTCGCCCGTCGTTCCCGGCTGCTGGATCTTGGCATCGAGGTCTGCGAGCACCTTCGCGCCGACGACTTCATCCTCGCTCTTACCCTGCGCGACCAGCGCCGCCACGCGATCGCGAACGGCCATCGCGACGTCACGATGGGCAATCACGGCGGCGCGGTCGACGGTGGGCCCATGGCCGGGAATGATCTTCGTGTTCGGACCGGCATGGCCGATCACTTCACCGAGCCCGTCGATCAGACCCTGTAGCGATCCACCATTCGCACGGTCCACGTTCGGATACTGAATCGCGCGATAGAAGTCGCCGGTCATGATGATGTCGAGGCCGGGGAAGTAGACCATCGTGTCGCCATCGGTGTGCGCCCGCGGGATGGCGATGAGCTGAACTTCTTCGCCATTCATGTGCATCGTCAGCTTCTCGCGATAGGTCTGCTTCGGGAGTCCGACGGCGGCAGTCGCCACGCCCGGCTGACCATTGGCCTGCGGGCTGGGGTGTGCGAGGCGGAAGCGCAGCTCCTCGCGCGAAATGATCGTCGCGCCCATCTTGCCGAAGTTCTCATCGCCACCGGTGTGATCGCCGTGCACGTGGGTGTTCACGATGAACTTGATCGGCTGCGGCGTCAGCTGTTTGATGGCGGCGGCGATCTTGTCGCTCAGCGGCGCGAACTGGGTGTCGACCATGAACACGCCGTCAGGCCCGAACAGGACGCCGATTGTCCCGCCCTGGCCGTCGAGCGTGTAGAACTTGTCGGTCACCTTGTTGGCCTTGATCTCGACCTTGCTGAAATCCTGCTGCCCCTGCCCGTACGCGATGCCGCCCGAGAGCACGAGGGCACCGAAGACGGCAACGAATCGAACCCGTTTCATGATGATCTCCATCTGTGGTACGTAGTGTCCGGCGTTAGCCGGACCGTCGTCCGTAGTGTCCGGCTTTCTTGTCCACCGTCGCGCGAAGCGCAAAAAGTGGAAGCCCCACCGTGTGGCGCAGAGTACATCAGGTCTTCAAATTGAGAAAGTCCTGAAAACGGTGCAGTTCCTCGTCGAGCGCCTCGCGAAAGGCGCGGCTAGATGGCGGTTTCGACGCGATGTAGCCGAACTCGGGCTGCAATGCACCGCGCGTGACTGTGAGGTTCGCCCATCCGATCACCTGGTCGCGCCATAACAGTGGCAACGCGTAGTACCCGAGCTTGCGTTTCGCGAGCGGCGTATACGCTTCGAACCGGTACGCCCATCCCCAAAGGATCTCGAAGCGGCGCCGATCCCAGACGACCGGGTCGAATGGCGCCAGTAAACGCACCTCGCCGTCTGCCTGGGCCGGCGCCCAGCCGTCATCGGGCCAGTACCAATCCACACCGTCAACGCGCGCATGAGCGAGACGGCGCTTCGCTCGTGCCAGGGCGGCACTGAGCTGGCCGGTCCATTGCGGCGCGGCGTAGCGGAGCCGTCTCACCAGATTCACCAGGCTCGCTCCCGGAAGCGGCGCGTATGTGCGGACGACAATGTCGACGAGGCTGTCGAGGTGCTCGCGTCGCGTCGCGCCATCGCGCGGAACGGGCCGATGCTCGTGAGCGGCATAGATACGAATCCCGGCTTCGCGGCGGACGACTTTCAGCAGGCCGCGGTAATGCATCTGATCGAGCAGGTGCGTGGTCGCGTTCGACGACCCACCCCAATAGTTCGTCACCTTTCCGTGCGAAAAGTGTCCATCGACCTCGCGCGGATGCACCGTCCCGCGCGCGCGCACGAAATCGAGCAAGGTGCGCACGTGTCTGCTGCGCCCGGCCGTCCATGGCGCCGGACCGCCACGCGGATGCATCAACGCCTGTACCGCGCTCGTGACGAAGCCGTAGTTCACGAAGAAGTCCTCGTGCACGTCGAGCGTGGTGTAACGGCGCTCGAGATCGCCGGCACGGTAACCGCTCACGCGATGGCGCAGGGTCAGGTCCTGTGCGCGAGCCGGGGCCCTGATCGGGTCGGCCTGGACGAATCCAAACCGGTCGAGAGCGCGTTGCAGCGTGGTGGGCGTAAAGAGACTGCGGGTGACGGCGGCGCGTCGAAGGTCGTCGAGGATCATTGGGTTGCTAGGCGGCTAGGTAGCGCGGTACTCAAGGGGCCGCTTCGCTGGGGAACTGTGCTTCCTCGCGCAACGCCATCACCGAGCTACCCAGCTACTGAGCGATCCAGCTACCCAGTAACCCAGCTACCGTAGTTCCGCCGTCGCAGTCGGCGCGACCAGCCGCATGAACTCTTCGTTCGTGCCCACGCGCCCATGCGCCGGCGCATGTTGGGCGACATCGAGCTTGAGCTTTCGAATGTTCTGCGCGAGCGTGCGCATGCTCGACGACGGCGGCGTTGGCGCCGCGCCCTGGGCTGGTGGTGAGTAGAGGTCGGCGTTGAACAGGATCTTCTCCTTCGGCAGGTAAGCCATCAGCATGTCGACGCTGTGATTGCCCTGGTTGTAGGAGCGGTCACCAAGTTCGTATGCGACATCCTGCACCTTGATCACTTCCAGGATTCGCTCGCCGTCAGTGACGACGTACTTCGCGCTGCTGCGCGGTTCGCCAGCCACCGTCTCGATCGGCGGAGGGCGCCGGCTGATCCAGTACATCGGGTTGAACAGCGCAAAGCGGTCCGGATTGAGCGTGCGGGGCGCAGGGCGGAACATGATGTCGAGGTAATACTGCTTATTCGACTCATGCGTGACGATGGTCGTGCCCTGCGAGAGATACGTGCGCAGTCCACCCGCGTGATCGAAATGGTGGTGCGTGTTGATCACGTACTGGACGGGCTTCTTCGGCGCGAGGCGCGCCGCCTCGGCGATCACGGCCAACGAGCGCTCCTCGTTGTTGGGCGCGTCGACGACCGCCACGTACTCTTTGAACTCGACGAGCAGGCTGTTGTGGGTCCCGCCGCCCAGCAGCCAGACACCCGGCGCCAGCTGCTGGCTTTCGACCTTCGCCGGCGGTGTCACCGCCGACTTCACGACATCGGGGACCGGCATCGTGGCCACTGGAGCATTCGGCTTCACGCTGCTGACACGGTACTCGTAATAGTTGTGCGCGACGTTCAGCCTGGGATCACCCTGGTGCGTGTGCAGCAGCATCGGGAACTTCACACCACCGAAGTCCTTGTACTCGGTGTAGCGCATCTCGTAGTCCATGTCCCCGTAAACGGGATTCGGGAACCACGTGCCAACCAGCTCGACGAGATTGCGGTCGTCAATCGTGCCGACGATGCTGTACTTGCCCAGGAACGTGAACTGCACCATCGTCACCCATCGCCCGAACTGCGAGAGCCCGAAGTCCGACGCGCCGATGTATTGAATCTTGATCGCCTTCGCATCCTTGCTGGCAAGAGCGGCCTTGAGGAACCCATGCGGCGTGATCGCGAGCTCGAGCTGCCGCAGCTCGTTGACCGGGACCCCATCGAGATACGGACGCGTCACGGGGACGGGCGTCGTGTCGCGCATGTCCCAGGCGTACGACCCGCTGACGATCGCGGTGACGCGCTGCTCGGCCATCGGCACGCGACCGAAAGTGGGGAAGTTGCCCTGGCGGCGCGTGTAGTCCTCGCGGGACCACTTCGCGTCGAAGTCGATCGCCCGGGTGTAGTTGGCGACCTCGAACTGCGGCCAGTTGCCCTCTATCGAGTACTGCTGGCCGATCAGTGAGGACGACCCGGCAGCCGCGATCTCGATCGTCTTCAGGTTCTCGCCGCCCATCGCTTTGAGCGAGGCGAGCAAGGCTGCGCGCGCATCGACTTCCTGCGCCAGCGCCGGACCAGCGACGAACCCGATCAATGCAACGAGAATGGAGAGCCTTCGCGCCATACGTCCTCCTCGGGTCTCGTAGCGGCGGGTCTCGAGCCGCCATACTGCGAGCGGCATCAGTCTGCCACGGGTCCGCCTGCCGGCAAAGAAATCAGTGGCTCACCCGGTTTCAGTTGGCGCGGCCGCCGCCTGCGCCAGCGCCGCCCGGTGCGCCCGCTCCGCCCCCGCGCGGAGGCGGTGGGGGCAGGGTGCCGCCTTCGGCCAGGATCTTCATGTTCTGCAGCGCTCGCATGAACGTCGCCGTCCGTTGCGCCTTGTCCTTCTCGCGCGCGCCATCATCGGCCAGTGTCGAGTTGTCGTAGACCAGCGTGTAAATCAGTTTCGAGGTGGTAGCTGTCAGCGGCCGCGCCTCGAGCGTGCCGTGATACAGGGTGTACGGCCGCCCCTCGCGAACCGGCTGTGTGTACGTGTAGGAAAGCTCCGTCTTGCCGACGAGCACTTCGTTGGCGACCGATCGCACGGCACCAAATTCACCGTCCTTACCCTGCGTGATCGTGCAGTTGGGGATCTGGAACCATTCGGCGATGGCGCAATAGCCACCGACGCGCTTCCACACTTCGGCGGCCGGACGATTGACGGTGATCTCCATCGGAATCGACACGTAGGTCGGATTCGCCACCACGATGCTGGCCGAAGCAGGCGGGGCAGCGGGAGCTGGCGTTTGCGTATCAGCGGTGACGCCGGCCAGGAACAAGGCAAGCATCAGGCACGCCGCTGCCGTACCGAATCTAGTCCTCATGTGGTCTCTCCTCACTTCTCCCTCAGACACCTTCACACGCCAGCGCCGATCGTACGCCACATATCGGCAAGAGCGTCCTTCATCGGAATCTGACCACGTCGTGCAGTCGCTGGCGACTCCAGCGCAATGTGCCCGGAGTCAAGTCCTTCGTACATTTCCTGAATCAACACGGCGACAGGCCGTGGGACACCGAATCGCACCAGCGCATCAGCCGCTGCCGTGACTGGCCACTGCTGCACCCGCACAGACTTCCCGCTGACCTCTCCCATTGCCCGGGCGATTTCGAGCGGGCTCCAATCAGCGGGTCCCGTGAACTCGACGACACGGTGTCCGCGCCGAGGCTGAACAAGAAGTTCGGCAATGACGTTTCCAAGATCGCGGACGGCGACCTGTGGAATCTTATGGTCTGCGTCCAGGAACGTATTCAGCACGTCCCCGTCGCGCAGTGCCGCCAGTTCAGGCCCCCAATTCTCCACGAAATACGATCCGCGCAGGAAGGTGACGTCAGCTTTCAGGTCGGCAAATCGCTGCTCGGCATAGTAAAGGCTCTGAATGAGGCCTGTCCCGGTTGGGTGATGCGCACCAACGGACGACATGAACACGACATTGGAGATGCCGCTCTCATCAACGGCGCGGGCCAGCGATTCGACGCAGCGCTCACGGCTCTCCAGGACATCACTCACGGCGAAGTTGCGCGGGACGATGATGTACACGCCGTC
This sequence comes from Acidobacteriota bacterium, assembly GCA_046732795.1. Taxonomy (GTDB): domain Bacteria; phylum Acidobacteriota; class Vicinamibacteria; order Vicinamibacterales; family UBA2999; genus Gp6-AA40. The sequence continues at coordinate 19,177 of JBKPNV010000163.1, forward strand.
CGCCCCGTGCAGCGCCCGCGCAAGTGCGGACGCATCGTCGACATCCGCAACCGCGACGTCAGCACCACGTGTCTGCCACGTGTTTCCCTTTTCTGGATTCCTGACAACGACGCGAACAGGTTTGCCCATCGCCATCAGCGCGTCGGCCGCACAGCCGCCGGTCTTTCCCGAGGCACCGAGAATCACATACATCGTCAGCCTCTTCGTCCTTTCGCCAGCGTCAGTCGCCGGGACACCGAGAGCAAATCGTGAAGCGCGTCTCGATCGAGACGCCTCAGGCGGGCGAGTACGACAGGATGAGGCCGATAGTAATCGGTCAGGTAATACGTCTCTGGAGCATCCTCCAGCAGCCCATCGCGCACCTCGAGACTGAATCGGACGACGAGCGTCCCTGGTTCCGCCGAAGGGTGGCTCGCCAGTCCCGCCATGAAGCAACCGCCAGCCTTCAAGATAGGAGAGCCGTCGTACCTGATCGCCGCTTCGACGTCCGGCAGTGAGAGCCCGACGTTCTGCACGCTTTCGAAGGCGTTCATCGCCGCCGCGTTCGCCGTTCGGGGTTTCATCGCCGCCATTCTCGCAGAGGTGGCCCGCCGGCGGGAATGAGGGTCGAGCACCAGAAGATCTTACTGACATATTAGAATGAGGGCCATCGAGCGGGCTGCACACGCGGCTATTACCCGCGTACGAGGAGGTTTCGATGCGATCACCACTCCTTGGGCTACTCGCCATCGCTTGTTGTTTAAGCCTGGCTCCCCTGGCAAGCGCCCAGGAAAGCAACGCCGAGCTTCGCGGACGCGTGCTCGACGCGCAGGACGCGCCCATCCCGGGCGCCACGATCACCATCACTAACCAGGCGACTGGCGTGGTTCGCCAGACGGTGAGCAGCCCGGATGGTTCGTACTTCATCACGGCAGTCTCGCCCGGTTCGTATGAGCTCGCGGCGGAGCTGTCGGGATTTACGAAGTTCAACCGTCGTGACGTCCGGCTCGATCTCGGACGGACGACGACGGTCGACGTGCAGCTGCGCGTCGGCGCCGTCACGGAAACCGTCACGGTCACCGCAGAGACGCCGCTCGTCGATCTCACCTCGAAGGAGATCGGCGGCAACGTCACGAATCGCGAAGTGACGATGCTGCCGTCGGTCAACGGCAACTTCGTCGGCATGGTCGCGCTGTTGCCGGGTGTCATCTCGAACATCAGCACCGAGTCGTTCGGCTCCGACGCCATCAGTGCCAACGGCCTCGACTCACGCAACAACAACTTCATGCTGGACGGCGCCAACAACAACGACGACGTGATCGGACAGCGTGCGGGATCGCAGGCTCGCACGCCGCTCGAGGCCGTGGCCGAATTCCAGGTCGTCACCAACCAGTACGATGCCGAATTCGGACGGACGACGGGCGCGATCATCAACGCCATCAGCAAGTCGGGAACCAACGCCTTCCACGGGGTCGCGGCCGGCCTGTGGCAGGACGCCAGCATGACGAAGAAAGACTTCTTCGTGGACCAGAATGGGCTGAACAAACCCGACACGCAACTGCAGACCTATCGCGCCAACATCGGCGGCCCGGTGGTCAAGGACAAGGCCCACTTCTTCTTCAATCTCGAGCGCGTCATGATCGATCGCGCCAACTCCATCACGATTCCGGCGCACCCGGAGTTCAACAGCTCGCCCGTCACTGAAGACCGGGTGTGGAACACCCTGGCGCGCTTCGATCACCAGTTGAACGTCAATCACACATGGGCGGTCCGGTGGCTGCGTGAATCGTCGCCGCAGCTCAATCAAATCGTGCCGACCGTGTACACCGCCCCCATCGCCGTGACGTTGCCGGTTACAGCCAACGCCTCACGCGAGGAGAACGACGTCGACCAGACGCTCGTTGCGACATTGAACTCGGTGCTCGGCGGCAACAGGCTCAATACCGTGCGAGTGAACTGGACACAGGAGGACGTGTCGTTCGCCAACCCGGGTTTCAACTCCAACGGCCAGGATCAGACCGCGCTGCCGGCGCAGCTGAACTACCTGACCTTCATCGATCAGCAGAACGCCACGGCACAGGCGCGCGTCAACGATGCCTATCAGATTGACGACACGATGTCGTGGTACATCACCGGGCATGGGGGCAGCCACGACCTGAAGTTCGGCGGCCAGTACGAGTATGTGGGCGCCCGGTCGACGGCGCAGGACAACTCGAACGGCACCTTCTGGTTCGGGACCGACCAGTTCTTCAATGCGAACAATGCGCGGACGTATCCCGAGCGGTTGACCGTTCGCGTACCCGGCCCGCTCGAGAGCTATCAGAAGGCGCATTTCGTCGCCGCCTTTGCCCAGGATAAATGGCGGGTGACGAACCGCGCGACGGTGAGCCTGGGCTTGCGGTACGACTTGGAAGTCCAGCCGATCTCCGAGATCGACAATCCCGAGTTCGCGGATCCCTCGAAGTACCCTGTCGATTCGAACAACATCGCGCCGCGGATCGGGTTTACCTATGACGTCAACGGCGATGGCCGCGGCGTATTTCGCGGCGGATACGGCCGCTTCTACGACAAGACGCATTTCGAGTTGATCTCGGCGATCCTCACCGCCGGGACCTTCTCGAACTCGTTCCAGGTGCAGTTCCCGTTGGAAACGAACAACGTCGATCCCGGGCCGTCGAACGGTGTCCTCCCCCTCGACCCGATGCTCCGGGGTGGGCCGACCGTGAACCGCGCGCTGCTGGAGTCTCTCTATCCACCCGGGAGCCGTGTGAAGAATACCGGCACGGTGACGCTCGACAACCCGGACCGCGTGATCCCTCATACCGATCAGATCACGGCGGGGTATGAGCGGCAGCTGTGGAACACGATCTCGGTGAGCGCAGACTACGTGCATGCGCGCGCGCGCGAGCAGTTCATGCTGCAGGACCTCAACCCCGGGCTTCGCGCGACGACATCACGAACAGCGCCCGTGGTACGTATCAATCCGGCGTACACGGGTGCCGTGAATCAGCCGATCAATGCCGGCTCGATCGACTACGACGCGCTCGAAGTCGCGTGGGTCAAGCGCTTCGCGTCCGACTACTCGTATCGTGTGTCGTACACGCTGGGCAACTCACGCGGGAACACCAATGGAGCAGGAATCCCGTTGAGCGGCTTCCAGGTGCTCGAGGATCTGAACCTCGACATGAACGAGGGGCCGACGAACGTCGATCGCCGGCACAACCTGGTGATCAGCGGCCAGGCGCTCGTTCCGAAGACCCGCGGCCTGACCGTCGCGTGGATCGCGCGCGCGCTCAGCGGCTCGCATTTCACGGTGATCGATTCGACCACGGATCCGGATCGCAACGGCACCTTCGCGGAGCCGTTGCCGTCAGGGTCGTACGTGAGCACCGGCAAGAACCCGTGGAATGTCGATTTCGAGAGCAAACGCAATGGAGCGACGGGACCTGGACTCTTTCAGCTCGACATGCGGCTCGGATATCGCGTGCCGGCGGGTACCGGCCGCGCCCTCGACCTCTTCGTCGATGTCTTCAACGTGACCAATCGTGCGAACTTCGAGAACCCGACCGGCGATCGCCGGTCGACCGACTTCCTGAACCTGACTGCGCTGCGCGCGGGCGCGGTGCCGACGACGGCGCAGATCGGAGTGCGGCTTCAGTATTGATTCAGAGTCAGCGTAGCGCGGGGGCTTCAGCCCCCGCGTCCAGCGCAGGCTGAAGCCTGTGCGCTACGGTGTTGTCTTTTTGTAGCCGGAGTTCGTGACATTGACGACGACGTTCTTGGCGGCAACGTTGAGGACGATGGTCTCAGGATAGGTCGTGCCGTCGGGCAGGCTGCTGAACTTCACGTTGAGCGTGAGGTCATCGTCCTTCGGCTTCTCGACGTACGACTGCACGGCGTAGCTGCGCATCGCCTTCGCAGTGGGATCGAATCCGAGGCTCAGCGAGTCGCCTGATTTCACGTAGCTCTTGACGTTCAGTGTGGTGACGCCGCCGGCAGGCTGGACGGCAACGTTCCCAGCCTTCTGTGCCTCCTGGATCTTCTGTGGATCCGGCGGCACGTACTGGTGCACGACCGCGGCGGCCTTCTCCATGTAGTCCTTCAAGTCCTCGACCTTGTTCTCGACGACGGCCTCCTTCAGACGCCCACTGCGTCGGCCACCGCCGCCACCTTTTTCCTTCTGCGGCGGAGCAGCCTGGCCCGGCAACGGCGTCTTCTGGACCTTGCCGTCGGCGCCGTAGACGCACTGCTTCTTCTCCTGCTTCTTGACCTCACCCTTGAGGCTGATGGTTGTCGTCTCGATCCAGGTGTACTGACGGAGCGCTGCCTGATTGTTCGCGAGCGCCTCCTTGATCGCCGCCGCGCGGTCCTCGGGCGCCTGAGCCGCAGCGACAGCGATCAGAGCGACGGAAGAAAGCAAGGCAACACGGATCACCATGGAGAACCCCCTTCAGGGTCATTCGGGTGAGCAAGCGGTGTGCCCTCGAATGAAATTGCATAGCGGGAGGTTTCGGGGAGGCACCGCCGAGAGGGGCGCGGCTGGCCACGGGAGCCACGGCGCGACGTGGCCGATCATGAGGTTGCGCGCGCGCCCGAGCCGGCAACGCGCGGGATTTATCGCCCGAGTCCCGAGTCTCGAATCCCGGATCCCGAGGTGAACGGGGCACGGGACAGATGACGTGAGAATGGCGCGGGTTTTTCATCTCAATTGGCGCGAGGACCGCATCATGCGCCGATTGTTCGTAGCTGGATTCGTCATGGCCTGCACGGCCGCTGTCATCGCCGCCCCGAAATTCCTGGCCGTGTGGAAATCGCCCGAAGTGGCGCGATTGAATTTCGCCGGCAAGAAGGTGGCGGCCCTCGTGATCACCGATAGTCAGTCGCTCCAGATGTCGGGCGAGGAAGCGCTGACGCGGGAACTGAGCGAGCGCGGCGTCATGGGAACGGCCACCTACCGCTTCGTACCGCGCGAGGAGTTGAAGAGCGCCGAGAAAGCCAGGCCCTGGTTCGAACGCTCCAAGGTCGAGGGCGTCGTCGCGCTGCGCCCCGTGAAACGGGAAACCGGAAGAGAGTACACGTCTGTCATCTGGTCGTCCGGGTACTACCCTGACTTCTGGGGTTACTACGGCTACGGCTGGGCCAACGTCTACGCCGTCCCGACGTCGTCCAGGGAAACGACCACAATCACGGTCGAGACCCTGGTGTACGACCTGACGCGGAACCAGCTGGTATGGGCGGCGACGAGCGAGACGAAGGACCCGAAGAACCTGCAGGAGTTCGTCAAGGATCTGGTCAACGCGGCTGTGAAGGAAATGAAGAAGATGAAGATGGTAGGTTGACCACAAGGTCCGGATAAAGCCGGACTCTACGTGGACGCGGCCTTCAAACCGGGTACGGCCCATCCTCGAATACCACCTCGTGGTAGCCCTTCGATCCGATCGCATGCGCCAGCGGACTGCGGAAGTCGTCTCCGGCCCTGATGCGGCCGAGCACGTGGGCAAAGTCGTAGCGCGGCTCCCATCCAAGCTCGCGCCGTGCCTTGTCGTTGACGTAGACACGATCGATCGTTGGGAACATCTTCCATCCTCGTGCCGCGTAGACCGGTTCGCAGTCAGGGACGCGCCGGCGGACAACGCCTGGAGCATCAGTCCTGAGGCCCCGTAGATCGTCGCGGGTCAATGGTGTCGTGGCGCTCACGATATAACGGCCGAAGCCAATCGAGCCGGCTCGTTCCAGCGCTCGAAGGTGCGCACTCGCGACGTCTTCGATATCGGCGCGGCGATAGAGAAACTCGTTGACCTTCACGTTCGCATCGGCAAACGCGTCCCGAGTCTCCTTTCGATCGTCAGCGTCCGGGAAAAAGCGGGACGTCCGGAGGATCAGGCAGGCGAGGCCACGATCGCGATGAACGAGCTCGCAGAGGTTTTCGGCGGCGACCTTCGTCACACCGTAGATATTCTTTGGAACTGGCGTAACGTCCTCGGTAATCCAAACCGCGGGATCTCCAGGTGCCGGCGTCAACGCACGTCCGAACACGCTTGTCGTGCTGGTGAAGATGAACACACCCACTCCCGCGGCGACGGCTTCCTCGAGCAGATTCAGCGTCCCCGTGACGTTCGTGTCAACGAAGTCCTGCCTGCGATGGGTGACCACATGCGGTTTGTGGAGCGTCGCGGTGTGAACGATCGCATCCACGCCGCCCATGCACGTCCGCACGAAGTCGCGGTCCGCAATCGAGCCGACGAACTTCGTGAACGGCGAGCGTTTGACGTCGAGGCCAAGCGGGGAATAGCCGGCGAGCGGCAAGGTGCGCATCAGCGCCTCGCCAAGATGCCCCGCGCTACCAGTCACGAGGATGGTTCTTGCATGAGGGCCGGGCAGGATCATTGCTGGATGAATCGTGCATGCGAGTCCACAGACTCGCCGCTACCATGTTCGAATGGTACACCACGACGTTGATCTGTTCCTGAGGAAGGAAGGAAG
>JBKPNV010000164.1:0-17561 GCA_046732795.1 Acidobacteriota bacterium
CGCCAGCGTGGGGCGAACCGCGGGTCGGGGTGGGCGGGCTGACGCAGCGCGTGGACAATGCGCCGCAGCTGGCTGCGGGGATCGTAGGGTCGGCGTTCTTGCTGACTGGGCATGACGCCCTGATCGACGCCGCCCGTTTTATTCCGGGGTCGCCCGGAGTCCTTCAGGGAAGTGGCCTCAGACTTGACCAATGACTTGACCACTTGACCTTACGGCGACCCTTCGAAATCGCCGTAACTTGTTGGTGCGGAAGGGGGGATTCGAACCCCCACAATCTTGCGATCGCCAGCCCCTCAAGCTGGTGCGTCTGCCAATTCCGCCACTTCCGCGAGGAGGGCAGGCGCGTCGAGAAACGCGCCTCTACGATTCAGGCGGTTCCAAAGACCGCCTCTGCGAATTTACTACTTCGCCGGTGCCGGTGCTGGAGCCGGTGCCGGAGCTGTTGGTGCTGGAGCCGGAGCCGCAGGTGCCGATACCGGTGCCCGTCCACCCACGACCGACCCTGTCGTGCCGCGCTGACCCAGAATCCCCAGTGCGATAGCCCCGACCACGAAGAGCACCGCACAAACGGTCGTTGCCCGCGACAACACCGTAGCGCCGCTGCGCGCACCAAAGGCCGCCTGGCTCGATCCGCCGCCGAACGCACTGGCGATGTCGCCACCCTTGCCCTGCTGGAGCAGGATCACGAACATCAGCACGAAACAGTTGATGACGAAGAGCGCCGCGACCACGTAATACATCGAAATCCTTCGCAGTACGAAAACTCAATTATACAGCGGCGGAACGGCTGCGCGAGACGATCTCGAAAAACCCTCGAATGTCGAGACTGGCACCGCCGACCAAGGCGCCGTCGACGTCCGACTGCGTGATCAGATCATGAATGTTGTCCGGCTTCACGCTGCCGCCGTAGATGACGTGGCACTGCGTGGCCGCTTCCGCGTTGAACCACTGGCGCAGCCGCTGGCGGATATGGCCGTGGGCATCGGCCGCCTGCGCCGGGGTCGCGTTCCGTCCGGTTCCAATGGCCCAGACCGGCTCGTACGCCAGCACCAGCAGCCCCAGCTGCTCGGTAGTCAGACCGTCGAGCGCGACCTTGATCTGGCGGTCGAGCACGTCGAGCGTCTCCCCGCGCTCGCGTTGATCGAGTGTCTCGCCGATGCAGACGATTGGTGTCAATCCGGCGCCGAAGGCGGCGACCGCCTTCCGATTCACCGTTGTGTCGGTCTCACCGAACAGCGTGCGCCGCTCGGAGTGCCCGACGATGACGTATTCGGCGCCAGCCTCGCGGATCATGGCGGCGCTGACTTCACCGGTGTACGCCCCTTCGCGCTCCCAGTAGAGGTCCTGCGCCGCAATCACGACATTGCTGTTTCGCGCGGCTTCGAAGGAGGCATGGAGGGCGGTGAAGGTGGGCGCGACGACGATCTCGACGTCGGAGATGTCCTTCACCAGACTGCGAAACTCTTTGACGTATTTCACGGCGTCGGCCACCGTCTTGTACATCTTCCAGTTGCCGCATATGAAGGGAAGTTTCATGGCGCGAGTCTCAGTCGTAGAGAGGCGGCTTCGGAGCCGCCCTGATCATCCTTCGGGACCGCCTCGATCACCGCACACGTTCCGCGGCAGTCTAAGACAAGCCGCTACGCGTCCGGCAGTATAGCCACCCCCGGCAACGTCTGTCCGCCGAGAAATTCCAGCGATGCGCCGCCACCGGTCGAGATGTGCGTGATCCTGTCGCTGACGCCGGATTTCTTGATTGCCGCGATCGAGTCGCCCCCGCCCACGATCGTCGTGCCGTTCACGCGGGCGACCGCCTGAGCGACCCCGATCGTGCCTTTTGCGAACGCGTCAATCTCGAAAACGCCCATTGGCCCGTTCCAGACGACGGTCTTCGCATCGCTCAGCGCCGCCGAGTACGCCTCGAGCGTCTTCGGGCCAATGTCCAGCCCCATCCGATCGCCGATCGAGGCGTCGTTCACGCTGAGCGTCTCGGCGGGTGCCCCCGCTTCGAGCTTTGGCGCGACGACGTGGTCGACGGGAAGCAGCAGCTGAGGACCGCGTTCTCCCTCGGTCCGGCTGAAGCCGGACACGACGTTCGCCCGCGCCATGACGTCCCGAGCTACATCGAGCTTGTCATCTTCGACGAGCGACTTCCCGACCGGTTTGCCCATCGCCTTGAAAAACGTGTAAGCCATCGCCCCACCGATCAGCAGGCGGTCCACGCGCGGGATCAGGTTTTCGATCACTTCGATCTTGTCCGACACCTTTGCGCCGCCGATCACGGCGACGAAGGGACGCTCGGGGTTGCCGATCGCGGCACCGAGATACCGCAGTTCTTTCTCCATCAGCAGGCCGGCGGCGGCCTCGGGCACGAGGCGGACGATCGCCTCGACCGACGCGTGCGCACGATGCGCGGCACCAAAGGCATCGTTGACGTATACGTCGCACAGCGAGGCGAGCCCTTTCGCGAACTGCGGGTCGTTCTTTTCTTCTTCAGCGTGAAAGCGGAGATTCTCGAGGAGCACGACACCGCCTGTTGGCGCGTTGCGCACCGCACCTTGGGCGGCAGGTCCTACACAGTCATCCGCGAACCCGACCGCTCGACCGAGCAGCTCGCCAGTCCGCGCGGCCACCGGGCGCAGGCTCATCTCGGGATTTGGCTTTCCCTTCGGTCGCCCTAGGTGCGACGCGAGGATGATGCAACCGGCGCCCGCTTCGAGCGCGTATTTGATAGTCGGCAGCGACTCGCGGATGCGCGTATCGTCGCCGATGATGCCGCCTTTCAGCGGCACGTTGAAGTCGACGCGTATGAAGACGCGTCGGCCCTTCAGATTGAGGTCGCGAATCGTCCGTTTTGCCATTCGATTGCCGTAGGGCGGGGGCTTTCGAGGCCGCCGCCGATCGGAAGCCGCGAGCTAAAGCCCTCGCACGACGAGGTGGCGAAGCAAATCGACGCAGCGGCTCGAGTAGCCCCACTCGTTGTCGTACCAGGACAGCACCTTGACGAAGTCTCCGTCCATCACCTTTGTATACGCGCTGTCCACGATTGACGAGTTCACGTTGCCGCGGAAATCGATCGACACCAGCGGTTCGTCGGAGACTGCAAGGATCCCCCTGAGCGCTCCTTGTGCAGCATCGCGCAGCGCCTTGTTGATCTCATCGCCGGTCGTCTTCTTCTCGACGAGAACGTTGAGGTCCACCACGGAGACGTTCGGCGTGGGCACGCGCATCGCGAATCCGTCGAGTTTGCCCTTGAGATCCGGCAGCACTTCGCCGACCGCGGATGCGGCCCCGGTCGTGGTCGGGATCATCGACAACGCGGCCGCGCGAGCACGCCGCAGGTCCTTGTGCGGCAGGTCGAGCAGTTGCTGGTCATTCGTGTACGAATGCACCGTCGTCATCCAGCCTTTTCTGATGCCGTAGCACTGGTGGATCACCTTGGCCAGCGGCGCCAGGCAGTTGGTCGTACACGACGCATTCGAAATGATGTGGTGGTTCGCTGGATCGTACTTGTCGTCGTTGACGCCGAGCACGACGGTGATGTCGGGCCCCTTGGCTGGCGCGGTAATAATCACTTTCTTTGCGCCGGCAGTGATGTGCTTCGTGGCGCCATCGCGAGACGTGAAGAGACCGGTCGACTCAAAGACCACATCCACCCCGAGGTCCTTCCAGGGAAGCTGGGCCGGATCCTTGACGGACAGCACCTTGAATTCATCGCCGTCGACGGTGATGCCCTCGGCTGTTGCCTTCACCTCGGCGTCGAGGTTGCCGAGCACGGAGTCGTACTTCAACAGGTGCGCCAGCGTTGCCGCATTGGTGAGGTCGTTGACCGCGACGAAGTCGACGTCTTTTGCTCCCAGCGCCGCGCGCATGATGTTGCGTCCGATACGCCCAAACCCATTGATGCCGACCTTAACGGCCATTGCGATTCCTCCTCAGCCACGAAGAGCACGAAAACGAAGCCACGAAGAGCACGAAACGAAGCCACGAAGAGCACGAAGAGCACGAAGAGCACGAGGACTCAGGCTAAATCCGTTCGAAGGCGCTTCGTGTCCTTCGTATTCTTCGTGGCCCACCAACGTCCTTCCTGGACTTCGTGGCTTCGATTGTAGTGAGCTGCCTTGAACAGGGTCAAACGCACGGCTATACTTTCATGATTGTAAGACCCACATTTCCTGCGACTTACACGGCTGCTTAGGTGTACCTCCTCTACAGCGTTGCGACGTTGCTCGCGCTCGTCGTGCTCTCGCCCTACTTGCTGTACCAGGCGCTTCGCTACAACAAGTATGTCGGCAGTCTCGGCCAGCGCCTCGGCTACCTGCCCGTCTCCTTTAATCTCGACGCGGAGGAGTCGATCTGGGTGCACGCCGTATCTGTCGGCGAGGTGCTTGCTGCGCGTCCGATCGTATCGGGGCTGCGCGCCCGCTATCCCGAGCTGCGCGTGTTTCTCTCGACGACCACGTTGTCAGGACAGAATGTCGCGCGCCGAAGTGTGACGGACGCCGATGCCGTGTTCTATCTGCCGCTCGACTGGACCTTCACCATCCGCCGCACGCTCGACGTGGTCAAGCCGAAGCTCTTCGTGATGGTCGAAACCGAGATCTGGCCTAATCTCCTGCGCGAGTGCCACCGCCGCCGTGTCAGGACGGCTCTCGTGAACGGCCGCATCTCATCGCGTTCGTTTCCCCGCTACCGTCTCGTGCGGCCGTTCATTCGACGCGTACTCGCTGACATCGATCGCTTGTGCGTCCAGAGCGAGGAGACGGCGAGGAGGCTGCGCCAGCTGGGCGCGGATCCGTCGCACATCACCGTGACCGGCAGCTTGAAGTTCGACTCACTCGATCCATCCATCGCGCCGGGCCGCGGGCGCGAGCGCGTGCTGCGCTTCTTTCGAGTGGCGCCGAGTCGCCTGGTGCTGGTGGCCGGCAGCACGTCGAGGGGCGAAGAGGAAGCCGTGATCCGTGCGTTCAATCGCGTCCGCACGACGACCGCGGGTAGCGCGTTGTTGATTCTCGCCGCGAGACACCCGGAACGGTTCACCGAAGTCGAGAAGTTGTGCCAGCGCGAGGGTCTCTCGACGATTCGCCGCAGTGATCTGCCGATCGATAAAGAGCCGCGCGCGGATGCCGTCATCCTCGATACGATCGGCGAGCTGGCCCAGCTCTATCAGATCGCGACAGCAGTCTTCGTCGGCGGGAGCCTTGTCCCGCTCGGCGGTCACAACATCCTCGAGCCAGCCGTGCACGGCAAACCGATCGTCTTCGGCCCGCACATGGAGAACTTCGCGGAGATTGCGGGTGCCTTCCTGGCCCACGGCGCGGCGGTTCAGGTGCGCACCGCGCGCGAGCTCGAGGATGTCGTCGTCGAGTTGATGGCCGATCCGGTGCGCCGAGCGCGTCTGGGCGCGGCAGCGCGCGCGCTCGTCGATGCCAACCGCGGTGCCAAGGACACGACGTTGAAAGTGCTCGCGGATCTGGTTCCGCCGCGTCAGACTTCAGCGGTCGTCCGCCCGTTCCGCGTGATCCATTGAGTGTCCTGAGCGCGTCCTACGGACGGCTGGCCCGCCTTCGGCGCTCCTGGTACGAGCGGCATCCGCAGGCGCAGCGCATCCTGGATCGGCCGGTCATCAGCGTCGGAAATCTCTCCGTCGGAGGCAGTGGCAAGACTCCCGTGGTCGCGGCACTGGCTCGTCTGCTCGTGACGATGGGACATCGTCCTGCGATTCTCAGCCGCGGTTACGCACGCCCGCGCATCGTCGATGGCGTCGTCGTGGTGAGCGACAGCGAACGTGTGCTCGAACCGGTGGAGCATTCCGGTGACGAACCGCAGATGCTCGCGCGGGCGCTACCGGGAGTGCCCGTGCTGGTCTGCCCCGATCGACATCTTGCCGGACGGTTGGCCGAGCGGCACTTGGGCTGCACGGTGCTGCTGCTCGACGACGGATTTCAACATCTGCTGCTTGGTCGGGAAGTCGACCTGCTGATCATGCCCGCTTCCGACCTCGACGACTCCGTGTTGCCGAGCGGACGTCTGCGCGAGCCGCTCGATTCCGCCTCATCGGCGGATGGCATTCTGGTGCCGGGATCCGATGAAGATGTCGAACGCGTAGCGGCCGCGTTCGATCGCATGCCCGTCTTCCGCGTGTCACATCATTATGGACCGTTGCAGCATACGCCCGGCGTGTCCCAAAACGCGCCGCGACCGCCTAAGACCGGCGCGTCTGAAGACGCGGCGCCACCTCATCGTGGAGGCGGGTCTTCCGCCTTCGCCACGGCTACAGCGGACCACCGCAGCTCGACGAGCGCAGGCGGGTCAGACCGGCCGTGTGCGCGGGTAGTTGCCGTCGCGGGCATTGCCCGCCCGGCGCGCTTCTTCGACGCGCTCCGGGCACAAGGATACGAGATCGTTCGAGAGCTGGCGTTTCCGGATCATCACTGGTACACGACCAGCGATCTCCAACGAGTCAGCGAGGCGATGCGCACCACGGGCGCAGATCTCGTCGTGACGACGGCGAAAGATGCGGTGAGAGTGCCACGGCAAACCGCGTGGGCCGTGTTACCGATGACGGCGCTGATCGAACCAGCCGATCGGTTCGCCGCCTGGCTCGCGGAGAGGTTGTGAGATATCGCCTCGAGTTCGCGATTGTGCGCACGGTGCAGGCGTTCCTGCGTCTGATGCCGATGACGGCCGTGCGTGCCTGTGGCGGTGCGCTCGGCGGGATCGTCTCCGTGCTCGACCCCTTCCACCGCCGTATCGCCCTGGAGAACCTGACACGCGCATTCCCATCGCGCTCCGCCGGCGAGCTCGCAATCGTGAGACGGGGCGTGTTCATGCACTTCGGACGATTGCTGCTCGAACTGATTCAGTTCAGCTCGCTGACGCGCGAGGAGATGCTCGCGCGCGTCGAAGTCGAGGGCCAGGAGCACGTGCGCCAGGCGTATCGACAGGGAAGGGGCGTGCTGTATTTCACCGGTCACTTCGGCTACTGGGAGATTCAGGCGATTGCTTTTGCCCTGCACGCCGAGCCGATCTCGGTCGTGGCACGCCCGCTGGACAATCCCTACCTGCATGCGATGCTCGAGCGGATTCGAACCTGCACGGGAAACACCGTCATTTATCGCCAGGGCGGCCTCCGACGCGTGCTGCGCGATCTGCAAAGCAACCGTGGTGTGGCGATGCTGATCGATCAGCACCTTCACTCTGACGCCGTGTCGGTCGAGTTCTTCAATCGCCCGGCGGCAACGACATCAGCGCTGGCGGCACTGGCGTTACGCACCGGTGCGGCCGTCATTCCGGTGTTCGCGTTCCCCCTTCCCGGTGGCCGCTATCGCCTGATCTACGACTGTCCCGTTCCCCCGCCGCGCGACACCGGACCCAGCGCCGTTCGCGAGTTCACGCAGCGCTGCACCGATGTGCTCGAGATGTACGTGAGACGCGACCCGCAGCTGTGGCTCTGGATGCATCGTCGATGGCGCGAGGCGGCCGAACCGGTGGGGTGATGACGAGGGCGATCGAGCGACTCCTCGTGGTTTCGCCAAATTGGCTGGGCGATGCGGTGATGGCGCTGCCAGCGGTGGGCGATCTCCGTCGTGCGTTCCCCGCTGCCCGCCTGATCGTGGCCGCGCGCAAAACGATCGCGGACCTGTTCACGATGTCGCCCTTCGTGGACGATGTCCTCGTGATGCAGTGGTCTGGTCGAGTGTGGGCCCGGCGCTCGCGTCGCGCCGACATCGAGGCCGTGCGCGCGCTGCACGCCGATGCGGCGGTGTTGCTGCCGAATTCGTTCGCGTCGGCATGGCTCGTTCGTCGCGCGGCGATACCCGAGCGCTGGGGATATGCCGCTGACATGCGCCAGCGATTGCTGTCACGCGCGGTCGCACGCCCTGCCATCCGCGTTCATCAAGCCGAATATTACCGGCGCCTGATCAGGAGCCTCGGTTTCGATAACAGCGCGCCCGATCAAGAGCTCGTCGTTCCGACCAGGGCCATCGACCGGGCGCGTGGGTCATTACGTCAGGCCGGATGGGTTGACGATCGTCCGTTCGTCGTCATGGCGCCCGGCGCCGCCTATGGCGGCGCCAAGCGCTGGCCGGCGCAACACTTCGCGGAAGTGGCCGCGAGACTGGTGCGGGACCATGACCTGCAGTGTGTGCTCATCGGGTCGACTGCCGACGCGACGACGACGCGCTGGGTTCGCTCGCTCGTTGCAGACGAAGCGAGAGAGGCGGTCATCGATCTGGCGGGTGCGACGACGCTGGAGACGCTGGCGGGAGTGCTGTCGCTGGCGCGGGCATGTCTCTCCAACGATTCAGGGGCCATGCACGTGGCGGGGGCGGTCGGTGTACCGCTCGCGGCGCTCTTCGGCCCGACGCGCGAGCGCGAAACGGCCCCCCTGTCCCGGCGGGGCGGACGAGTCGAGCTGTTGATCAACCACGTGTGGTGCCGTCCATGTATGCTGCGGGAGTGCCCCCTGGATCATCGCTGCATGACGCGGCTGTCCACGGAGCGAGTGCTGGCGACGATGGCGGATTTGATGGCGAACCGGCAATGAGTAGCGCCGCCGTGTTTCTCGATCGCGACGGGACGCTCCTCGAGGAGTGTGGTTACCTGGATCGGCTGGACGATCTGACACTGTTTCCCTGGACGGTTGACGCGTTGAGACTGTTGAAGCGGGCTGGATTTGCGACGGTCGTCATCACGAATCAGGCCGCAGTGGGTCGCGGCATCATCGATGAAGATTTCGTCCACGTCGTGCACCGCGAGATCGATCGTCGTCTCGCCGGTACCGGTGCACGTATCGACCGTTATTACTACTGTCCGCATTTCGCTGAGTCGACGATCGAGCGATACCGGCAACAATGTGCGTGTCGCAAGCCCGCTCCAGGCATGATCGAGCAGGCGTCCCGCGAGATGGGTCTCGATCTGTCGCGCTCGGTCATGGTCGGTGACAGGTGGCTGGATGTCGCCTGCGGTCGCGCCGCCAGGACACGAGCGGTGCTGGTGCAGTCGGGACCGCATCGCTCGGAACAGCCGAACGGCGTCGAGGCGGATGCTATCGTGAACAACTTGATGGAGGCGGTCGGGTGGATTCTGCGCAGCTCCTCGCGCTCGTAAACGCGCTGAAGGAGCGGACCGTCGCCGTCATCGGCGACATCGTGGCCGACGAGTTCGTCTACGGCCGCGTCGCACGGGTATCACGCGAAGCGCCAGTGCTAATCCTCGAGTACGACTCGACCGAGGTCGTACCTGGCGCGGGCGGCAACGCGGCGAACAATGTTGCCGCGCTTGGTGGTCGCGCGATCCTCGCGGGCGTGCTCGGCCGCGACGAACCCGGGCGACGGCTTTCGGCAGCGCTGAACACGCGAGTGGACCAGCGCGGCGTCGTGCGAGCCGCTGACCATCACACGCCGGTGAAGACGCGAATCCTTGCCGGTGGCATTCATTCGGCCAAGCAACAGGTGGTGCGCATCGATCGTGCCGTGAACGGACTTGTGGCGCGCGATACACGAGCGTTGTTCGAGCGGCGAGCGTTCGAAGCCGCGATGAAGTCGGACGCCGTGCTGGTGTCTGATTACGGGTCTGGCCTGATGACGCCGGCGTTCGTGAACAGGCTGCGCAGCGCGCTCCGGCGGGAGAGTCACCCCATCCCGATTCTCGTCGATAGCCGCTATCGCGTCCTCGAATACCGCGACCTGACCGCCTGCACACCGAATGAATCCGAGGTGGAGCACGCGCTCGACGTCCGCATCAATGACGATCTCCGGCTGCTGGAACGCGCGGGGCGCGAATTGCTTCAGCGCACTGGCATGCGGGCGGTGCTCATCACGCGTGGCGGCCGTGGCATGGCGCTCTTTGTTCCCGATACGGCCACTGTGCACATCCCGATTTTTGGTTCGGATGAAATCGCCGATGTGACAGGTGCCGGCGACACAGTAATGGCGACGATGACGCTCGCGCTCGCGGCCGGCACGACGTTCGAGGCGGCGGCGCGACTGGCCAACTATGCCGGCGGGATCGTGGTCATGAAGCGCGGCACCGCGACGGCGTCGGCAGAGGAGATTCGCCGCGCGGTTCGTACCGATGCTGCGGATCTGCCCGGCAAGAGGCGCGCGCGTGGGTGAGGTCGTTTCACGCGATGGTCTCGCGGCGCGTGTCCGGCATGCGCATGAATCCGGCCGCACTGTTGCGTTTGCCAATGGTTGTTTCGATTTGCTGCACGTCGGTCATGTTCGCTATCTCGAGGCGGCCGCCCAGGAAGCGGATGTTCTCGTGGTCGCCATCAACGACGACCGGTCGGTGAGGGCGCTGAAAGGGGAGGGGCGTCCGATCCTGGCCGCGGAGTATCGCGCCGAGCTCGTGGCCGCGCTTCGCCACGTCGACTTTGTCACGGTGTTTGCCGAGCCCACGGTCGGTCCGCTGCTCGAGCTGCTGCACCCTGATGTCCATTGCAAGGGCACCGACTACACCGTCGATACAGTGCCCGAGCGCGACATCGTGCGCGCGTACGGCGGACGCATTGCTATCGTCGGCGATCCAAAGAATCACTCGACGCGCGACCTGCTGGCGCGTATCGCGTCAGGGCAGGAGCAGACCGGGTCAGCGAACCAGCCGTGACCGACCAGTTGTCGAAGGTCCTCATTGTCCGGCTCGGGTCGCTCGGCGACATCATTCACGCCATTCCCGCCGCAGCGGCACTTCGGGCGAGATATCCGCGCGCGCGAATCGACTGGCTGGTCGATCCCCGCTACGCCCCGATCCTGCAGCTCGTCGAGGGGCTGGACGCCGCGATTCCGCTCGATCCGCGCGTCGGCGTTCGAACGTTGCTGCGCACGATCGCGGGCGTGCGGCGCACGAACTACGACGTTGCAGTGGATTTGCAAGGCCTCCTGAAATCTGCGGTGCTGGCGCGGGCGGCGGGCGCCCGTCGCGTCGTTGGTCTGCCGCGCGAGCACCTGCGCGAGCCGCTGTCACGAGTCTTTTATACCGACACTCCCGACCCTGGTCGTGACCCGCACGTGATTCGAAAGAATCTGCTGCTGATGCAGGCACTCGGGGTGGAGGATCTGCGAATCACGTTTCCGCTCGCGATACCAAGAACCGTGACCGCCGACGCGGTGGTGACGCGGTTTGGCCCGGCCGGCTTCGTTCTGATCAACCCGGGCGCTGCGTGGCCCAACAAGCGCTGGCCGCCGCAACGGTTCGGCGCACTCGCCGTCGAGATTCGTGCCCGGCTCGGCGTGCGGACGCTCGTCCTGTGGGGCCCGGGCGAGGAAGAGATCGCTTCGAGCGTTGTCAGTGCGGCGCGAGGGTCCGCAGAACTTGCGCCGCGAACCAGCATCGTCGATGTGTTCGCGATCGCCAGCCGTGCGAGGCTGGTCATCTCCGGCGACACAGGACCCCTGCACATCGCGGCCGCGGTCGGGACGCCCGTGGTGGCCCTCTTTGGACCAACGTTCACCGAACGCAATGGACCATGGTCGACCGCCGACGTCGCGATCTCTCGCGCGTGGCGGTGCTCGTGTCACTACGAGCGCAAGTGCCGGTTCCTGCAGCCGTGCATCGAGGACATCAGCATCGATGAAGTCATCGCCGCCACGGAAACGCGGGTCGCCGCCGGTGGCTGATAGCCCGCACCCTTCCGTCACCGGCGCCGTGCACAAGCGGGGTCGCCTCGCCGAATTGCTTGCACGAAAGCGGGTACCGCTCGGATTCGCGACGGCGGTCGTCACCGCGATTGTCGCGGCTCCGACCTGGAACAGTTGGCGTCTCGGCTTGTTCGTGGCCGTGATCGGCGAGGCGATTCGCATCTGGGCCGCCGGGCATCTCGAGAAGGGAAGAGAGGTCACTCGATCGGGGCCATATCGCTGGACGGCGCACCCGCTCTATATCGGCTCGTCGGTGCTGTCGCTCGGGGTGGTGATCGCCGCGCACAGCGTCGCCAGCCTTGTCGTGGCCCTGATCTACATGGTGTCGACGTTGACCGCCGCCGTACGGACCGAAGAGGCATTCCTGAGAGGCCGGTTCGGGAATGCGTATGACGAGTACCGCCGGTCTGCGGGAGAGAGCATGGAGCGCCGCTTCAGCCTGGCGCGGGCGTGGCGCAACAAGGAGTATCGTGCGGTGATTGGGATCCTGATTGGGTTTGGCTTCCTTGCCTTGCGGGTCGCGACGCCAATATAATCGTGTTTTGCGGTGACGCCAATGCGCGGTGCAGAGCGCGGAGGCGGCGCAGTCGGGCGAGGGCGGTTAGCTCAGTGGTAGAGCACCGGCTTTACACGCCGGCTGTCGCAGGTTCGAGTCCTGCACCGCCCACCAACCTTCGCTCCCGATCGCGAGCTTCGGTTGGCGAGCCGACGGCAAGTGGGAAGTTCAAAGGGCAAAGTCGGAGAAGTAACGTCAACGCACCTCCTGCTTCGACTTCGAGCTTCGAACTTCCAGAGAGTACCCCCGGGGTGGTAGTTCAGTTGGTTAGAACGCCGGCCTGTCACGCCGGAGGCCGCGGGTTCGAGTCCCGTCCACCCCGCCATTCTTTTCAGATTCAATCGGAAATCGCGTGCTTGGCTCCTAGCCCCCGTTCGGTCACCGCCATCTGAACCCCTCAGTTTCCGAGTGGCGGACCATGGCAGACCGTTTCGCGTGGCAGCGACCGTAATTCTTTCAGGCGCCAAAGTGTTCGGGCGCGTGAATGAGTCAGCGCATCGCTCGTCGAACGACGCCAGATGTTTTGACACCCTTCGTGAGATTTCGGTGCCAGGAGAACACGGGTGGAGAAACTCGAGAAACCCGCAGACGCGCTTCCGTCCCATGTGTCCCAGATGTCCTAAGACTTTGTTTGTCTGGATCTCTCGATATCGCGGTCGTAAACCGTCGGCCCTATATCGCGTGGATCAGTTTGTCCAATATTCGGGTCGCTGTCGTTCTGTATTGGTCACGCGGACGATCTATGGACGACCCCGACTACGAAAAATTGCTGGACCAACTGATTCGGCTTGAAGGAAGCAAGCTGGCTCCATATGCGGACGTCGAAGGAAGGCTTATTGTGGCTGATGCGCGATACGCGGAATCGGCCGGGGTGAGCGGACGCACGATAGCCGTTCTTGAGGCGGACGTGCGGCGGGTGGCGGGAGAACTCCGCGACCAGTGGCGAGGCTTTGCCGCACTTGACGCTGTTCGCCAGCGGGTCGTAATCCACATGGCGTTCAGTATGCGCGTGACCGGATTGCTCGCAATGGGTCGGTTGGTCGCGGCAATTGAATCGGGTTTCTGGGAGAAGGCGGCAGAGGAGATTCTGATTTCCTACTGGGCGAAGCGAGAAAGGCGGCGGGCCCTCGTGCTTGCGGAAATGATGCACACGGGGCGGGACGAAATGACTGCGTTTCAAGGTCGGCGTGCGAAGCGATGATCAGTCGCGCCGATCGAATCGTGCCCTGACGCGACGTCATTCAAGTCTCCAGTCCGTCGCCTTCTGTTATCCAATAGCCGCGATGCACCTCGCGTGCCTCGTCCAGAAGCAGTGGTCCGACTACGGTCACCACGTCGGTCGCACGGGCGAACAGCTCGGTGCATGGAATCAGGAAGCTGCCACCGGTGAACGCAGCGAGCTCCTCGCTCGAGAGCGCGAAGACGACGGCACGAATTCCTGACCAGTAGATTTTCCCGGTGCACATGGCGCACGGCTCGCAACTCGTGTAGAGCACGCTGCGGCGAAGCTGATCCGGTGACAGATGCTGAATGGCTCTGGCCACCAGGTTCGTCTCGGCGTGCGCCGTTGGATCTCGGCCCGTTGTGACTGTGTTCTCTGCCGTGAGGACGACCTCGTCGTCGACGACGAGCAGTGCACCAAAGGGATGATTGCCAGCAGCTCTTGCCTGGCGGGCCAACTCGATCGTCTGCCTGACGAAGCGATCGTGAGTATCCATCGATAACGACTCTCGACGTTGATTCTCACCGATCACCACCACAGCTGCGCGTGAATTCAGTGATGTGAAAGCCCTGATGATGGTCTGTTTGTTTCTGTGTTAGCCGGCTGCATCGCGCAAGTGGACCGCAAAAAAGGACGGGTGTTCACCCGTCCAGCCCGCCCTCAACTCACCGCAAGTTTCACGAACGCGCTCGCGGCCACAACCGGCAGAGTATTGTCGGCGTGCTGCGGCACGGCATGCACCTCGGGTAACCCACGCCGCACGAGCGCGCCTTCCTCGGTGCACTGCAGCGCAGCGAGCGTCGACTGCTCGAACGACAGGAGACTGTTAAGCCCGTTCTCGTCACGCTGCTCGTGGAGTTCCGACCTGCGAGCCGTCTGCATATCTTCCCGGCGGCGTCTCGTCGCCTCCAACGCTTCGACCGTGGCCATCAGTTTCTGTTGAACCTGCTCGATTTCATCACGTTCGGCTGCCAGCATCGCGTCGAGCCGTTCCTGCAACTCGCCGCGCATCTTCTCCGCCGCGCGAAGAGAGACGTCGTGCCGCACGGCCTGCTCCTTCAGCCGTTCGTCACGTTCGGCAATCAAGTCGGCGAAGGCGGCCAGCGCCGTGGCATGCTCCGCGGATATGCGATCGATTGTGGCGCGAGACTCGCGGCGAGTGTCTTCGATGACACGCGTGGCTTCGCTCAGGTCGGCGCTGAGCCGCGTGACATGCTCGTCGGCGGCCGCACGCGCTTGTACGAGGCGCTCGCACTCGTTCCGTATTTCCGCCAGCCGACTTTCGTGTTCGAGTCGTTCGCTGGCCAGTCGCGCCTCGAAGGATGCCTCTCGCTCGAGTCCCTCAGCACGAAGGGCGACGGCCTCCTCGCGGAACCAACGCTCGGCTTCGAGCGCGGCTGACCGGGTCTCATCGAGCGTCCGCTCCAGGATCTTGCGTGCGTCGATCTCCTTCCCGAGCCGCAGCTCGAGGTCGGCCCGGCGGTTTTCAGCCGCGCTGCGCTCGCGGGCGGCGGATGCCCTCGCGTCTGCAGTTTCCTGCAAGGCGTGCGACAGCTTACCCTCGACAATGTGGCGAGCGTGTTCGGTATGGGCCAGTTGCTGGGACAGGTCGGCCTCGCGCTGCGTTAAACGGGCCACGTCGGCGAGGGCGGATCCGTGGTCGTGGCGCGCCTGGGTCAAGGCGAGTTCGGCTTCGTTCAGCCGCTTTGTCAGCTCGGCCGATTCTATTGCCGTGCGCGACAACTCGCGATCGGATTGTGCTTGGTGCTCAGCGAGCTCGCGTGCCGCGGTGGCCAGCGCCACGTCGTGGCGTTGCCGCGCTTCGCGCAGCTTCGTGTCGGCGTCCGCCAGTGCCTGTTCGAGAGTCGCTCGCGTCGCGCGCTCGTGGTCGATCTCTCCGGCGAGCGTCGACTCACGCTGGCGGGCCTGCTCGATCGCGCGTGAGGCCTCGATCACTTCACGATCGAGGTTGTCGCGAGCGATCTGGAGCTCGGCGACCTGTGCCGAGAGCTCTCCCTCGTGCTGCTGCAGTCGCTCGACGTCGGCGGCCGCACGCTGGCTGTCTCGCCGCGCGTGGTCGAGCGCGGCCTCGGTCTCGTTCAATCGCTTCTCGAGTCGGGTGCGATCCGCGGTGGTCCGCGATAGCTCGCGGTCGAAATGTGATTGACGCTCGACGAGGTCGGCGCGCGCGTGTTCCAGTTCGCGGGTTTGTGCAGCCGCGTCCGTCAGCGCCGATGCGTGTCGTCTGTCCGCGTCTTCGAGAGCGCTCGCGGCCTCTGCCAGCATCTCTTCGACGGTTCGGCGCTTGTCGTATTCGAGCTCGATCTGGAGCTGGAACTCGCGTTCCTGCAGCGTCAACTGCTCCGCTGCCGCGCGTTCATGCGCCACGAGGGTGGCCGCCATGGTCGCCGCGTGGCGCTCTCGCGCTTCCTGAAGTGCGGTTGTGACCTTCGCGAGCTTCTGCTCCAGATCGACGAAAGCCGTACGATCGACCTGAACGCGCATATCGTCCTCGGTCCGTTCGGGCGTGATTTGTAAGGCCTGCTGGGGCACTGAATCGTCGTTCCCGGCTGGCAATGCCGGCTGAGACCCTTGTACGCGGCTGACTGCGGAAGTGACGGCGACAGGCAGATCGCGAACAAATGTCTGGCCGGTCGTCACGTAGCCGTCAGGTGGCGGCCCCTGCGATTCGAGCCTTGGCCGGGCACCTTCCGGGACGA
Source organism: Acidobacteriota bacterium (assembly GCA_046732795.1). GTDB lineage: Bacteria > Acidobacteriota > Vicinamibacteria > Vicinamibacterales > UBA2999 > Gp6-AA40. The sequence goes on from JBKPNV010000164.1 coordinate 16,144, forward strand.
GGACGACAATGGCCGGGCGGATCTTGAGGCTCCGCAAGTCCTTCAGGGAGGGAGGCCAGTGTCCCGCGTGGACCTGAGCATCCATGACGAGGGCGGCGACGTCCCGATTCTCGTCCAGGTATCTCTGGCTCTCATCCAGGCTCTGCGCCCAGGTCAGCGTGACCTTGCGTGCAACGCCACGCAAAGCTGTGGCGACAGCCTGGGCGATACGCCGTTCCTTCCCGATATACAGAATCTTCATGCAGTCTGGCGAAGCTGCGGAACGCTGCGTGAATTCCGTATCGGCCGGATACCGCTCTCACTACACTGAGCAGTTCCCAATCGTCGATCGAAACAAAAAGGACGGGGCTTGTCGCTGCCCCGTCCCTTGAGTGCGGACCGCCGAATAATGCGACGTTAGCGTCGTTGTGTCGCTTCGAAAATCGAGGCTGCGCCGCCGCCGATCGCCGCACCAATCAGCGCGCCCTTCTTGCCTCCGACGATACCGCCGACACCGGCGCCACCGGCGGCCGATCCACCGATGACCATTGCGGTCTTACTCCACGAACGGTCGTCGCGTACGTCCTCGTCGTAAGCCTGGCGGCTCGGAGCGGGGGCCGGACTCGCTGCCGTGCGTCGCGCCGCTGGCGGGGATGCGCGTCGCGAGTTGCTGACGCGTGTGACGGCCGGCGAGGGAGGCGCCGCGGCAGGCCGCAGTGCAGTCGTTGTGCTCGCCGGCACGAACTGCCCGTCCAGTGTCTGGACCAACGCCGGGTTCTGGTTGAATGCATTCACCGGGGCGTTGGCGCCGACCGTGTACATCACCACACCTGAAACCAACGCTGCTGTTATTCCTGTCGCGAGTGAGTTCATATCTCTCTCCTGTCGTGAGCCCTTGCGAGCTCGTGACAGGGAAGATTCCAAGCGTTATGCCAGATCGCCCGCACACGACAAGTCGCAGAATCACAGGTATTCGGCGTTACCGCGCAGGAAGCCTCGCCGTCGCGCTGTCCTCTGCGGGGCTCATCCTGAAGACACCCGATGGACGTGCAGTTATGGCAATGGTCAGTCCGATCACGATCGACGAGAGGAGTTCGAGTCCGAGTTGTTTGACGACGAGTGAGCCAGGCCACGGCTGTTCGGCATACCAAATGAGCCAGAGCGGCACCTGTCCCATGATCCACGCGAGGAAACCGAGCAACACTCCTTTTCTCACGGTGGAGCCCTCGATCTCGGCGTGCGTGTAGACCCACATCAGCCCGCAGATGAACGAGAGGTGTGAAACGGGAAGCAGCAGGACTTGCCACGTGTCGCTGTCCATCGAGCGGAGCAGCGTGCCGTAGTACGGACCGTAGTCCGTCGCGAGGATGAAACCGTGGATCAGGCCAGCTAGTACCTGAGATACGAGGAAAGCGGCCAGCGTCGAAAGCACCAGGCGT
>JBKPNV010000165.1:0-19905 GCA_046732795.1 Acidobacteriota bacterium
GCGCGAATCAAGGTCGATGGCGCCGCACCGGCCGCGGAGGAGGCGCTGCCAGTCACTGCTCTCGCGACCGTCAGCCCTCGGTACTTCGAAACGATGCGAGTGCCGGTGCGACGGGGACGCACCTTCACCGATGCTGACGTCGCTGAGAACTCGGCGTCAGTGGCCGTGGTCAGCGAAGACGCGGCCCGCCTGTTTTGGCCGGGTCGCGACCCCATCGGCTCTCGCGCCACGATCGTCGCTCCCAACATGCCGAGTACCCCGCTTGAAATCGTCGGCATCGTTGCGAACGTACGAAAGGGAGATATCGACCGGCGCGTCGTGCCGCAGGTGTATGTCCCCAATGCCTGGAAACCCGGCCGCACGATGGCCGTCGTCGTCCGCGTCGATTCCCCCGATCCTCTCCAGCTGATGTCGGCGATCCGCGCGCAGGCCGCCGCGCTCGATCCGAATGAACCGCTTTTCAACGTGGCTTCAATGGAGCAGGTGCTCTACAACGACCTGGCCAGTACCTACACCCTTGCTGGATTGCTCGGAGCGATTGCCGTCGTGGCGCTCTGCCTCGCCGGCGTCGGCATCTACGGCGTGGTGTCTTTCATGGTGACTCAGCGCACACGCGAAATCGGTCTGCGCATGGCGCTGGGTGCACGGCCGATAGCGGTGCTCGGCCTGATGATTCAACAGAGTGCGGGGCCGGTTGCGGGCGGCGGGTTGCTTGGCACTCCTGCCGCGCTCGCGCTCGTCTACGTGACATCGAACGCCTTTGTCGACATCGACGTCCGCGACCCGGCTCACTACGTGGGCGTCGCGCTCTGTATTCTGATCGTCGCAGTCGTTGCCACGTACATTCCGGCGCGGCGTGCGTCGCGCATCGATCCCGTGCTGGCCCTCCGGCAGGAATAGAACTTTTGGATTGGATGATCACCTATTCAACAATGATTGACACCATCGCTCAGGATTTGAAATACGCGGTGCGTTCGCTCCGCCGCACACCCGGCTTTGCCGTGGCCGCGATCGTCACTCTCGCCCTCGGGATCGGGGCGAACTCCGCGATCTTCACACTGCTCGATGCGGTGATGCTCAAGCCGCTGAACGTACCGGCGCCGCAGCATCTCGTGGCTCTCTACGAGCAGCCGCGTGAAGGCAACCCGGACGCGACCGGCGGGACCGGGCGGTATACGCGATTTTCGTACCCACGCTTCGAGCGACTGCAAGCTGCGCTTGGCAACAGCGGGTCGCTGGCGGCGATGACGCGGACGACGACCCTGGTCGTGCGTTTTCCACGAGAAACGGCGCCGGAATCGATCCGTGCGCAGCTCGTCTCCGGGGAATACTTCGCGACGCTCGATGTCGCCGTGACGCGCGGCCGCGCAATCAACAGCGCTGACGTGCGCCCAGCGAGCGCCGCCACGGTGGCGGTGATCGGCGATGGGCTGTGGAGGGACCGACTCGGCGCCGGCAATGTGCTCGGCGAGACGATCCTGATCAGTGGCATCCCGACCACCATCGTCGGCATCGCGCCACCAGGGTTCATCGGTGCGTGGAGCGACGCTCGTGCGGACCTTTGGCTGCCGCTGACGATGCAGCAGGCGTTGGAGTACCGAAACAACGTCAGTTCGTACGGCGAGGTGAACGGCGATCAGCCGTGGATGACGCAGGACCGCATTGCCTGGCTCAATATCATCGGCCGAATTCCCCCGGCGCGGTTGTCGCAGGCGCGCGCCTCGCTCGAGGTCGAGAATCGCGCAGGGCTGCGGGATATGGCGGCGGCAATCGACGACCCGCGTGCGCGCAGTGAGATTCTCTCGAACGCGCTCGTGGTGCAGTCATTCACGCAGGGATTCTCCCGGCTGCGTGCGCAGCTCTCGCAGGCGTTCATCGCGCTGACGGTGATGGTCGCCGTGGTGCTGCTCATCGCCTGCGCCAATGTGGCAAATCTGCTGCTCGCGAGATCGACGGCACGCGCCACAGAGATGGCGATCCGGATCGCCGTGGGCGCCAGCCGGAGGCGCTTGCTGCAACAGGGTCTGGTCGAGAGCACGGTGCTCGCGGCACTCGGAGGCATCGCCGGATGGGGGGCCGGACTGTGGTCCAGCGGCCTCCTGGCCAGCGCGTTCCTCTCGACCTCACGCGATCGATTGCCCGAGGTCTACACGCCGGACATCCGCGTCTTCATCTTCACAGCCGCCGTGTCGTTCGTCACGGCGCTCGTGTGCGGGTTGGTGCCTGCGGCGCGTACGGTGCGTGGCGACGAACGCGGGACACCCGTCGCGACGTCGCTCACGCGTACGTCGCCGTCCGTCTTGCGCGGCATGCGACCGCTGGTCGCGGGTCAGCTTGCGCTCGCCCTCGTGGTCGTGTTCTCGGCGGCGCTGCTTGGACGCAGCCTGATCAACTTCGCGAAGATCGATCCTGGCTTCGACACCACGCATCTGATCTCGGTGTCATTCACTCCGTCCGCCAGCGGCTATCGGCCGAACCAGATCGGGCCTCTCAACTCACGTCTCGTGACCGCGGTCCGTTCCACGACCGGCGTCGTGTCGGCGGCAGTGTCCTCGTGCGGACTGCTCGACAACTGCATCAGCAGCAGCTCGTTCATCCTGGACAACGATCGCGCTCGTGGCCCAATCGATTTGAACGAGAACTATGTCGGTCCGGCATATTTCGCGACCGTCGGCATTCCAGTGAAGGCAGGACGAGAGTTCGATGACCGTGACAGAAGCGACGGAGCGCTCGTCGCGATCGTGAGCCAGTCGGTGGCCGATCGATACTTCCCCGGTCAAGATCCGATCGGCCGGCGCGTCGGCGATCAGGAGTTCAACGCAGAAATCGTCGGCGTCGTGGGCGACGTCCGCCCGTACAGCCTTCGTGACGCGCCAGTCGCGATGGCGTACTTCCCGATTCAGCAGTGGCCGAACGCGCCTCACAGTCTGGCGGTACGCGTGACCGGCGATGTGAACCAGGCCGTTGCAGCTGTGCGTGATTCGCTGCGGCGTGCGGAGCCTGGTCTGGTGCTCGACAACGTCGGCACGATGACGCTCCAAATCGACCGCAACATCCTCCGTGAACGGCTCGTGACGTACCTCACCGCCGCATTCGGCGCGCTCTCGTTGCTGCTCGGCTGCGTGGGACTCTACGGCGTGTTGTCGTATTCCGTCGCGCGCCGTGCGCCGGAATTCGGGGTGCGGCTCGCGCTCGGCGCCCGACCTCGCGATCTCACGCGCGGTGTTTTCGCCGAGGCGCTGCGACTGGCGATTGCAGGCATGGCTGCGGGCCTGGTCGGTGCGCTCTGGGCGGCCGGGCTGCTTCAGGCGTTGCTCTTCGAGGTCAGCACCTTGGACCCGATCGTGGCTCTGGCGTCGTGCGCTGCGCTGATGCTCGCGACGCTCACGGCCAGCTATCTGCCGGCCCGGCGCGCGGCACGCGTCGATCCGATCGCCGCCCTCAAGACGGAGTGAACGAAACTGTCAAGGTTTGACACAACTTCCAATTCCCAACTCCAACGTAAATCGATTAGCGGCCGGATCAAGTCGGAACCACGAAGACACGCCATGAAGGCACGAAACTCACGGAAGTCTAGTGAAATTCCATTGATCCTTCCCCCATGGCAACGGAGATTGCGGAAGCCGCGGCTCACCACGGAACAACGGACGAATGGACCGACCACGCCGGCGTGGTTGCTCCGCGTCTCCGCGCCTCGGCGGTTTGCCGTTTCCTCCGATCGCCTCCGTTACCCGCTAACCAGTTACCTGCCCACTTCCAATCCCGCAACCTCGTCCAACTATCCAGGCGGAACCTCGCCGTCCGTTTGCGGGACGACGATTTCCCGTCGTCGAACAAATTGCCCCCTGGATCGCGTAAATTTCCTAGTGGATTGTTCGGACCATCGCGTAGCCACCCGGTACAGGGCTTGATGGGTATGGGCCCCAGGCGCTGGATGCCGGCTCAACACAAGGGATATCGACAATGATCTTCAGACGCTCGTCCTCCTCGGCCCTGACCGAGCCACCGCAACTCGATCCGACAGCTCCGCTCATGTCGCTCAAGAGCGTCGAGAAGTCGTTCCCGGTCGGGGCGGGGCAGGTCTTCGTCCTGCGCCGTATCGCGCTCGATATCAAGCCAGGTGAGTTCGTCTCGATCATGGGCCCCTCGGGAGCGGGCAAGTCCACGCTGCTTCACATCCTCGGCATGCACGACAGCGCCTGGAACGGCGAGTACTACCTGATGGGACATCCCGTTCACGCGCTCGCGCAGAAGGATCGCGCCGCCCTGCAGAAGCGGCACATCGGGTTCGTGTTCCAGAGTTATCACCTGCTCGACAACCTCACGGTCTACGAGAACATCGAGCTTCCGCTCTCCTATCGCGACGTCAGGAAGTCCGAGCGCCAGGGCACCGTCGCCAGCGTGCTCGATCGTTTCGGCATCGTGGCGAAAAAGGATCTCTATCCGAATCAGCTCTCCGGCGGCCAACAGCAGCTGGTTGGCGTCGCGCGCGCGATTGTGGCCAACCCGGCGGTGATTCTCGCGGACGAGCCCACGGGGAACCTGCACTCGTCGCAGGGGCAGGAAATCATGGAGCTGTTCAAGCGGCTCAACGAACAGGGCACGACGATCGTCCAGGTGACGCACTCGGAAGCCAACGCCGCGTACGGCGATCGCATCATCAAGCTGCGCGACGGATATATCGAGCAGAGTTGAGATCAAGGTCCGGCTGAAGCCGGACACGACGTTCGAAGGTGAACGTGCTCACCGATATCAGATTCGCCATTCGGTCGCTGCGAAAGAGTCGTTCGTTTACGGCGGTCGCCCTCGTCACGCTCGCGCTGAGCATCGGGGCGAACGCCGTTGTCTTCAGCATCCTCGATGCGGTGTTGCTGAGGCCGCTGCCCGTCGAGGAGCCGGATCGTCTCTTCTTCGTCGAAGCACGGCACGACAATCGCAGCCAGTTTCCGTCGCATTCGTTTCCCGACTATCTCGATTTCAAGAAGGGCACGGCGGCCATCCACCTCGCTGCCTATCGGATCGCGGCGATGGGCCTGCAGACTGGTGTCCGCGCGGAACGGGCGTGGGGATATCTGGTAACGGGCAACTATTTCGAGATGCTCGGGGTGCGTCCCGCTGTTGGAAGGTTCTTCACGCCCCGCGAGGATACGGCGCGCGGCGCCTCTCCCTTCGCGGTCCTCAGCTTCGACGCGTGGCAACGGCGGTTTGGCGGCGCCGCGGATATTGCGGGCACGACGATTCGAATCAACGGCCTGCCCTACACCGTTCTTGGCGTTGCGCCTCGCGGCTTTCACGGCACTGAAGTGGCCTTCCGACCCGAGCTGTGGGTTCCGATGTCGATGCAGGCACACATCGAAGGACGATCGTGGCTCGATGAACGAACCACGTTGAACGTCTGGATCACCGGACGTCTTGCCCCGGGCGTGTCGGTCGAGCAGGCGACGACTGCCCTCAATACCGTTGCCCAGTCAATCGGCGAGACATCTCCGCGCTCGCATTCAGGCTTGCGTGTCGGGCTGGCACGACCCGGGTTCGTCGGCAATACGGGTCGCGCTCCGATCGCCGCGTTCATGACGGGAGTGATGGCGCTTGCCGGCCTGGTGCTGCTCGCGGCCTGTGCCAACCTCGCCAGCCTGATGGCATCGCGAGCGATCGATCGCTTTCGTGAAATCGCCATTCGCCTGGCGCTCGGAGCTACACGGCTGACCGTCGCGCGGGACGTACTCACGGAGGCGATGCTGCTGTCGATCGCCGGCGGCGTAGCCGGCTTCGCGCTGGCGGCGACAGTCCTGCAGGCGCTCGCCCGCTGGCAACTGCCCGTCCCGATACCGGTCCAGTTCGAGGTGATGCCGCATGTGCCGGCTTTTCTCTTCGCTGCGATGGTTACCGTGCTGGTCGCAGTCGGGGCGTCGATTGCGCCGGTGCGCAGGGCGTGGCGAGCACAAGCCGCCAGGCTCGCGGGGGCGGGCGCGCACGATCGAATCGGAGGCCGCTGGAGCTCGCGAGACGTGCTGCTGGCCGGTCAAATCATGCTGTGCTCCATCCTGGTGACGACCGCCGCCGTTGCGCTGGAGAATTTGAGAACGGCGCTCGCGATGCCGCTCGGGTTCGACCGCGTGGGGGTGAGCACCACTGGATTCGATCTGGCGCTTGCCGGATATCGCCCGGCCGACGGACGGCAGTTTCAGCAGCGCGCCCTCGAACGCGTTGCGGCACTTCCGGGAATTCGGGCCGCCGCGTTCGCGAATTCACTGCCACTGAGCATCGATCAATCGACGACCACGGCCTATCCGGAATTCGGCGACATACGTCCTGCTGAAGCCGTGACCGCGCACGTCTACCAGGTGTCGCCGCGCTATTTCGAAGCGGTGGGAACCAGGTTCGTGAGCGGACGGGATTTCACGGCAGACGACACGCCCGACCGACCGGCGGTCGCGATTGTCAATCAGGCATTCGTCCGCCGCGCGATGCGAACGGACGATCCACTCGGCCGTCGCTTTCGAACCGGTGCCACGCGGTTCGTCCAGGTGGTCGGTGTCGTCGAAGACGGAAAATACGAGAACTTGAGCGACTCGCCGGAGCCCGCCATCTTCGAGGCGGCGGCACAATCGTACAACTCGACGACGGTGCTCGTCGCCCGATCGAGTGGACCGGAAGCGAATATGGCGCGGGAGATGGCGGCGATCGTGGCGGAGCTCGATCCCGGCGTGCCGCTGCTCTCGCAAGGAAGCATGAACGACGCTATCGCGATCGCCTTCCTCCCGGCGCAGATCGCGGGAGCGGCGCTCAGCGCGTTCGGCGTGCTGGCCGTCGTGCTTGCGCTCGTTGGCGTGTACGCACTGGCCGCATATTCCGTCAGCGCTCGTTTCCGCGAAATCGGCATCCGTGTCGCGATCGGTGCACGCCGTCGCCACGTGATGCGCTTCGTCCTCGGTCGAACCACGCTGCTGCTCGGCGTCGGATCGTTCGTCGGACTTCTCGCGAGCGTTGCCGCAAGTCAGATCATGACGTCAATCCTGTACCACGCGTCCACACGCGAGCCCGTGATCCTGTTCGCGGCCACGGTGTCGATGTCGCTCGTCGGTCTCGTCGCGTCCTGGATTCCGGCGCGTCGGGCGCTCGGAGTGGATCCCGCGCGAACGCTTCGCGATTCCTAGACGAGGGAAACACTTCGGTGCCTCGGTGTGTCGTTGTGGAGACCGCGCAGTCTATCGCCGGAAGGAGCCTGAATGGATTTGAGGAACGACGTAACGCTGGCGATGCGCGGATGGCGCCGAACGCCAGTGACCGCGGCCGTCATCGCGCTCACGCTCGCCTTTGGCATTGGCGCGACATCCACGGTGTTTACCGTCGCCCACGCGGTGCTCGTGCGCCCGTTGCCCTTCCCCGATCCTGAACGGCTTGTCTGGGTCAGTACCTACAACACTCGACTGTCGAACGGGGCCGCCAGCGAGCGGGGCTCGAACCGCATGCCCCAGTTCATGGACTGGCAGCATAACGTACGCGCCTTCGATCAACTCGCTGCCTGGGCGGGCCGTTCCTACGACATCTTCACGATCACCGGCGGTGGCACGCCGGAACGAGTGAGTGGTCTGGAGATTACCCAGGAACTGCTGCCGGTGCTCGGCGCAAGGCCTGTGCTCGGTCGACTATTTCTGAAAGACGAGGATGAAGTTGGCGCTGCGCCGGCAGTCATCATCAGCAATCGTTTCTGGCAACGGCGTTTCGCCGGCAGCGCCGACGCGTTGGGACAATCAATCACAATCGATAACGCCCCCCACACGATCGTGGGCGTGGTGGGCGATGAGTTCCCGCTCGAACGCACACTCATCGTCGAGAGCCCGATCGATCTCTACCTGCCGCTCATTCGTGACCCGGCGAACGACCTCGGCTTTTACCTGACGGTCATCGGCCGTCTGCGACCCGATGCTACCGCCCAACAGGCACTCGCGGAATTATCGGAACGCCAGACGGTGATGGCGGCGGCTGCCCCATTCCTCTCCTCTTTCGCGCAGACGGTCACGCCGCTCGCCAGGCCGGTCACTCGCGACGCGCGCATGCCGCTCCTGCTGTTGTTCGGCGGCGTCGGTTCCATACTCCTCATCGCGTGCGCCAATCTCGCCAACCTGCTGCTGGTCCGCTCGGGCGGCCGGAAGCGGGAGATGCAGTTGCGAGCCGCCCTGGGCGCGACGTCGGGTCGCATCCTCCGACAGACCATGGTCGAGAGCGGCCTGCTCGTCTTCGCCGGTGGAGTCCTCGGGACCGTCCTCATCGTGGTGATGACGGCAGCGCTGCGCCAGGCGTCATGGCTCGAAGTCCCGCGGCTGCCGGATGCGTCGGTAGGCGTAGCGGCGCTGGCATTTACCGGAGCGATCTGCGCCGTCATCACTTTCGCGTTCGGCTGCGTGCCCTTCGTGCACGTGCGCCATCGTGATTTGATGGAAACGCTGCGCCCGTACGGCGCGGTGACTGGCGATCACCGCGTCGCTCGCGCACAGCGCGCCGCGCTCGTCGCGCAGACGGCGTTTGCGCTGATGCTTACCGTCGCCGGCGTGCTCCTGTTCAAAAGCCTGGCGGGCCTGCTCGCGGTGGACCCTGGTTTCAAACCGGCGGGCGCGATAGCGATCCGCGTGGATCCCGCGAGTCGCATCCGTCCGGCGCAACGAGTGCAATTCTTTACACAGATAGTCGAGAGCGTTGGGTCGCTGCCCGGCATTCAATCGGCGGCGGTCGCCATCAACATCCCGATGGATCGAAACATGAACTGGGATCTGCAGATCCCGGGACAACCGTTCCGGCCTGGCCTCGACGTTGCCGCTGTGCGCATTGTCAGCCCCGGTTATTTCCGCACAGTTGGCATCCCCGTCATCGAAGGGCGTGATTTCGAGTGGCGTGATCAAATGGCGACTCCGCTTGTGGTCGCGATCAATGAGACGCTCGCACGCCGCGTGGGCCGCAATCCGATCGGCCAGACGCTCATCGTCAGCGGTCGACCACGCCAGGTGATCGCGGTGGTTGGCGACGTCAAACATCGCGCGCTCAATGTCGAGGCTGGCCCGGAGTTCTATGTATCGTTCGCCCAGACGCCGGGGTGGCAGTCATTTGATCTTGTCGTGCGCGCGAGCGGCGCTCCGATGGCGATGGTGGCGGCCATTCGCGAAGCCGTCTGGCGCATTGATCCGCAGCAGGCATTGGGCACACCGATCGAGTTGCAGCAGCTTGTCGACCGCACCATCCGATCGCAGCGCGGTCTCAGTTGGTTGTTCAACAGCTTCGCCGGCACTGCTCTTCTGCTCGCGGCGTTTGGCGTGTACGGCATCGTCAGCTACCGCGTCGCACAGCAGGCAAAGGAGACGGCGATACGTGTGGCGCTCGGCGCGCAACGATGGCGGATTGAATCCTCCACGATCGCTGGTACGCTGCGCTACGTCGGCATCGGGTTGATGATTGGTGTGCCGCTCGCGCTTGGTGCGGGTGAAGCCGTTCGATCGTTGCTTTTCGGCGTCGCGCCCCACGACGGGATGACGCTGCTGACTGGTGCGGCCACTGTGTTGACCATCTCCGCGATAGCCTGTTACTTTCCCGCGCGCAGATCGTCCCGCGTGAACGCGATCAGCGTGTTGCGCACCGAGTAGTCACCTTCATCGTCATGACCGGCGCGTTCTCGTCTCTGGGCCTCCGTGCCTGGTTCCGTCGTTTGGGTTCCTCGTCCCTGGTCCACGCTGCTGCGCGGACCCGTGGGACCTTGGCTCAATGGACGGACCACGGACCACATGTGACGAACCAAGGATGAAGCACAAAGAACCAAGGACCAACGAAGTGCGCTACATCGATTTCACAAGCATGCTAGACCCGCGGTGGAATCATCACGCCGAGGCGCGTCGACAGACGCGCGTCTACTTCGTCTCGTCGCTACTTGGGTGTGTGGAAACTCGATGACGTGTCGACCGAGAACTTTTTGTAGCCCGAATACTCGGACGAACCGCTGCGCCGCAGCGTGAACAGAAGACCGACGCGCGCGCTGCCGTTGTACTTCGCCAGCGCCGGCAGCCAGACTTCGTCGTTGACCTTGCGCCGCAGGAATGACAGGTGGGCGCCCTCGTGCAGGCGCGCGAGGACACCGAATCCCCACGAGAGACTGTCGATCGCGTCGGCCTCGAGCTTCACGAGCTCGTGGTCGGTTTCACTGATCCACGCCTGCACCGCGAAGTGCTTCATCATCTCGCCCTCACGGGTTTTGGGCTTCGAGTCCGGCCGTGGGGTGAGCCTGAAGGCAATGGTGTCGTGATCTTCGATGCGCTCGCGTCCCATCATCCTGATGTCGAAGACGGTATAGATATCGGCGACCGCTTCGTCGCGCTCGTCACGCAGCTTCTGCCAGTCGCGTTCCTGACGGGCCTCCTCTTTCACAGGCTCGGTCTCGAGACGCTTGGCCATGGCGTTGGCCTTCTTGGCCCGCTCCCGATCCTGCTCGTCCAGTTCCGCCGCAGACAGCGGCTGGCCGTTTTCAGAGATAAGCCGCTGCCATCGGGGCTGCCCGGGGAGCCCGGGATAACTCTCGAAGACCTTGATCGATTGCTCTTCGACGCCGCCATCTTTGTCGAGCTTCAGCTCGCGCCGCGTCTCGACGTACATGTAGTTGCGCTGAACCGAGCTGTCCCTCTGGAGGTGCTTACGGGTCTCCTTGAGGAACGCTTCCTGATTGGGCAACGGGCGATCCTGCGCTTCCGGAACAGAAACCAGGAGCGCCGATAATCCGAGCGCGACTGCCCACCGCTGGCAACCTCTGTTCATCTCTTCCTATCGTACCAAACACCGCCCAGCGGGTTGCCGTCCGGGTCCGGACGCCGTGTCCCAGGACCGAACAGCGCTCCGGCTCGCTGGAGGCTTTTCAGGCCATTCGCGGCGGCACGCGGCTTGATGCCTCCATCCAATGGGCCAATGGTCATCGTCACTCCAGCCCCGTTGACCGCCTCTAATGTTTGACCTTCAGTCAAATTCTCCCCGGGCAAGGCGGCTACGCCCGCGCGGAGCGCGGGCCGGAGACACTGGGGACCAGCGAGGGGGAGCTACATGCTCGTCTCAGGCGGAGCCTCGCTGGTGTTGGTATCGGCGCGACAAGCACGGTATTGCAGTGCCGTGCGGAACGAATGGGGGACGAGCCTCGTCTCCGGGGTGAGCATCCCGCGTATCGATTCGATCGACCAGTCCGCGCCGGAGAGCGTTAACACCTGAGGGATAATTTCGCGTCGTGCCATCCACTTCCCCACGCATTCTCATCGCCGACGATCAGCGCGATGTCCTCGAGGCCCTCCGCCTGCTGCTCAAAGGGCAGGGTTATCAGATCGACACCGTCGAGTCGCCGGCGGCGGCGCTGACGGCGCTCAGCCAGCGTGACTACGACGTCGTCCTGATCGACCTCAATTACGCGCGTGACACCACGTCCGGCGAGGAAGGCCTGGAACTGCTCCGCCAGATTCACGCTGCCGACGCCATCCTGCCCGTCATCGTCATGACGGCATGGGGATCGGTGCATGTCGCCGTGGAGGCGATGCGCCGCGGTGCGGGCGACTTCATCGAGAAGCCGTGGGACAACGAGCGGCTGCTCACGATTCTGCGAACGCAAATGGAGCTTGGGCGGGCCTTGCGCCGCGCCGGGCGTCTCGAAGCGCAGACGCGCGCGGCCACTGAGGGGAGCGCAACGCTGATCGCCGAAGCGCCCGCCATGCGGCCCGTGCTGCAGATGATCGATCGCGTCGGACCATCCGAGGCCAACGTGTTGATCACCGGCGAGAACGGTACCGGCAAGAGCCTCGTGGCGCAGGCGCTGCACGGCGTATCCCCGCGGGCGGCACGGCCCATGGTCACGATCAACGCGGGCGGTGTGTCCGAGGGCGTGTTCGAGAGCGAACTCTTCGGTCACGTGAAGGGAGCGTTCACCGACGCCAAGCAGGATCGCGTCGGACGCTTCGAACTGGCCGATGGCAGCTCGCTGTTTCTGGACGAGATCGCCAACGTGCCTCTCGGCCAGCAGCAGAAGCTGCTGCGCGTGCTGGAGACGGGCGAATTCGAGCGGCTCGGGTCGTCGCGGACGCGGAAAGCCGACGTTCGGCTGATCTCGGCCACCAACGCCGACCTGAACGCCGAAGTCGCCGCCGGCCGGTTCAGGCAAGATCTCCTCTTCCGCCTCAACACGATCGAGATTCATCTCCCGCCGTTGCGCGATCGACGCGAAGACATCCCGCGGCTGGCCAGCTGCTTCCTGGCAACGCACGCGCAGCGGTATCGCAAGGCGATCACCGGCTTCGATCCATCGGCGATGAGAGCGTTGGTCGATCACCGATGGCCCGGCAACGTCCGCGAGCTCGATCATGCCGTCGAACGCGCCGTCCTCATGGCGCAAGGCAACGTGGTGCACACAGCCGATCTGGGCCTGCGTGCCCCGGTCGCGGTGGGCGAGCACCTGGACGAAATGAGCCTGGAGGACGTCGAAGCGCTCCTCATCCGCAAGGCGATGGCCCGCCACGGCAACGTGACGCTTGCGGCCAAAGCGCTGGGCCTCAGTCGATCCGCACTCTATCGCCGCTTGGAGAGATACAAACTCTCGTAAACCGTGTCGATCCGCGCCCACGTCACACCGAGTCACCGAGGCACCGAGAATTCCTTTGGAAACGTATTTCTCGGTGTTCTCAGTGCCTCTGTGTGTCGCAGTCGCCGGAGGTTGCCTCACAGGTGATGGCGTCTTTTCTTACTCACGACCGTCGGGTGACGCTGCTCACGCTGACGACGGCGCTGCCGGCGATCGCGCTGTCGATCATGCTGCTCTGGCTCGGGGACTACTCGACGCTTGTACGGGTGACGGCGCTCGTCCTTGCCCTCGGGGCGTGGATTGCGCTGACGATCATCGTGCGCGATCGCGTCGCGCGTCCGCTGCAGACGATTGCCAACCTGCTCGCGGCCATGCGGGAAGGCGACTTCTCCGTCCGGGCGCGCGAGGCGCCCGGCAGCGATCCGCTCGCGCACGTCATGCTCGAAATCAACACGCTTGCCGAAACGCTTCGCGTGCAGCGCCTGGGTGCGCAGGAAGCCACGGCCCTGCTCCGCTCGGTGATGGCCGAGATCAACGTGGCCATCTTTGCGTTCGACAACGAGCATCGACTGGTCCTCGTCAATCGCGCCGGAGAGCGGCTGCTCGGTCAGGATGCCATCAGCCTCATGGGCCATCCCGCGGGTGAGCTCGGGTTGCAGGCCGCGCTGGCCGGCACCTCCACGATCCAGGAGTTGAGCTTCCCGGGCGGCACCGGCCGCTGGGAAACACGCCGCACTACCTTCTGGCAGGGCGGCACGCGCCATGAGCTGCTCGTCTTGTCGGACCTCAGTCAGCCGCTGCGCGACCAGGAACGCGAGGCGTGGCGTCGCCTGATCCGCGTGATCGGGCATGAATTGAACAACTCGCTCGCGCCAATCAAATCAATCGCGGGCAGTCTCGAGTCGCTGCTCGCGCGCGATCCGCCGCCCGACGACTGGCGCGAAGACATGCAGCGCGGTCTCGGCATCGTCGCGTCACGTGCCGATGCGCTCAGTCGATTCACCAGCGCATACGCGCGGCTGGCGCGGCTTCCGGCTCCCACGCGCAAGAGGCTGGCGTTCGGTGAGCTGATGCGGCGCGTCGTCGGGCTCGAGGCACGGCTGCCGGTGACGCTCGACGGGTGCTTCGAGACGACGTTGTCGGCGGACGCCGATCAACTCGAACAGCTGTTGATCAATCTGTTGCGCAACGCGACAGATGCCGCGCTTGAAACCGGTGGTGGCGTGGCCGCGATCTGGACGACGCAGGATGACATGCTGGTGGTTCGCATCGAGGACGAAGGACCCGGCCTTCAGAGCACGAGCAACCTGTTCGTTCCTTTCTTCACGACCAAGCCTGGTGGATCGGGCATCGGCCTCGCGCTGAGCCGCCAGATCGCCGAAGGACACGGCGGCACACTCGCGCTTGAAAACCGCACCGACCGGCGCGGTACGCGGGCGACGCTCCGGCTTCCGCTCGGTCATCCCTCCTGACGCGAGCCCAGTTGTTTGGCCGAACGTGGCGGAAGATATCGCTCACGGCCGAGCACGACTTGACTACAATACGCGCGAGGCAAGGCGACCATGCGATGGATGCTGCGCGCGACAGGCGCCCTGTTCGTGGGAATGGTGTCGACAGTTGTGATCACTGCGCAGGGAGCCAAGTCCAGCGGCCCGACGGTGTGGGACGGCGTCTACACTGATGCGCAAGCCGACCGGGCATCGGGCATGTTCAGCCAGAGCTGCGCGAGGTGCCATACCCTGACGTCGGAAGGAACCAGGCCTCTCAGCGGTGAGAAGTTCTGGGAGGGCTACACACAGAAGACGGTTGGCGACCTGCTCAACTTCGTTAAGAGCAACATGCCCAACGGTCAGGGCGGTTCTCTCCCGGCCGCGACCTACAACGATCTCGTCGCGCTGATCCTGAAGTCGAACGGCTTCCCGGCCGGCAACGCCGAGGTCACCCCCGAGACAGTGGCCGACGTGCAGATCATTCCCAAGGACGGCCCAGGCGAGCTGCCCGGCAATACGCTCGTTCGGGTCATCGGCTGCCTTGCCCCGAAAAGCGGAAGCGATTGGACCTTGACGAGCGCGACCGTGCCTCAGCGAATCGAGAAGACCGGCCCAGTACCTGAGGATGCGACTCGGCCGTTGGGCGATCGGACGGTAACGCTCAAGTTCGTCCTGAACCGGCTCGACACCTTCGTAGGGCAGCGCATGGCGGTGACCGGGATTCTCATCGGCGCCGGCGGCGTAAACGGCATCAACGTCGCCACCGTAAATCGCGTGGCTGAGGCGTGCCCATAGGTCGCATTCCGGGCAAAAACCTGCAATAACCGTCGCCTTGTTTATACGCAGTCCGTATAGGTATTCCCGCCTTGGAGGACCCAGGCAGGTGTAATATCAGCGTGTCGCGGCTCAGTTCCGCGAACGGATATTTGTGTAGTTTTTGACCGCTTGGGAGGGTGTCCCCGGGGTAGCATTTCTCACACGTGTGTGTCGCTATCGTTACATTGTGAAAAGGTGAGGCCAAGATGCGCGCCGCTCGTAATGCTGGATGGCTTCTGATTGCGTTCCTGACGATTGTCTTTGCCTACCCGGGGGCCGCGGGACTGGCGGCGGGGGAAAGCCCTCTCGTCGAAGCTGCGAAGAAAGGTGACGTTGCAAGCGTCCGCGCGCTGATTGCCAAACGCGTCGACGTCAACGAGCCCGGACGCGATGGGTCGACGGCACTTCTGTGGGCCGCCTATCAGGGCGACCTCGCGATGGCACAGGTACTCATCGCCGCGGGAGCCAGGCCGAACACGCCTAACAAGTACGGCGTCACACCGCTGCTTCAGGCCAGTCGTACGGGATCTGCCCCCATCATCCAGGCGCTGCTTCGCGCTGGAGCCGATCTCACAGTCACGCAGACCGAGGGCGAGACCCCGCTGATGGCGGCTTCCTTCTCCGGCAACGTCGACGCCGTGCGCCTGTTGCTCGAAGCAGGCGCGGACGTCAATGCCACCGATACCTATCAGCAACAGACAGCATTGATGTGGGCAGCGACAGAGGGTCACACCGACGTCGTGAAGGCGCTGCTCGACGCGAAAGCCGATCCCAACATCAAGGCCCACGTCACGACACTGACCGAGCGGAAGCACGCCGATCATCCGACCGGCGGCTTCACCGCGTTGATGTATGCGGCGCGCAACGGGCACGTGGATACGGTCAAGGCTCTCATCGCTGGTGGTGCAGATCCCAAGCTGACCAACGGCGACGGCGCGAGCGCCACCATCATCGCCATCGTCAACGACCGGTTCGATCTCGCCAAGACGCTCGTCGATCTCGGCGCCGACGCCAACGACGGTTCGCTGTACTTCGCCGTCGACATGCACGATGCCACGACAGACATGCGCGCCAAGGACGGCTCGCGCCTGCGAGCTGATTTCCCGAACACGCTGACTGCCCTCGATCTCGTCAAGTATCTGCTCGACAAGGGCGCCGATCCGAACAAGGCCTTCGTCGGCCAGCTTCACTCCTACACGCTGTGCTGCGGAGACGACGTCAACTCGTCGCCGTTCTTCAGAGCGGCCGTCGCGGCCGACGTCGAAGCACTCAAGTTGATGCTCGCGCATGGCGCACAGGTGGAATGGAGTCCGACCGAAGTCAAGAAGGAGAAGAAGGAAGGCGCGGCCGCCGGCGGGGGACGCGGCAACCCCAACGTTGGAAAAACGCCGGCGATGGTGGCGATCACCGGTGGCCGGGGCGCGTCGTTTGCTGCGGGACCCGGATTCGACCGCCTTGGCCCTCCGCCCTTCCGTGAAGAATCGAATCGCGAGCCGATCGATGCGGTGAAGGCGCTGCTCGCCGCGGGCGCCGACCCGAACGCCAAAGCCCCCGATGGCGCGTATTTGATGCATCAGGCCGTTCAGGCGCGACAGGTCGCGATCATTCGCGCGCTTGCCGCCGCCGGCGCCAAGTTCGATGTCGTCAACAAGGACAACCTCACGCCGCTGCAGCTCGCCGAAAAACCCGAGCCTCCGCCACCGCCGGGAAACAACACCGATTCACGGACATGGAAGCCGAAACGCGATTCGCGCGAAGACGTGATAGCGGCCGTGCGCGAGTCGATGGGTCTCGGGCCGGACGATCCGACGCCACAGCCGCCACCGCCGCCACCGGGCACGGACGACAAGAAAGACGAAAAGAAGACCGAGGATGACGCGGCCGCGCAGGCTGCGAATCAGTGACGTCAGCAAGGAACGGGCAATGAACTTTGTCAGGCAGCGGTTTGGAAAAGCTTTGATCAGCGCGGCCCTCGTGTGGGTTGGCGCCGCCGTGCTGTGGGCACAGACGGCACAGACACCGACGTCGACCCGGCCGCAATCCGCGGCGCCACGCCCATCAACTCCGGCCCCGGCCCAGGGTCAACCAGCTGCCCCTGTTCGGACCCAACCGGCGACGGCCGCAAGCACGCCGGCAGCCGCGTCGCCGGAGGAAGCGGCGAAGTATCAGGCGTGGCTGAAGCAGTACTGCATCAACTGCCACAACAGCAAGACGGCCTCGCCGGCGAACGAGCCGGTCAATCTCGAAACGGCGAGCCTCACCAACCTCGTGCCGAATGCCGCAACGTGGGAGCGTGTGCTGCGGAAACTGAGCGTGCGCGCCATGCCACCGCAGGGTATGCCGCATCCGACCGAGGCCGAATACGTCGGATTCACGACCTGGCTCGCCAACTCGCTCGATCGTGCGTGGGTCGGGAAAAGCACACCAGGCCGTTACGTCGTCCATCGCCTGAATCGCACCGAGTACTCCAACGCCATTCGCGATCTGCTGGCGCTCGAGGTCGACGTGACGGAGTTGCTGCCGAGCGACGGCGCAAACTTCGGCTTCGACAACATCGCCTCCGCGCTGGGTACGTCCCCACTGTTGCTCGAGCGGTATCTGACCGCCGCGCAGCGCATCAGCACAATGGCCGTGGGTGACACGAGCGTGCGCCCCGGGACCACTGAGTACTCAATCAGCCGTGAGTTCAGTCAGAACGCGCATATCGAAGGTCTTCCCCTGGGCACTCGCGGTGGTACGGTCGTCAATCATGTGTTCCCCGCTGACGCTGAATACAAACTGTTCGGGCGTCTCGTGCGTGGAGTCGAGGAAGGATACGCAGGGGTCGAAAGCAACGAGACTCCGGACACCTTCGTCATCACGATTGATGGCGAAGAGGTCTTCACGGCTGAAGTCGGCGGCAAGAAGGATCACGAGGTCCAGTCCAAGGACATGAACGAAGCCAAGGCCCTCGTCGATGCCCGCATGACCGGGAAGGTCTTCGTCACCGCCGGCCCGCATGAAGTCGGCTACACCTGGCGCGAGCGGCCGGCCCGGCGGCAGGATGTATGGGTGCCGGCACAGCGTGACAGCCAGGAAGTTCACATGATCGGCGGGCTGGCCCGACTGAAGACCGTCGGCGTGGAAGGGCCCTACAACGTCAAAGGCATCAGCAACTCGGCAAGCCGCGATCGGCTTTTCGTGTGCAAGCCGACCTCCGCGGCGGACGAGAGTGCGTGTGCTGAGAAGATCTTCAGCAACCTGGCGCGCCGCGCCTATCGTCGGCCGGTGACCGCATCCGATATCGACGCGCCGATGACGTTCTACAAGCAGGCACGTGAGGACAACGGTTCGTTCGATGCGGGCATTCGCGGCGGCGTCGCGCGCATTCTTTCCAGCCCGTCTTTCCTGTATCGCATCGAGCGGGATCCGGTCGGTGTCCGGGCGGGTGTGGCGCATCCGGTCAGCGACGTCGAGCTCGCGTCGCGTTTGTCGTTCTTCCTGTGGAGCAGCATCCCGGATCAGGCCCTGATGAATCTGGCCACGGCCGGCCGCCTGCGTCAGCCGGGCGTCCTGGCCACGCAAGTGAAGCGCATGATCGCGGACGACCGTGCCGATGCGCTGATCAACAACTTCACCGGTCAGTGGCTGCAGCTCCGGAATCTCGAATCGAAGGTTGCTCCCGACATCCTGATGTTTCCGGATTTCGACGACAACATCCGCAAGGCCTTCCGTCGCGAGACGGAGATGTTCTTCGGCTACATCCTGCGCGAAAACCGCAGCGCGATGGAGCTGCTCAGCGCCGACTACACGTTCGTGAACGAGCGGCTCGCCAAGCACTATGGCATTCCAGGTGTCTACGGGACCAAGTTCCGCCAGGTGAAGATCGCGGATCCGAATCGGCGTGGCCTGCTCGGCCAGGGCAGCATTCTGTCGCTCACATCGGTCGCCACCAGAACCTCGCCTGTCTTCCGCGGCAAGTTCATTCTGACGACGTTCCTCAACACGCCGCCTCCCCCGCCGCTGCCAAACGTCCCGACACTCGAAGAGAGCAACAAGGATGCGGCGCCGAAGACGGTGCGGGAGCAACTGGAGCGCCATCGCAACAACCCGGTCTGCGCATCGTGCCACCGGATCATCGATCCCGCCGGCTTTGCGCTCGAGAAGTTCAACTCGGTCGGACAGTGGCGCGAGGTCACCGAAACGGGCGCAGCCATCGATACCGGTGGTGTATTGGCGGACGGCTCGAAGGTGGATGGACCGATTGCACTCCGCAACGCCATCCTCAGTCGTCCCGAGGCATTTGCTACGGTGCTGACCGAGCGGTTGATGACCTACGCCCTCGGCCGCGGTGTGGAACCTGCGGACATGCCTGTCGTTCGCAGCATCGTGAAGAAAGCGGGCGCGACGAACTACCGTCTGTCATCCATCGTCATGAGCATCATCGAAAGCGAGCCGTTCCAGATGCGGACCCGGCTGGAGTCAGCCGAACCCACGACCAGAGTCGCACAGTCTCTGCCGGAACGCGTTGGCGGCGTTCCGTCAGGCTCAGGCGACAAACGAGTCAGCGTTCCTTAGCGAGGGTACAGCAGCCATGATCATCACGAAGAAGCATCTGTCCCGCCGCACGTTCCTGCGCGGTACCTTTGGCGCCGCGATGGCGCTGCCCATGCTCGATGCGATGGTGCCGGCTCTGACGGCCCAGACGCGGACCGCGGCAAACACGCCGTTCCGGTTCGGGGCGATCTACATGCCGAACGGCGTGTATCCGGACACGTGGCACCCGGCCACCGTCGGCAGCGACTTCGAGTTCAAGCCGGTCATGCAACCGCTCGAGGGGTTCCGCGATCAGCTCGTCACGATCAGCAAGATGAAAGCGCCGTGGGGTGAATCGGTGCACCTCGGCGCGAGCTCGGCCTTCTTGAATGGCACCGGGCCCGTTGGGGCGCGCGACGGATCGGGTGATGCGTTCGGCAAGCTCGAATCGAAGAAGACGCTCGACCAGTTCATCGCTGACACGGTCGCCGGGGA
>JBKPNV010000166.1:0-15353 GCA_046732795.1 Acidobacteriota bacterium
CGCGAATCTGGAGCGCCTCCTGGTGCTGAGCGCTCACTTTGTTTCGCGGACTCGCCTGCCATGTGAGGCGGATGCTGCCGTTGTAATCCTCATCGCCTTCGTACGCGGGTCTGGTGAGATCGTCCTCCTTGATCCACGGGACGGTGCTCTTGTTGTAGTAGAGACCCGCCATGTACTGGTTCGTTTCCCACTGACGGTAGGCGCCGTAGAACCAGACCTTGTCCGCGCGAATCGGACCGCCGGCCGCAGGGTTGAAGTCGTAGATGTAATTGACGCGATCCACTGACGTCAGCCCCTGGGTCTGAAGGTCGTCGTTGAGGTTTGTGCTCTGAAACTTGTGGTTGGTGAAGGCCCCGGCCAGGAAGCCTTCGAACGAATTGCCGCCGTCCTTGGGAATCACGTTGCCCCGGACGCCGCCCAGCTCGCTCTCCGCTGACAGACCGCCCGTCTCGAGACTGACCTCGCGCACCGTGGCGTCGTTGACGGAGACGGCAACGAAGCTGCCTCCGCGGCCGGCTCCGTTGTTGTAGTACATCCCGTCATAGAGCAATGCCTGTTCGAAGAGACGGCTGCCATGGATGGCCATCGCGGCTGATCCGTACTGCGTGCCGCCGACATCCTGACTATTGGTCGTCATGCCGGGCACGAGCACGCCGAGAGCGACGACCGACTTCGTTCCGACGGGAATCGCATCGATGACGTCGCGTGTCATCACCCGCTGCTGAAGGACGTTCTGCACGTCCACCGTTGATGCCTCACCCGAGACCGTGATGGTTTCTTCCAGCGTGCCAACGCGCATCTCGACGTTCACCGTTGCGGTGAATGAGGAAGTGAGCTCGATACCGTCGCGTTTGACGGTGCTGAAGCCGGGCAGCGTAAACGTCACCGAATAGGTGCCTGGCCGCAGGTTGATCACGCTGTAGCGCCCGGCTTCGTCGGTCACGGCAACTCGCAGCTTCTCGATGAGCGCGGGGCTGGCGGCCTCCACCGTTACACCGGGCATGACTGCTCCGCTGGCGTCTCTGACCGTTCCTGCGATGGCGCTGCCGCTCTGGGCTGCCGCACTGGCGGGCAACCAGGCGACGAGCGCGAACACTATCCATGATGCGTACCTAAATGACGTCGTCATGACATGACCTCTATGAATAACCGTGAAGGGGTCAGACCCCTTCACGAACTTTCACACTCGAATCACTGAACAGGCTCGAGCCTGAGAAGCGCGCCCGGGTTCTCGTCGGTGAGAACGTATAAGAGCCCGTCTGGTCCCTGGCGCACGTCGCGGATGCGTTGGCGCAGCTCGGTCAGCAGCATCTCGCGCCGCATTTCCTCGCCGCGTTCGTTGAAGACCACGCGCTGCAGATGCCCGGTCTGCGGAATTTCACCGTAGCGCAACGCGCCAACGAAGACATTGCCTCTCCACCCCGGAAACCGATCGCCCGTGTAGAAGGCCATGCCTGAAACAGCAATCGATGGCATCCAGTAGACGATCGGCGGCTCGATGCCCTCCTTCGCAAACTTGCCCTGCCACGGTCCCTCGTAGCTGCGCCCGAGGCTCACGTCCGGCCAGCCGTAGTTCCGACCCGGCAGAATCACGTTGATCTCATCTCCGCCGTTGGGCCCGTTCTCGTTCGACCACACCGCCCCGGTTTGCGGGTGTATCGCGAGCCCGAGCTGATTACGGTGACCGAGTGAGTAGATCTCCGGCTTGTACCCGGCGCGCCCGACGAACGGATTGTCGGGCGGCACGGTCCCATCGTCACGCAGCCGCAGGACCTTGCCTTTGTGATGACTCGGATCCTGCGCATCTTTCATGTTGGCGACAGAGGCGCCCGTCGTCATGTAGAGCAGGCCGTCGCGGCCGAATGCGATGCGCGACGCCGCGCCCCCTTGCCCGTCCCACCAGGGCTCGACGACGAACAGCTCCTGGAAATTGGTCAGCGCCGATCCGTTCCACGTTCCGCGCCCGAGCGCCGTGGCAATGAGATCGTTGTCTCCGGGCTTTGAGTAGGTGAGATAGACGAAGTGATTCTCCGCAAAGCGCGGATGCAGCACAACGTCCATCAGGCCGCCGAGACGCTGCATCTTCGATTGCGGAACGCCGGCGACCGGCTGCGGATCGAGCACACCGTTCCTCACGATACGGAGCCGCCCCGCCCGCTCGGTAACGAGCATCTCGCCGCTCGGAAGAAACGCGACGCTCCACGGGTTGGCCAGTCCCTTCGTGACTGCGACGACGCGCACCTTGTGCTGTTCGGCGGTGTCGAAGACCCATGGTCCGTCACCAAGCGGGACGCGCGGCACGCCAACCCCACGTTGCGCAGACACCACGGCGTGCGAAGTCGAGAGCAGCACACCAACGATGACGGTGTGCCGGATGAATCGGGAGTTCGTCATGAAAGCCTCCGCGCGCCAGACGCTGCTGCCGGCACGCGAGGCTACACGCGAGACGCGATGATGTGCAATGCCAATTACTGGTGACGGGTCGGTCAGCGACGCGATTCTCGCCAGTCCTCTTTGCCGGAAGACGAGCGGCACGCTCGCTGAGCTGGATGAATGCCATCGGTATCTTCCGCTGTCATCTCCACAGAAGCGGCGTGCGCGTTCGGCCGCGTGCTACGCTCGATCGATGCACCCACGGGTCTGTCTGCTCGCTCTTCTGGCCGTGGGTCCAGCGCTGTATGCGCAGGTCGGCGGAACCGTGCTCAGTGTCGATGATGGCAGCCAGGTGAGAGCGGTGGCCCGCCTTATTGGGGACCGCTGGGTCAGCGAAGAGTGGTGCGCAGCCGATGGGCCGCCGGCAGTGGATCGGCGCGATCGGATCATTGTGAGCGGTGACCTTCGAATCGTGACGACCCGCGCCGTCGGCCCGGCGTCCGAGGAATGGCTCCGGCTGGCGCCAACGATCGTAGACATCTTCGAGCGCCACGAGCGAGACCAGCGTGTTCTGTCCGGCAAGACCTCGGATGCCCCGCGAGCCGTGGACTGGATCTACTCGGCCGAGCACGAGGATCGCCGCATGTACTACTTCGAGGCGTCGCGGCGCGTGTCGAGTCCCGTGGATCCCGACAACGACACCGATCCTCCAGGCACGTTGCGGGTCGCCGTCGCCGGCTTCCTGTACGACAGCGGCGCGCGCCTCGTGCCGCTTGGCACGAAAAGCGAGCTGCGATGGGAACAGGACGGGTTGCCCGCGGGCCCGCCGCGACCAGATCTCACCCCCCTCGGCCTTGTCGTCCGTGGCGGCCAATCGGTATGGGTGATGAAAGGGCAGTCCGGCACCAGCATCTGGTTCACTCTTTACGACGTTTCCTCCTCCGGGATTCGAACGCTCCTGACGACGCGTGGCCGCCCGTGTTAACGCAGTAGTGGCTAGTGCTACCATCGCGGCTCTGGAGGTCGACATGCCGAAGTTTCTGATCAAGGCTTCGTACAACCCGGATGGTGTCCGCGGACTTCTCAAGGAAGGTGGCTCCAAACGTCGAGCCGCCGTGCAGAAAGTGGTCGAAAGTATGGGAGGCACGCTCGACGCTTTTTACTACGCGTATGGGCCTGACGATGCGGTCATCATCGCAGACTTGCCGGACGCGAACTCCAGTGTTGCCCTGAGTCTGACGGTCAACGCGACGGGAGCTGTCCGCCTCTCAACCACCCCGTTGATTTCACCGGAAGAAATCGACTCCGCCGCCAAGAAGACGGTGAAGTACAGAGCGCCAGGGTCGAAATAGATGGCAGACGGCACGCACGACGTCCTTCGTTCTCGACGTTCAAGGGATCTCGCATGGTGACGTTTACGGTCAATGGAGTAGCTCGAAAATTCGACGGCGATGAAGACATGCCGTTACTCTGGTATTTGCGGGACGACTTGCGGCTGACGGGGACGAGATTCGGGTGCGGCGCCGGTCTGTGCGGTGCCTGCACCGTCCACCTGGATGGATTCGCGGTCCGTTCGTGTCAGACGCCGCTGCGCACGTTGCAGAACAAGGGCGTGGTCACGATCGAGGGGTTGAGCGCGGATGGGCGCCATCCGGTGCAGCGCGCCTGGGTCTCTCACGATGTGGCGCAGTGCGGGTATTGCCAGACCGGGCAGATCATGCAGGCGGCGTCGTTCCTGGCACGAACCCCGAACCCGACCGATGAGGACATCGATCGTGCAATGACCGGCAACATCTGTCGATGCGGCACCTACCAGCGCATCCGCGCCGCGATCAAGACCGCGGCAAAGGAGCGCGCATGAAGATCATCGAAAACGTCAGCCGTCGCCGATTCATCGAGGGCATGTTCTCGACTGGCGCGTTCGTCCTTGCCGCGCGCGTGCTGCCCGAATCGGCCCGGGCTCAGACGGCGGCGCCGGCTTTTCGCACGAGCGCCGACGGCGCGATGCTGCATCCGAGCGTCTATCTCGGTATTCAGCCCGATGGCACGGTGTTCATCGTCACACACCGGTCTGAGATGGGCACCGGTATCCGCACGACGCTGCCCATGGTTGCCGCCGACGAGCTCGACGCCGACTGGAGCCGCGTTCGCATCGAACAGGGCATCGGTGACGCGCGCTATGGCGACCAGAACACGGATGGCTCGCGTTCGATTCGCGATTTCTATGTCGCATTCCGGCAGGCAGGCGCATCTGCCCGCACGATGCTGATGGGCGCCGCCGCGGCACAGTGGAACGTGCCGGTATCCGAGTGCACGACGAGGAATCACGAAGTCATACATCAGAGCAGTGGCCGGCGTCTGGCGTATGGCGCGCTTGTTCCAGCGGCCGCGAAGCTTTCGGTCCCGAAGGCGGAGAGCCTTCAGTTCAAGCCGAAGGCCGCATGGCGTCTCGTTGGACACGAAACCAAGACCTACGATCAGCAGGACATCGTCACCGGCAAGGCGCAGTTCGGTCTCGACATCTTTCGCGATGGGATGGTCTACGCCTCGATCGAGCATCCGCCGGTGCTTGGTGGCACGGTGAAGAGCGTGAACGACGCCGATGCGCGCGCCGTGAACGGCGTCCAGGACACGGTCACGCTCGATACCTTCAAGCCGCCGCATCTGTTCCAGCCGCTCGGCGGTGTCGCGGTGATTGCCAACAACACGTGGGCCGCGCTGCAGGGACGGCGCAAGCTCAAGGTCGATTGGAACGACGGCGGGCATGCGGCATTCGAGTCCGACGCCTTCAAGAAGCAATTGATACAGACGGTGAGTCAACCCGCCAAGGTCGCGCGCAATGTTGGCAACGTCGACGCCGAGTTCGCCAAAGGCGGCAAAGTGCTCGAAGCGACGTACTACACGCCGCTTGCGGCGCATGCGTCGATGGAGCCGCCGGCCGCGGTCGCCGAAGTGCGTGACGGCAAAGCAACCATCTGGGCGCCGACGCAGAATCCACAGGCGGTGCAGGACGCCGTGTCAGCCGCACTCGGTATCGATAAGAAGAGCGTCATCTGTCATGTGACCTTGCTCGGCGGCGGCTTCGGCCGGAAATCGAAGCCGGACTACGCCGCCGAAGCCGCTGTGCTGTCGCGCAAGCTCGGAAAGCCGGTCAAGGTGGTGTGGACGCGGGAGGACGATATCCGGTTCGATTATTACCACACGACCGCCGCGGTGTATCACAAAGCGTCTGTCGACCCGCGCGGCCGGCCCACCGCGTGGCTGCATCGCTCCGCGTTCCCCCCGATCGCATCGACGTTCGCACCCGGTGCGCGCGAGCCTCTCAGCTTCGAACTCGATCTCGGCCTCGTTGATCTGCCGTACGACGTGCCGAACATCCGCGCCGAGAACGGGCCCGCCGACGCCCACGTCCGCATCGGCTGGTTCCGCGCCGTGAGCAACAACTTCCACGCGTTCGCGGCGCACAGCTTCGCCGACGAGATGGCGAAGGCGGCGGGACGCGACTCGCTGGAGTACGTGCTCGATCTGCTCGGACCGGGGAAGGTCCTCGATCTGAAGTCGCAGGGGGTCGATTACTCCAATTACGGCGCTCCCTATGACAAGTACCCAATCGACACTCGTCGATTGCGGCGTGTGCTCGAAGTCGCCGGCGAGAAATCGGAATGGGGCAAGCGGAAGGCCGGCAACGGGTGGGGCATGGGCATCGCCGCACATCGCAGCTTCAATACCTACGTTGCCTCGGTGGTCGAAGTCGAGGTCGATGCGAAAGGCGCCGTCAAGGTGCCGCGTATCGAACAGGTCGTCGACGCAGGTGTCATCGTCAATCCAAATCGCGTGCGGGCGCAGATAGAGGGCGCCGCCGTGATGGCCGTCGGCCTGGCACGCACGGGCGAGATCACTGCTGCCGCGGGTCGCATCACGCAGAGCAACTTCCACGATTTCCAGGTCGCGCGCATGGGCGATGCGCCCTATCAGGTCAACGTTCATTTCGTGGATAGCGATGCGCTGCCGACTGGTGTCGGTGAGCCGGGCCTGCCGCCGGTGCTCGCCGCGTTTGGCAATGCCATACATGCGGCGACAGGGAAACGCGTGCGCGAATTTCCGCTGTCGCGACAGGAGCTCGTTCAACAAGCGTGAGGAGCCATGAAACGCTTTCTGATCGTCGTCGCCCTTCTGCTCTTCGTCGTCCCACTTCCCGCCGCCGCACCGCCTGCGATCACTCCGCAAGGCAACGCGGCCATCACCGCGTTCGTGAAAGAGGCGGTCGCCCGTGGCGACGTCCCGGGCGCGGTGGTCCTGGTGACCGGCCCGGACCGCATCCTGTATCACGAGGCCTTCGGCAAGATGAACGATGCCAACGGTACTCCGATGGCCAAGGATGCGATCTTCAACATCGCCTCGATGACCAAGGCGGTGACCTCCGTCGGCGTCATGATGCTGGTCGACGAAGGGAAGCTCGCGCTCGACGACGAAGTCGCGAAGTATCTGCCGCAGTACAAGGACCCAAAGGTGATGAGCAAGGTCGACCTCGCTGCGGGCACCTATGAGACACGCCCGGCCACGCGACCGATCACCATTCGACAGTTGCTCACGCACACCTCTGGCATCGGTTATTCGTGGTCAGACCCCGGCCTGGCGCTCGTGCAGAAGAAGACAGGAGCGGCCGATCTCGATTTGCCGCTGGTCAACGAACCAGGGACGCAATGGACGTACGGCGCCAGCACCAGAGTCCTTGGACAGGTCATTGAGAAGATTTCGGGACAGACGATCGACGCGTATCTGGACGCGAGAATCCTCGGCCCGCTCGGGATGCGTGACACGACGTACACCGTCCCTTCCGCCAAGACTCCCCGTGTGGTCACGCGACACCAGAAGGCTGATGGAAAGATCACCGAGATTCCCAATCCCGACCCGATTCCGCCGACCATCCGCGGCGATGGCGGCTTGTATTCGACCGCGCCCGACTACGCGCGGTTCATCCAGATGCTCCTCAACAACGGCCACCTTGGAAACGTGCGCCTGTTGAAGGATCAGACCGTTGCGGAGATGACGCGCAACCAGACGGGTGCCGTGAAAGTACGTCTGCAGCCAACGGCTGAGCCGTTGCGTTCGAAGCCATATCCACTGGGCGCCGGTGAGGACGTGTGGGGTCTCGGCTTCCAGCTCGCCGCTCCATCCAAGCCTGCCGCGAACATGCGGCGCCCGGGCAGCATGAGTTGGGCTGGCATCAACAACACGTTCTTCTGGGTCGATCCGCAGCAACAGATCGGCGTCATCGTGCTCATGCAGGTGCTGCCCTTCTACGACGACGCGGCGATCAGGATACTGGAGGGTGTCGAAGAACGCGTGTACAAACACGTGAATTGAGGGTGTCATGCGCAGGTCGTTCATCGCGTGTCTGCTCGCGCTCGTCGCGTGCATCAGCGGTTTAGTCGTCGCCGAAGAGCGTCCGGATCAGCAGGTCTTCTGGAAAATCCGCCAGGAGGGGACGAGTAATTCGCAGATCCTGCGGACGCTGCACATGCTCACCGATGTGTACGGTCCGAGGCTGACTGGTTCCCCCAATCTCAAAGCCGCGGGCGAGTGGGCTATTCAGCAGATGCAGTCGTGGGGCCTGAAGAATGGCCATCTCGAGCCGTGGGATTTCGGTCACCCTGGTTGGACCAACGAGCGGCTCGCCGCCTACATCGTGTCGCCGGTGAAGGACACACTTGTCGGCGAAGTTCTCGCGTGGACACCAGGGACGAACGGCGCGGTGAAGGGTCAGGCCATGCAGATCGCATTGCCGCGCCAGCCGACGCGAGAGGAACTCGCGGCGCATCTCGAGACGCTGAAGGACAGTGTCAAAGGAAAGATCGTCCTGGTGAACGCACCCGTGCGTGTGCCGGTCACCTTCAGTCCCGCTCCCCTGCGGCGCGAGGACAGCGATGTCATCGCGCAGATGTCGGCTCCGCCCGCCCCTCAGGCGGGACGAGGCGGTGGTCCTCCTCCTCAGCAAGGACCGCAGGGGACGCCCCCGCGCCGCCCACTGACCGGAGCTGAGCTCGAGGAACAGCTCAACACGTTCCTCGTCGCGAATAACGTCCTCGTCCGGATTACCGACGCCGGCCGCAACCATGGGCAGATACGCGCGTTCAACAACCGCACGTACGACGAGACGAAAGCGCCGCCCATCGTCGTGATGCGCAATGAGGATTACGGACGCATCTGGCGGCTGCTCGACGATAAACGATCCGTCGAGCTCGAGTTCGACATCGTCAATCGTTCGTATCCCGA
Organism: Acidobacteriota bacterium; assembly: GCA_046732795.1. GTDB lineage: Bacteria > Acidobacteriota > Vicinamibacteria > Vicinamibacterales > UBA2999 > Gp6-AA40. The sequence goes on from JBKPNV010000166.1 coordinate 8,650, forward strand.
GGGTCGCACCAGCTACAACGTGATCGCCGAGATCCCCGGCAGCGACAAAGCTGGCGAAGTCGTGATGCTCGGCGGCCACCTCGATTCATGGCACGCGGCGACTGGCTCGACCGACAACGCCATCGGCTGTTCGGTGATGATGGAGGCGGCCCGCATCCTGGCGACGATCGGCATCAGGCCACGACGAACCATCCGTGTCGCGCTCTGGAGCGGGGAAGAGCAGGGCCTCCTCGGCTCGGCGGCCTACATCCGCCAGCACTTCGGCAGCTTCGAGGAGCAGAAGCCGGAGTTCGCGACGCTCGCCGCCTACTTCAACATCGACAGTGGTACGGGTCGCGCTCGCGGCATGACAATCTTCGGTCCGCCGGACGCGGCGACGATCCTGCGCGAGGCGACGTCGTCGTTTGCCGATCTCGGGTTCCTCGGGGTGACGACGACACGAAGCCGGCAGGCGGCAAGCACCGACGCGTTCTCGTTCGCGGCGGCCGGCCTGCCCGGCGTGAACGCCTTGCAGGATCCGATCGAGTACCAGTCTGCCACCTGGCACACCAACCTGGACACCTACGAGCGCGTTGTCGAGGACGACGTGAAGAAATCGGCGATCGTGATCGCCGCGGCGGTGTACCACGTCGCGATGCGGGACGATCTGCTGCCACGGTTCGGCGCCGAGGAGATGCCGCGGCGCCCGGGAGCGCAGACGCAGACGCGGCAGCCGGCCACGCAGCAACCGGCGTCGACATCGACGCGATGACCAAGTTGACTCTTGGTGAGGAGCTGAGACAACAGTTCGGCGACATCGACATCTATCTCTTCGATCAGATCCTGCGCGGCCGGTTCGACGCGAGACGTCGCGTGCTCGATGCCGGCTGCGGCGACGGCCGCAACCTCGTATATCTGTTGCGGCGCGGCTTCGATTGCTACGCCGTCGATAGTGAGCCATCGGCAGTCGACGTCGTCCGGAAGACAGCGTCGCGTCTGGCGCCTACTCTGCCGGCATCGAATTTTGCCGTTGCCGAGCTCACTCACCTTCCTTATTCCGACGGGCGCATGCAGGCCGTCATGTGCAGCGCGGTGCTTCACTTCGCGAACGACGAGGCGCACTTCACCGCGATGGTGGAGGAGATGTGGCGCGTGCTGGCCAGCGGCGGGCTGTTCTTCACTCGTCTCGCGTCGAACATCGGGCTCGAACACGTGATCGGTCCGGCCGGGAGGCGCGTGCACCTGCCGGACGGGACCGATCGCTTCGTGGTAGACGAGTCGATGCTCGTGCAGCTGACCAGTCGACTGGGTGGACGCTTGGCCGATCCGATCAAGACGACGAACGTGCAGGGTAAGCGCTGCATGACCACGTGGAGCATCGTGAAGCCGTAAACAGGGTGTCTTCACTGTAATTACCCGGCGCCAGTGCGTTATTCATATCGTCGTAGAGCGCAGGCTTCACCCTGCGCGGTCACAGCGACGCGACACGACGTGCTCAAAAACCGATTCACTCGTTATCATGGGGCTATGCCAGGCGATATCGTGCCTTTCGGCGGAGGACTGATGAAACGTTGGTTCACAAATGGTCTCGGTGTGCTCCTTCTTGTCGCGCTGGCTTCGGTAGGCGTTTCCTCGCAACCGCAGTCATCGTCCGCATCGCAGCCTGCTTACACGCCGCCGAAGACGCCGTGGGGCGATCCCGACTTGCAGGGAATCTGGCCTGGTACGGATATGGTCGGCGTGCCTTTCGAGCGACCGGAGCGATTCGGCACGCGCCTCTATCTGACGGACGCCGAGCTCCAGGAGCGAGAGCAGGAGGCGAAGAAGCAGGAGCAACTGGACGTTCTTGATTTCGATCTGCAAAAGCCTCCGGCTGAGATCGTCGCGCTGGGGGATGTGGGTGGCGTCACGTCGCCACCACCGCACTGGCTCGAGCGCGGCGTACCGTCACGGCAATCGTCGCTCATCGTCCAACCGGCAAATGGCCGAATGCCGGCGATGACGCCGGAGGGCACGGCGCGTCAGACGTCGGCCGGCGGTACCTATGCAAAGCAGACCGGCTTTGCCAGCGCCTCGGAGCTCGGCCCGTACGATCGCTGCATCTCCCGCGGCGTGGTCGGATCGATGATGCCGGTCGTTTACAACAACGGAAACGAGATCGTGCAAGCTCCCGGATTCGTCGCGTTCCGCAACGAGATGATTCACGAGGTTCGAATCATTCCGCTCGACGGACGCCAGCCGTTGCCCGCGCGCATGAAGTCGTACATGGGGTCGTCGCGAGGTCACTTCGAGGGAAACACGCTGATAGTGCGCACGACAAATCTCAACGGGAGAACCGGTATGCAGGGTAACGGGATGATGCTCATCCCAAGTGATTCACTCGTCCTCGAGGAACGCTTTACGCCGATATCGGCGAACGTCCTGCAGTATGAGGTCACCGTCGACGACCCGAAGACATGGACCGCGCCATGGAAGGTGTCGTTCCCGCTGAAGCGGGATGCCGACTACCAGATCTTCGAGTACGCGTGCCATGAGGGGAACTACGCGATGCGGAACACGCTCTCGGGTTCGCGAGCGGACGAACGTTCTCGCTAAGCCATCGTCAGCGTACTGGCCGTGCTTCGCCAGCGCGTCTCAGAAGGATCAGCCAACCTGTCTGGCAACTCGAACGTCTTACAGAGTGACTGAAGTTGAGCCACGGAGGTGACCGTGAACGCGCAACGTGCCACCCTGCCGCTTACGGCGTTGATGATCGTCACCGGCCTGGGAGTGGCTGCGGCGCAACTTCGATTCACCCAAACCGAACCCTTTCCGCAGCCGCAGATCACACCGCCGCAACACCACCGAGAGCGGTCATTTCCGGTACAACCGTTCGAAGCGCCCAAGGCGCCTCAGCTTCCCGCGCAGCAGGCCAATCCCGCGACACCCGCTCCTGCTGCTCTGCTTCTGGAGACCTTGCGGAATCTGCCGAATCGGAAGCCCCGCGTCGTGTGCGGGATGACATTGATTCCCGCGAATCTTTCTGTCGACCCGAAGATCGCGCAGAAGGACGATCGCGAACAGCCGGCGAATCAGACGACGTACACGATTCGTCCGGTGCAGCCCTCGCTCTGTTGGTAGAGACGGGGTCCGTAGAGGCGGGTGTGGAGACCCGCCTTGATCCCCGCGCGGCTACTGCAACTCCTTCATCAAACCATCCAGGCTGACCTGGATGTGCAGATCGGCGAAATGAAACTCGCTGCGCAGCATTTTCTCGACTTCCGCGCGGCTGCTCTTCTTCGACATCATGTCGTGCACGCGCGTGCGTAGCGTCATCGTGCTCGTGCGGAACTTCTGCAGCTCCTGTCGCGTGGTCACCACGCCGTGGCCGGGGACGACGGTATCGAATCCGAGTGCCAGTGCGCCATCGACTGTCTTCGTCCACTCGACGGCGCTCCCGCCGCCGGCGTAGTCGACGAGTTGCGGCGTCGCATCGCCGAAGGTGAACATGTCGCCCATTGCAATGACCCCATGATCGGGGAAGAGAACGACCACGTCCCCATTGGTGTGCGAGCGGCCAAGGTAGTGCACCTCGACGCGCTTGCCGCCGACGTAGAGGCGCAGGCGATTCTCGAGGGTCACGTTGGGCAAGCCAGGCATCTTGGTCTCGACCATCTTCTGGCGCGCGGCCTCTGAGGCGACGACCTGCGCGTTGAGCGCCTGCAGCTTTGCGTTTCCACCGCTATGGTCGCCGTGAAAGTGCGTGTTGATCACGTACTTCACCGGCTGGTTCGTCACCTTCTTGAGCTGCGCCATGATGTTCGCGTGGTCGATCTCGAATTTGTCGTCGACCAGGACGACACCCTCATTGGTGATGAGTGCCGTGGTGTTGCCCGGGACGTAATCGTTGTGGACGACGAACAGGTCGTCCTTCACTTTCACCAGGTCAAGCTTGGCCGCCTCCTGGCCGAACTGTGCGCGGACGTACGCGCCAAGCATGGCGAGCGACAGCACAGCGACGAGGCTCACGCGCATCTTCATCAGGCATCTCCCAGCAGAAGTCGACGCGAGATGGTACTACGGTCGAGAGCGCTGCGACTGTCGTCCACTGGTGACACTGCGCCCTGCATGCGCGCGCGGTGCCCGTTTATCGAAAGAATTAGAGGACTCGCCGCGGGTACATCTCTTGCCGAGAAGGAGTGTGCCAGCGTCAGTGAGGTTGTCGACCCATGCGCACTCTACCGTTCGTGGCGGTACTCGCCGCCGCTCTCTGCGTCGCGTCGTCGGCTTCAGCCCAGGAGCCGCACGCCGCGGTACAGGCATTCGGTGGTCTCGGCGTAGGAAGCTTTACGACTACGAATACGAACTTCGGCGGCGCCGTCACTGGAGATTTGACGCCGAACATTCAAGTCGTCGGTGAGGTCGGCCGGCTCGGGAGCGTATTGCCATCGAGGACGCAGACGCTCGTCGGACTGAGTTCCGTCGACTTCGGCGTGTCGGCGTGGTACGGGCAAGGCGGTGTTCGGTTCACGGGCGGTTCCTCCGCGCTGCGCCCGTACGCGGAAGCATCGGCCGGCATCGCCCGCCTGCATCCGCAGCTGACCGGCATTGTGTCAGGGCTGCCAAGTGTGATCGCCAACGCGGGCCTCGCGTACTTGAATTCCACATCGCCGATCGCGGCCGTGGGCGGCGGCGTGACGTTTCAGGGTGGATCATTCATCGCCGATATCGGCTACCGTCATCGGCGCGTGTTCTCCGACACATGGGTGAATGCGCTTGCTCTCGGCGATTCCCTGAGCAGCAATGAAGTGCGCGTGGGAGTCGGAGTTCGGTTCTGAACGTCGCTCGATAGCGGAGGCGACGGAGCACCGGATCGACACGGAGCAGCGGAGAAACGGAGCGCGAACGGGGCCGGCCTCGCCGGCATGGCGTTCCCTCCATTCGATCTTCGTTGCAAGTTGCTCGGTGGTGAGCCGTTCGCTCCGAAGCCTCCGTTCGCGAGGGCGACGCGTTAGGTCGCCGGCGCGAGACGTCGCGCGAACCATCGCCGCACCGTCCGGATGATCGCTGCGGCAAAGGCGACGATGAACGTCAGCAGGATGGCGGCGATCACCAGGGCAGCGATTGGATGCTGCAACGCCAGGTAGGCCAGGCCGACGACGAAGAAATCCTCGCCGAAGCTGAGGATCCAGTTCGAGACCGGCTCAGGGCTCGTGTTGGCGACCGCGCGAGTGCTCGTCTTGGTGAGATGACTGCTCGCCGCAACGGCGCCGCCGAGCAGCGCAGTCAAGCCTTCGACCGGCGCGGAGGCGTCGCCGAGCGTGGCCACGGCGATAAGCGCGCCGCCGACCGGCCGTATCGCCGTGTGAAGCAAATCCCACACGGTATCGACATAGGGAATCTTGTCCGCGAAGAACTCGATCAGATACATCACGATCGCGGCACCGATCACGATGGGGTGGTTGAACGATTGAAACTGTGCTGGCAGGTCAACCCAGCCGTAGCGCGCGGCGAGTCCGAGGATTGCCACCGTGGCGTAAAGGTTCACGCCGGCGGCGAATGAAAAGCCAAGCGTCCGACCGAGAGTGATCAGGTCCATTGGTACTACCCCAGCTACCCAGCCACCTGGCTACCCAGCCACCCAGAGTATGACGAACGATCCTAACCACTGTGTTCCCTACCGTGCGTGGCGGTTTACCAGCTCAGGATGGCGGCGGCCGAATTCCCTGAGAGGCGCCTGCGGGAGACGGCCGTAAGCGTCGGTTCCGCTGAAGCTCCACGGCCACGCGCCCGCGTACCCGGACGCGAGTGCAAACTCGAGGTATTCACCGAGCGTCGTGGGCGGTGGAGACGTACCGGCGGGATGTTGCCGTGGTCCATCACCCGGGAATTCACCAAGTACGACAGGTGTCGAGATACCGAGCGAATCCGCATGCATTCCGAAAACGTCCGCGTCCGCGGCTGGCTGATTCGCGTTGGGATATGTGTGCACCTGCACGACGTCGAGCCCGAGTGACTCGTCGTCCCACGCCCACAGGTTGTGCAGGCGCGCGGCAGCCATCGTCGTGAGCGCATCGGTGTAGCGGTGAACGAGCGTGCTGGTCTGAGCGACGAGATCGGCGAGCGTCTCGAAAGGGAGCGGACGATGCGCGCGCGGGCTGAGGTCGCGTTCCCATTCCTCGACAACGAAGTCAGGCTCGTTCATGAACTCGAACGCCAGGATCTGACTGGCGACGTCCGCTCGCTTGCCGCCGCGCCCGTATCGGCGCACGAGCGGCTCGACCACCCTCCCGAGGAGTGCCTCACGGCCGACGTGCGTGTTGAGCACGTGGGAGCGCCCGTCAGGCAGGCGGGCCTCGAGGAGGATGCCCGTCGACGGATCCGCAATCATGTCTGGAACTCCATCGAGCATCCACCGATGGTCGAGCAGGACCAGCACGAGGCGGATGTCGACGAGGCGCGCGATGTCGAGCGCCGCGTCGATATCCGTGAAGAGGTGCGCATCAGGCCCGGCTGGCAGGCCACGATCGTCGTACTCAATCCCGGCTCGCCCATCGCAGAAGACGAACCAGCGAACGACAGTGAAGCCAAGCCTGGCCATCTCGAGGAAGTCGCGAGCGACCTCGTGGCGGCGCGTCGAGACGCCTACGTGCGAGCCCCACACGTTCGCGCCGAAGTCCATCCCGTAGAAGACGGTGCTGCCGTCCGTCGACCACGGGTAGTTGCAGCCGTGCCAGTAGGCTCGT
>JBKPNV010000167.1:0-18638 GCA_046732795.1 Acidobacteriota bacterium
CGGTTGTACCAGCTGCGATCGAAGATCACGATCTCGCCCGCCGCGGGAAAGTGCTGCATGTAACGCTGGAAGTACATCTGGCTCTTTTCGCGATCGGACGGCGCCGGCAACGCGACCAGTCGAAAGACGCGCGGGCTCACACGCTCGGTTATCGCCTTGATCGTGCCACCCTTTCCGGCCGCATCGCGCCCCTCGAAGAGGACGATCACGCGCAGCCCTTTCTCTTTCACCCATTCCTGCAGGACGCAGAGCTCGGCCTGCAGTTTGAGCAGCTCTTTCGCGTACTCCTTGCCCTTGAGCTTCCCGTTGCCCTTGTCCGTGCCGTTGTCCGTCTCGTTGCCGTTGTCCTTTGGCATAGCTCTCGTCCTCGTGTCAGGGCTGCTGCTGCCAGCCGCCACCGAGCGTTCGATATAACTCCGCGCGCGCCCGGAACTCCTCTCCGCGCGTCTGCGCCAGTCGCAGCTGCTGCTCGAACAGATCCTGATCCGCGGTCAGGATCTCGATGTAGCTGGCGAGCCCGGAATCGTAGCGGGCCCGCGCCAGATCGGCCGCGTCGACCAGCACCACGACACCCGCCTCATGCTGCACGCGCTCCTCGGCCAGCTTCTGGATCGTCACCAGCGCATTGGCAACCTCGCGGTAGCCGTTGAGGGCGGCCTTTTGATACATCGCCAGCGCCTGGTCGAACCGCGCCTGCGCCGCCGCAGCGTTCTGCCTGAGCCGCCCGCCGTTGTAGATCGGCTGCAGCAGTCCGGCGCCAAGAGACCAGATCCCGCCACTGCCCCCCATGAACGTCGTCAGATCGCCGCTGACACCCCCGAGGAACCCCGTAAGGCTGATCGTTGGATAGAACAATGCCTTCGCGGCGCCGATGTCGGCGTTGGCCGCCACCAGGAACTGTTCGGCCTCGACAACGTCCGGCCGGCGCTCGAGCAGAGACGCGGGAATACCGGGTGGAATCAATGGCGGCAGAGGAGCGTTCTGGTCGGCCGCATCGCGCATGATTGCAGTCGGCGGACGGCCGAGCAGCAGCGAGATGTCGTTCTCGACGGTTGCGATTTGCTGCTCGATGTTGGGAATGGCCGCCGCTGTCCGCGCGCGCAGCGCACGGATCCGATCGACCTCGAGCCGATTCGATACGCCTCCGTCCAGCCGGTTCTGGAAGTAGGTGACCGTCTGATCGTTGATGTCGAGCGTCTGGCGTGCGATCAGGAGCTGCACATCGAGCTCGCGCAGAAGGAAGTAGCTCGAGGCCACATCGCCGACGAGGGTAACCATGACGCCGCGGCGGGCCTGCTCGCTCGCCAGCGCCAGTGCGACCGCCGCCTCCTGCTGACGGCGGAGCTTGCCAAATAGATCGATCTCCCAGGCAAGCTGGAATCCGTACGACCCGTTCTGATGGAAGTTGTCCTCATCGCCCGTCGCGTCCGGCTCACCCGACGACGCGCCACGGACGCGATAGCTCGCGGCCGCGTCGACCTGCGGATACAGGAACGATTTGGCAATGCCGGCCCGCGCGCGCATCTCCTCGACGCGGGCCACGGCGGCGCGCAGATCGAGGTTGCTGTCGATCGCCTCCTTGATCAGCGCCTGGAGCGCCGGATCGTCGAACACTTTGAACCAGGGCGCGTCGGCCAGCGACTCGGCCTGCGCACCCTCGACGAAGCGAAACTGCTGCGGGCTCACCAGCTCTGGCCGCTTGTAGTTGGGGCCGGCAAGGCACCCCACTGACAGAAGCGCCGCGGCCAGAGCAACGAGTTGTGCAGAGACAACCGAACGCGCCATCTCAATGTCCCCCACGTCCTGCCAGTGCAGGCCCGGTGGTGGGTGATGGCGTGACCGGCGCGGGATGCTTCGAGCCGCCTGTCACTTTCTCGACGACGACGAACAACATCGGAATCAGACAGACGCCCAGAATGGTCGCCACGAGCATGCCCGCGAAGACCGTCATCCCCATCACCTTGCGCCCTTCGGCACCCGCGCCCGTCGCGGTCAGCAGTGGGACGACGCCAAGAATGAACGCAAACGCCGTCATCAGAATCGGGCGGAAGCGCAGCTTTGCTGCCGAGAGCGTCGCCTCCATGAGCGGCTTGCCGGCATCGAGCTCCATCTTCGCGAACTCAACGATCAGGATGGCGTTCTTCGCGGCTAGACCAATGAGCATGATCAGTCCGATCTGCGCGAAGACGTTGTTCACGTAGCTCGGTCCCATGAACTGCCGGGCGAGATAGAGGCCGAGATACGCGCCGAACGCCGCAAACGGCGTCCCGAGCAACACGCTGAACGGGAGACCCCAGCTCTCGTACTGCGCCGCCAGGATCAGGAATACGAGGAAGATCGCCAGCGCGAACACCGTGACCACACCAGGAGCTCGACGTTCCTGGAACGACATGTCCGCCCAGTCATAGGTGACATCCGGGGGAAGCACTTCGCGGGCCGTTTGTTCCAGCGCATCGAGCGCCTGCGCCGACGAGAACCCTTCAGCCGGTACACCAGTGAGCTCGGCCGCGCGAAACAGGTTGAAGCGATTGGTGAACTCGGGGCCGTTGCCTGGCTCGGTCGACAGCAGCGTGTCGAGCGGGACCATGCCGCCCTTCTGGTTCTTCACGAAGAACAGCCCGAGCTGCTTCGGATCCTGGCGGAACTCCGGCTCCGCCTGGACGTACACCTTGTAGACACGCCCGAACCGGTTGAAGTCGTTGATGTAGGAGCTGCCGAGCAGCGCGCCGAGCGTGGTGTTCACGTCGGCGAGCGGCACACCGGACTTGAGCACCTTGCTGCGATCGATGTCGGCGTAGATTTGCGGAACCTGGGCGCGATAGAGCGTGTTGATGCGTGCGATCTCGGGCCGCTTCCGCGCGGCGTCCATGAAGCGCGCGGCCTGCTGCGCGAGATAGTCGGGATCGCCGCCGCTGCGATCCTGCAGCTGCATCGTGAACCCGGCGCCTGTGCCGAGCCCGGGGATCGCCGGCGGCCCGAATGCGACCACGCCCGCTTCCGGGATCGATTGCGCGAACGCGCGGTTCAGCGCCGCGATCACGCCGTTGGCGTGCGCCTCCTCGGTGGTGCGGTCCTCCCAGGGCTTGAGCTGCACGAAGAAGAAGCCCATGTTCGACGAGTAGGCGCCTGTGAGCAACGAGAACCCGGTAATCGTGTTGAAGCCCTCGATGGCCTCGTTCTTCTCCAGGATCCCCTCGACTTTCTTCATGACCGCATCGGTACGCTCGAGCGACGCGGCATCCGGCAACAACGCATTGACCAGGAGGTAGCCCTGATCTTCTTCCGGCACGAACCCGCCCGGAATGCGCTGCACCAGCATCACGGTCACATACACCAGGATGCCGATGAAGGCGAGGCTCCGGAACATCTTCCGGGCGAGGATGCCCGCGAAGCTGACGTAGCGATCCGTAGACCAGCCGAACACGCGGTTGAAGCCGTTGTAGAACGGCGTCAGGAAGGACTTCTTGCCCGTGGCTGGTTTGAGCAGCAGCGCTGCCAGTGCCGGGCTGAGCGTCAGTGCGTTGATGACCGACAGCAGCACCGAGATCGCAATCGTGATCGCGAACTGCTGATACAACCGTCCGGTGATGCCGCCCATGAAGCCGACCGGCACGAACACCGCCGACAGGATGAGACCGATGGCGATGACCGGGCCCGACACCTCCTCCATCGCTTTGATGGTCGCCTCCTTCGGCTGCATCCCATGCTCGATGTGGTGCATCACCGCCTCGACGACGACGATGGCATCGTCGACGACGATGCCTATGGCGAGGACGAGGCCGAGCAGCGACAGCACGTTGATTGAGAAGCCGAGCAGCGGGAAGAAGATGAAGGCGCCGACCAGTGAGACCGGGACGGTGAGCAATGGAATGAGCGTCGCTCGCCAGTTCTGCAGGAACACGAACACGACGATGATGACGAGCGCGACCGCTTCGAACAACGTGTGCTCGATCTCGACGATCCCTTCGGTGACGGGCAGCGTTGTGTCGAGCGACACCAGGTAATCCATGTCGCGCGGGAAGCGCTGCTTCAACTCCTCCATCGTCGCCTTGATCCGGTTGGCGACGTCGAGCGCGTTGGTGCCGGGAATCTGGAACACGGCAATGACGGCCGATGGTGTGCCGTCGTGGCGCCCGATCGAGTTGTAGAGCATCGTCCCGAGCTCGAGGCGCGCGACGTCCTTGAGGCGAACCTCGGAGCCGTCCGGGTTGGTTCGCACGATGATGTTGGCGAACTCCTCCTCGTTGAGCAGACGCCCCTGCGTACGAACGGTGTAGGTGTACTCGGTGCCAGTGGCGGCGGGCGGTCCGCCGATCTGACCGGCTGGCGTCAACTGGTTCTGCTGTGAGATGGCGTTCGCGATGTCGGGAATGGTGATGCCGAGCCGCCCGATCACATCCGGGCGCAGCCACACGCGCATCGCGTAGTCGCTGCCGCCGAACAGATTGATCTGCCCGACGCCCTGGATGCGGGCGATGGCGTCATTGATGTTGATGGTCGTGTAGTTCGAGAGGAACGCGCTGTCGTACGTCCCTTTGGGCGACTTGATCGAGATGACGAGCAGCGGGAAGGCGAGCGCTTTCTTCACCGAGACGCCGTAGTTCTTGACCGACTGCGGCATCTGCGGCAGGCCCTCTGACACACGGTTCTGTGTGAGGACGTTGCTCATGTCGAGGTTGGACCCGACGTCGAAGGACACCTTGAGCGTCAACGTGCCGTCGTTGGCGTTGGTGGACTTCATGTAGATCATGTTTTCGACGCCGTTGATCTTCTGCTCGAGCGGCGTCGCGACCGATGCCTCCACGTCGGTCGCGCTGGCGCCGATGAAGGTGGTCGTGACCTGGATCATCGGCGGCACGATCTCGGGGTACTGCGAGATCGGCAGACCGCTCATGGCGACGACGCCGAGAAGGACGGTGATGATCGAAATCACCATCGCGACGATGGGACGATTGACGAAAAAACGAGCCATGACTACTTCGCCTCAATGACCGCCGGTGCAGCGGATCCAGCGGGTGGTGCGGGGGCCGGCTTGGCGGAGACCGTCATGCCGTCTTGGATTCGCTGCAGTCCTTCGACGACCACCTGGTCGCCAGCCTTCAAACCCTCCTCGATGACCCAGAGCGAGTCCACCTTCTGGCCCACCTTCACAGTGCGGAATGCCACCTTGTTGCCGCTGTCAACAACGGCCACCGTGTAAATGCTCTGCAGCTCCTGCACGGCGCGCTGCGGCACGAGAAGCGCGCCTCGTTTGGTATCGAGAAGGATGCGGGCGCGACCGTACTGACCAGGGCGCAGGATCTGCTGCGGGTTGGGGAAGACCAGTTCCATGCCCAGTGTGCCGGTTGTTGGATCGACGGCACGGTCGATGGTGTTGATCTTGCCGGTTTGCGGATAGCGAGTGCCATCAGCCAGCCGGAGCTCGATGCCCTCGCGTGAGCCGCCGGAGGATTTGCCGGAAGCGGTGACCTGTCGCGCGACCCGCAGGTAGTCCGCTTCAGTGACGCCAACCTTGAAGAGGATCGGGTCTATCTGCGAAATGGTCGTCAGGAGCGTGCTCTCTCCGCGGCCCACCAGGTTGCCGGGTTTGACTTGAGTCGTACCGACCAACCCGCTGATCGGCGACGTCACTCGCGTGTAGCCCAGGTCGAGCGTCGCCTTTTCGACGGCGGCTTTGGCCGCCGCCACCTGCGACGTCGACGCGTCCTTCTCGGCGAGTGCGTTGTCCAGCTCCTGTTTGCTCACAGCCTGCTTGGCCACGAGCGGCGTATAGCGATTGACGTCGTTGTTGGCCTTAGCCAGTCGCGCCTCCGCGGTGGCCTGGTCGGCCGTGCCCTGAGCGACGATCGCTTCGAGCGGCTTCCGATCGATGGTGTAAAGCAGGTCGCCTCGTTTGACAAAGGTACCTTCCTGGAAGTTGACCGTTTCCAGGAAGCCCTCAACGCGGGCGCGAATATCGACGTCCTGGTAGCCCTGCGCCTGACCGACCAGTTCGAGATACACCGGCACGTCGCGCTGGACGACGGCTGTCACGTACACCTCTGGCGGAGGAGGTGGTGGTGGGGGCGCGGGCTTTTGACACGCCATGCTCAACGCGGCTGCAACGGCGCCGGCTGCGAGCACTGTCCTTCTGAGGTCCGATTCCATGCTCTCGTCCTTTTCTTTCTGTCCGTGACTGGCGTCACGTGCGCTGCTTGCGTTTCACCGCGTCGATCTCAAACCGCAGATACTCGAGGAGACCAACCAGTTCCGCGCCGTGCTGCTCGATTCGCACCAATGCGTCGAGGCCTACCGCGTCCGCCGAGACGAGCTCGTCGAGTTCGACGATGGGATGCGTCGCCTCCGCGCATGCGGCGAGAAGCTCGGGGACCTGCGCCTCACTGAGGTGTCCGGCCAGATGCACCACAAAACGTCCACCGTCGGGTTTCAGTTGGATCCGGCACCACACGTCATGCACCTCAGCAAGCGGTGTGCCGCGTCACTGACGGGAAAATCCGCAACAATGACACCTCGCAGTCACCACAGATCGTGAGCGCACCCGCGCGTCGTGATAGGCCCGCTCCCGGCCTCACGCCGACAGACGCCCTGGCGCGAAAGGCATTGGACCTTTCGGACGTTGGATCCCAAACTTCTTCATGCGATTGCGGAGCGTGTTCGGATGCAGCCCCAACACTTCCGCGGCGTTGCCGCGGCCGTTGATCCGCCAGCGGCATCGTCGCAGTGCGTCCTCGACGTACTGCCGCTCCATCTCTTCGAGCGTGCCGGCATCGCGCGCGGCCGCTGATCGCTCCGGGCCGGCAACATCGTCCAGCACCAGCGTGCTGCCGGTGGAGTGAATCATGGCGCGCTCGACGACATTCGCGAGCTCCCGGACGTTGCCCGGCCATGATCGCTCCTGCAGCGATGCAAACACGGTCTCGGGAATGTTCGTGAACTTGCGATTGAGCGCGCGCTGCCGGCGGTTGACGAAATACCACACGAGCCGCGGCAGATCCTCGAGCCGCTCGCGCAATGGGGGGAGCGCAATCGGAAACACGTTGAGCCGGTAGTACAAGTCCGCGCGAAAGCGCCCTTCCTTCATCGCCGCCCCGAGATCGTGATTCGTGGCGGCGACGATGCGGACGTCCACCTTGCGCGACTGTGAGGACCCCACCCGTTCGAACTGGCCTTCCTGCAACACGCGCAGCAGCTTGGCCTGCACGTCCGCCGGAAGGTCGCCAATCTCGTCGAGGAAGAGCGTTCCGCCGTCGGCGAGTTCGAAGCGGCCCTGACGCATGGCGACGGCGCCGGTAAAAGCACCCCGAACGTGGCCGAAGAGTTCGGTCTCGATCAGCGTCGATGGCAGCGCCGCGCAGTTGACACTGACAAACGGCCGATGGCGGCGCGTGCTGCGATTGTGCACGGCGCGCGCAAACAGTTCCTTGCCGGTGCCTGTTTCACCGAGCAGCATCACGGACGCATCCGTCGACGCCACTTCCTGTACGCGTGCCAGCGCAATGCGCAGCGCGGGGCTGTCGCCGATGATGTTCTGGAAATCGTCGCTGTCCCAGCTCTGATCGAACGCTCGAGCTGCCGGCGAGGTCGTAGATGCGGCGCTCAACCTGATTCGCTCGAGTTCCTGTGCCTGCTGGGCGCGCAGCACGATGAGCACCATGACATGAGCGAGCGCCTGCAGACTTTCCGCGACGGCGTCTGACCATGGCGAGCCGCCTCCGGTCATGCCGATCGACAATGCGAAGTCTCCCCCGCCTTGGACCGGCACGCGGATCGTCAGAGGGGGCTCGAGACGAACGGCCGCGGGATGCCGAACCCACGATTGACGCGACACCGGGTGTATCGCGTCTTCAGAGAGGCCGTCGAGCGTTCCGACATCCGCTCCCAGCACGTCGCAGACGCGGCGCAGGCCATCCGTGATGAGCGCGGCAACCATGTCCGGTCCGACGCTGACTGCAGACGCGGCGAGCTGGCCCGTCAAGCGATCGATTCGAGCCGCTGTCGAATCGAGGTGCAGGAACGTCTCCGTCGTTGTCATGACGGCCCGTTGAGCACATCGTGTGCCAGTGAGTCTATGGGGCTCACCCGGGTTTGGTGATCACCGATGCTGGTGGTTTTCGGCCGTCAGAGCCACGCGCCGTGGCGAGCGGTCAGCCGGTGCTCCAATGGAGTGGAGGTGCTCCGGATTGACGGAGGTCGCCTCGGTCGGCGCGGCCGCGCCGTCTGGCGGCCTGCCGGCGTTTCCGAGTCCTTGAGCGATCAGGCGTAGAGCGCGCGATCACCTGATGGCGGCGGGTCGGTGAAGCCTCTTGCCCGTTGGTCAGCCTCTCCCGCCAGACGACTTCAATGAGCGGATCCGCTGGCACAAGACGTGCTCAGTCGAGCGCTGGTCTTGAGTACATGGTCAGCGAATGCGCCCGGTCCCATCCTCGACCCGCTCGAGCGCGCCTCGGAGATTCTCTTCGGCGTCATCATGGTCCTGAGCTTCACCAGCTCGATCAGCGTCGTGGAGAGCGGTCGCGCCGAAACGCGCGAGGTGCTCCTCGCCGCGCTCGGGTGCAACGTAGCCTGGGGAATCGTCGACGCGGCCTTTTATCTCATGGCGATTTACGTCGATCGCGCCCGAAAGCTGATGATGATTCGCACTGTTCGCGAAAATCGCGATCCGGCCACCGCGCACGGTGTCATCCTGCAGGCGCTTCCCTCTCCCGTCTCGGCGGTAGTGACGACCGCGGAGGTCGAATCGTTACTTCAGCGCCTCCGCCAGATTCCAGAGCCGCCGGGACACGTCCTGGAGCGCAGGGATCTAACGGGGGCGTTCGGCGTGTTCCTCCTGGTATTTCTATCCACTCTTCCCATCGTCATCCCGTTTATCGTGATCGCGAGTCCTGCCGTGGCGATGCGCGCCTCGAATGGCGTCGCGATTCTCATGTTGTTCGGCATGGGATGGACGCTCGGAACGCACGCCGGGCGACCAGGCTGGCGCCCCGGCGTTGTGATGGTGGTATTCGGACTTGTTTTGGTCGCTGTTACCATCGCGCTCGGTGGATAAGCAGATGAGACGCAATTTCATGACGCCGCTGCTACGCGCCACGTCAACCGTGGCCGTCGCCTGGTGCGCCACGAACACAGTGTTGGCGCAGGAACACCATCGACTCTCGCAGAGCGCCGTGGAAATCGCGCGGCCGTTCGGTCTCCCGGTGACCAACTCGATGGTCGTCACCTGGATCGTCACCATCGGACTCATCGTCTTCGCGCAGCTGGCGACACGAAACATGAAACAGGTGCCCGAGGGCGCTCAGAACTTCCTCGAGTGGCTCGTTGAGGGCTTGTATGGGTTCCTCGAAGGGTTGCTGGGGGCGCAGCTGGCGAAGAAGACCTTCTGGTTCTTCGGCACGGTGTTCATCTTCATCCTGGCGTCCAACTGGCTCGGCCTCGTCCCGGGTGTCGGCTCGATAGGATGGGGGCACTACACGGCCGAAGGGTTTCAGCTCGAGGAACCGTTCTTTCGAGGGGCCAACGCCGACGTCAATCTGACGCTCGCCATGGCCCTCGTGTTCTTCGCCTGCTGGATCGTCTGGGGGCTGCAAGCCCTCGGGCCCCTGGGTTTCTTCAAGGAGATGTTTGCGCCCAAGGGAACGACTACGGGAGCCCTCAAGGTGCTCATGGTGGTCGTCTTCTTTGCGGCCGGCCTCCTCGAGGTCATCTCGATTCTGTTTCGCCCGGTCTCACTCAGCTTTCGACTCTACGGAAACATCTTCGCCGGTGAAACGATGCTCGAAACCATGGCCCAGGTGCCGTACATCGCGTGGTTGGTCCAAATCCCCTTCTATTTTCTGGAATTGCTCGTCGGGTTGGTTCAAGCGCTGGTGTTCATGTTGCTGACGGCGGTGTTCACGCTGCTGATTTGCCAGCATCACGAGGAAGGATCCGCCGCCGCGCACCACTAGCGGACGAGGCTCGATTGCCTCGGACACGCGGCGACCATCGAGGGAGGAACAGAGAACATGTTGACCGGCAATTTTCACGTCGCTCTCGCGGTTTTGGGCGCCGCCCTGGCCGTCGGTTTGATCGGGATGAAAGCCTCCGAAGCGGTCGGACGAAATCCGGGGGCTGCCACACCGATCCTCGTGCAATCGATTCTGGCCATTGCCTTCGCGGAAGCCATCGTGTTCTACGCGCTGTTCCTCGTGCAGTGAGGATCGCGATGGCCAGGGTGGCGCGACAAAATATGCCCCCGACGTCACGCGTTCGACTGGAGCGGAGACCGGAGACTGTAGACCGGAGACGGATTTCAAGAGCCTTGGTCGACGAGGGTGCCACATGAGCGTGCTTGCATTGATGCTGCAACAGGAGACCGGTGGCGGGCCGGTCGAAAAGATCGCCACGACCTTCGGCGTGGACTGGCCTCACCTGACGGCGCAGTTCATCAGCTTCGCCATCGTCTGCGCCGCGCTGTACTGGCTGGCCTATCAACCCGTGCTGCGTATGCTCGAGGCACGGCGCCAGCAGATCGCTCTGGGCCAGGCCAACGCCGAGAAGATCAACGCCGCCCTCGCCAACATCGAGTCGCAGCGGAAGAGCGTGATGGCGGACGCACAGGCGCATTCGCAACAACTCATCGCCGAGGCGCGCGACATCGCCAAGCGGCTCCAGGAACAGGAAGCGCAGCGCTCGATTGTCACGGCCGAACAGATCCTGGCCAAGGCGCGCGAAGCGGCCGAGCAGGAACACGCGCGCATGCTCGCCGAGCTCCGTCGCGAAGTCGGCCGCCTCGTCGTCCAGACCACGACGGCCGTCGTCGGCAAAGTACTGACTCCGGACGATGAACGACGCTTGGCCGAGGAAACAGCCAGAGAGCTCTCGGCCCACTAGCGGGAACAGCCGATGAAGACGAACAGGCAGGCGCAGCGTGAAGCAAAGCGGCTCTTCGGGCTGTGCCTCGTCGGCGGCTCGCTTGATGAAACACGCGTGCGCCAGGTGGTGGAGAAAGTCATCGCGGCTGGGAGACCGGGCGGCCTCAAGGTCCTCTCGATATTCCAACGTCGCGTGAGACTGAGGCAAGAGGCCCACAGCGCGAGGGTCGAGAGCGCTTCCCCGCTCCCCGGCGAAATACAAGCACAGATCGAATCAGAGCTCGTGCGCATGTACGGCCGCGGCCTGCTGATGTCCTACGCGAACAACCCGAGGCTGCTCGGTGGCGTACGAGTCACGGTAGGCAGCGATGTCTACGACGGCAGCATTCAGGGTCGCCTGACTGCGCTCGAGGAACGGTTTTGAGCATCGAGGTTAATTCATGGCGAACTTGATTCAAGACATCGAGGCACAGATCGCGGGCGCAAAGACTGCCGCGGTCAAGCAGAACATCGGTGTCATCCGTGAGATCGGCGACGGCGTGGCCCGCGTCGAAGGTCTGAGCGACGTCATGCTCAACGAGATGCTCGATTTCGGCAACGGCATCACGGGCCTGGCGCTCAGCCTCCAGGAGACGGAGGTCGGCGTCATCGTCCTCGGCGAGTACACGAGTCTCGAAGAGGGCGACGAGGTTCGGGCGACGGGCAAACTGCTGCAGGTCCCCGTCGGCAAGGGGCTGCTGGGTCGCGTTGTCAACACGCTCGGAGAACCGATCGACGGCAAAGGGCCAATCGCGAGCACTGTGGCGTACCCGGTCGAGAAGATCGCGCCCGGCATCATGCGACGCAAACCGGTCAGCCAGCCCGTACAAACGGGCATCATGGCCATCGACGCGATGATTCCGATCGGCCGCGGGCAGCGCGAGCTGATCATCGGCGACAGGTCCACCGGCAAGACGACGATCTGTGTCGACACCATCATCAGCCAGGCTCGCCTGAACCAGCAGGCTGAAGCCGCCGGCGACAAGGACTATCGTCCGCTCTACAGCATCTACGTCGCGATCGGCCAGAAACAGTCGACCATCGCGCGCCTCATCGCCGTCCTCGAAGAGGCGGGCGCCATGGCGTACACGATTATCGTCGCGTCCCCCGCCGCCGATTCTGCGACCAACCAGTACCTGGCGCCGTTTGCCGGGGCCGCCATGGGCGAGTGGTTCATGGACAACGGCATGGACGCCCTCATCGTATACGACGATCTCTCCAAGCACGCCGTCGCCTATCGGCAGGTGTCGCTCGTGCTCAAGCGGCCGTCAGGCCGCGAAGCGTACCCGGGTGATGTCTTCTATCTGCACAGCCGCCTTCTCGAACGAGCCGCGCGAGTCGGAGAGCAGTATGGCAACGGTTCGCTCACCGCGCTCCCGATCATCGAGACGCAGGCGGGCGACGTGTCGGCGTACATCCCGACCAACGTCATCTCCATTACCGACGGTCAGATCTATCTCGAAACGGACCTGTTCTATCAAGGCATTCGGCCCGCTATCTCAGTCGGCCTGTCGGTGTCGCGCGTTGGATCGGCGGCGCAGGTCAAAGCCGTGAAGCAGGTGGCCGGACGGCTCAAGGGCGATCTGGCACAGTTCCGCGAGCTGGCGGCGTTCGCGCAATTCGGTTCGGACCTCGACGCGACGACGCAGGCCAAGATCGATCGCGGCAAGCGGATCATCGAGCTGTTCAACCAGCCGCAATACAACCCAATCCCGGTCGAGACCCAGGTCGCCATGCTGTGGATGGTCCAGAACGGTCACATGGACGACGTCCCGGTCGAACGCATCAAGGACTTTCAGACCAAGCTGACCGAATTCCTGACGACGTCCAAAGCCAGCCTGCTCGCGCAAATCGGCCGCGAGAAAGCGCTGAGCGACGACCTCGTGAACGGGTTGAAGGCTGCTGCCGCCGCCTTCAAGCCACTCTGGAGCTAACCGATGGCCAGCACGCGCGAGATACGGCGGCGCATCAAGTCGATCAAGAGCACGGCGCAGATCACTAAAGCCATGCAGATGGTGGCGGCGTCGAAGATGCGCAAGGCACAGCAGGCGGCTATCGACGTGCGTCCGTTCGTCCGCCTGGTGTATCGCATCCAGCGCCGGGCCGTCACGCGGGTGACCGACTTCACGCATCCCTTGCTCGAGGTGCGCCCGGTGAAGAAGCGCCTGGTCATCCTCGTGTCGTCGGACAAGGGTCTGTGCGGAGCGCTCAACAGCAACCTGTTTCGACTGGTCGGGCGGTACGATCATCGCTCGACGGTCTTCATCACGGCCGGTCGCAAGGCCGCGCAGTTCGTCGCGCGCACACGCCGCGAGCTCGTCGCCGATTTTCCGTACGGGGATACGCCGCGATTCACTGAGGCCCGGGCGATCGCTGCCATGGCGCGCGACCTCTACTTGAAAGGCGAGGTCGACGAGGTCATCCTCGTCGCCACGCGCTTCATCAACACGCTGACCCAGCAGGCGGTCGCCATCGAATACCTGCCGATCGGCGAAATCAAGGGCTTGAGAATTCCAGACGCGCAACCCGAGGAAGAACTGGCCGGCGACACGACCGAGTTCCGCTTCGAGCCCGACCCCGAGTCGATTTTGAGCTACCTGCTGGGGCACTTCCTCAACATCCTGCTCTACACCGTGTTGCTCAACGCCAAGGCCAGCGAGCAGAGCGCGCGCATGGTGTCGATGAAGAGCGCGACCGACAACGCGAACACCATGATCAAGGACCTGACGCTGCACTACAACAAGCTGCGTCAGGGGGCGATCACGCAGGAGCTGCTGGAGATCGCCGGCGGCCAGGCGAACTAACCTCAGGACTCGCTTGTGTTGGTATTGCTGACCACGGCGTTGCCAATTAGAGTCGACGGGATTCTCGGCGTAGGACCAGGTCGAAAGCCTCAACACAAGCGAGGTGGGGGGTAATGGAAGGCATCCGAATGAACACAGGCACGATCGTGCAAGTCGATGGTCCGGTGGTGGACGTCGCGTTTTCCGACGCGCTCCCGGCGATCACGAATGCCCTGACCGTCGAGTACACCGTCCTCGATCATCCGGTGACGCTGACGCTCGAAGTGCAGCAGCACCTCGGCGACCGGTGGGTCCGCACCATCTCGATGTCGGGGACCGAGGGACTGAAGCGCGGCTTCAAGGTCACCGACAGTGGCGGGCCCATTCACATGCCGGTGGGACCAGGCGTCATGGGCCGCGTGCTGAACGTCACCGGCGCTCCGGTTGATGAACGGGGACCAGTGGTCGCGGAGAAGTACTACCCGATCCACCGCCCCGCGCCGTCACTGGTCGATCAATCCACGTCCCCCGACGTGCTCTCGACCGGCATCAAGGTGATCGACCTGATCTGTCCGTTCCTCAAGGGCGGCAAGATCGGGGCGTTCGGCGGCGCCGGCGTGGGCAAGACCGTCGTCATCATGGAACTGATCAACAACATCGCCAAGCTGCATGGTGGCGTGTCGGTGTTTGCCGGTGTCGGCGAGCGCACGCGCGAAGGCAACGACCTCTATCACGAGATGGCGACGGCGGGAGTGATCAACGAGAAAGACCTCAATGCCTCGAAAATCGCCCTCGTCTACGGCCAGATGAACGAGCCGCCCGGCGCCCGTCTGCGTGTCGCCCTCTCCGGCCTGGCCATCACGGAGTACTTCCGCGACGAAAAGAACCAGGACGTGCTGCTCTTCATCGACAACATCTTCCGGTTCTCGCAGGCCGGCTCCGAAGTCTCGGCCCTGCTTGGCCGCACCGCGAGCGCTGTCGGGTATCAGCCGACGCTGGCCGCCGAGATGGGCGCGTTGCAGGAACGGATCACGTCCACGAAGAAGGGTTCCATCACGTCGTTTCAAGCCGTCTACGTTCCTGCCGACGACCTGACCGACCCGGCACCCGCCACGACGTTTGCGCACCTCGACGCGACGATCGTGCTCGAGCGCTCGATTGCGGAGCTCGGGATTTACCCGGCCGTCGATCCCCTGGCCTCGACCTCGCGCGCGCTGGCGCCCGAGATCGTCGGCCAGGAGCATTACGACGTCGCGCGCGGCGTGCAGAAGGTCCTCCAGCGATTCAAGGACCTGCAGGACATCATCGCCATTCTCGGCATGGACGAACTGTCGCCGGAAGACAAGCAGACGGTGTTCCGCGCCCGCAAGATTCAGCGCTTCCTCAGCCAGCCGTTCAGCTCGGCGCAGGTGTTCACGGGACGCGAAGGCCGGCAGGTGGAAGTGGGCGACACGGTGCGCGGATTCAAGGAGATCCTCGACGGCAAACACGACGACGTCGCGGAAGACAACTTCTACATGAAGGGCGGAATCGAAGAGATCCGCCAGAACTGAAGCCACGGAGCGCACGACGATGAAGCCACGAAGCACACGACGATTACCACCGACACGAACGTCACGAAGCAAGCACGAATGGCTTCGTGATCATCGTGACCTTCGTGGCTAACCTTTATGATCATCGTGACCTTCGTGGCGATCCTTCGTGACTCTCGTGGCCAAGTGGGCAAGGGGCGAACATGGCCGCGACATTGAAACTGGAAATCGTGACACCTGACGCCGTCGTCTACTCCGAGGACGTGCACATGGTCACGCTGCCGGCGATCGAGGGGCAGATTGGCGTGTACCCGATGCACATCCCGCTGCTGACCCAGATCGTCCCTGGGGAAATCATCGTGCAGAAGGATGGCCGCGAGTCCTACCTGGCCGTCGGAGAAGGGGTCGTCGAGGTGACAGCCAACCGCGTCGCGATCGTGACGGACATGGCGATCCCATCGGATCACATTGATGAGGCCAAGGTCGAGGAGGCACGTCAACGTGCCGCGGCCCGCCTGCAGGACAAGATCTCCGATGAGGAAGTGGCAACAATCAATGCGTCACTGGCTCGCTCGCTGGCCCAGCTGCACGTGAAGCGTCGCCGGCATAACTGATCATGATGTTTCCTGCGCGCGCATGGCTGAGGAACTACGACACCTCGTGGCTGCGAGGCGACGTCGTGGCAGGTATCACGCTTGCCGCGTACCTGCTGCCCTCGGCAATCGGTGATGCGTCGCTGGCAGGTCTTCCGCCGCAGGCCGGGCTCTACGCCTGCCTGTTCGGTGGGCTCGTCTTCTGGATCTTCTGCAGCTCGCGGCATACGGCACTTGCGGTCACTTCCGCGATATCGTTGCTGATCGGCGCAACGCTCGGCGACATCGCCGGTGGCGATCCAGCGCGGCATGCCGCACTGGCCTCGGCGACCGCCCTGCTCGTCGCCGTGCTCGCGTTCATCGCGTATGCGGTACGCGCCGGCGCGATCGTCAATTTCTTTTCCGAAACCGTGCTCGTCGGCTTCAAGTGCGGCGTGGCGTTCTTCCTCGCCAGCACCCAGCTTCCCAAGCTGTTCGGATTCAGCGCCGGGCACGGCGGGGACTTCTGGGATCGGATGGGGCACTTCCTGGGCGGACTGGGCCAGACCAATCCGACGTCGCTGGTCCTGGGACTCACGGCGCTGGCCGTGCTGCTGCTCGGCAAGACCGTGTTGAAGGATCGACCGGTTGCGCTCTTCGTGGTCATCGGCGGCATCGTCGCCGCGGGCGTGTTTCGCTTGAGCGAGCGTGGTGTGGCGCTGCTCGGTGAAATTCCACAGGGACTGCCGATGCCGTCGTTGCCGCTCGTGACTCGCGCGGACATCAACACGATTTTTCCGCTCAGCATGGCGTGCTTCGTGCTGGCGGCTGTGGAAACGAGCGCCATCGGCCGCATGTTCGGAGCCAAGCACGGTTACCGCCTCGATGCGACGCAGGAGTTCCTCGCGATTGGCGCCGCGAATCTCATGGCAGGTCTTGGCAGCGCGTTTCCCGTCAGTGGTGGGATGTCGCAATCACTCGTCAACGAGACCGGAGGCGCGCGCTCTCCCCTCTCTGGGCTCGTCGCGGCCCTGATCACGCTGCTCGTTGCGGCGTTTTTCACCGGGTTGCTGCGCGACCTTCCGCAGCCCGTGCTTGCCGCCATCATCCTGGTGGCGGTGACCGGCCTCGTAAAGATCGACACACTGCGCCACATCTGGCGGTTCAGCCGCACCGAGTTCGCCGTCGCGATGGCCGCACTGCTCGGCGTGCTGGGCTCCGGCCTTCTCAATGGCGTGTTGCTGGGCGTGGCGATGTCGCTCCTCTTGCTGCTTCGCCGCGCCTCGCGCCCGCGCGTGACCGAGCTTGGCCGGGTGCCGGGGACGACCTACTTTGCCGATCTCACCCGCCATCCTGAGAACGAGCGCGTCAATGACGTGCTCGTCGTCCGTAACGAAGGCGCCCTTGTCTACTTCAACATCGATCATGTCCGCGATCGTGTCGCGGCGCTGATCGCCCAACGCGAGCGGCGCCCGCGCCTCCTGGTCTTTTTCATGGGGAACGTCCCCCACGTGGATTTGGCCGGAGTCGAGTTCCTGATCGATCTCGAGGCGACGTGCCGCCGATCTGGCACCGAGTTCCGGGTTGCCGAGGTACACGGAGAAGTACGCGAAGCGTTTCGTCGCACCCACTCCACGGTTGCAGCCACACTGGCGGAGGCACACCAGACGGTCGACGATGTCGTCAACAAGTGGCGCGGGACAGTCACCACGGTGGCATGAGCGTGGCTCACGAGACTCCAGTAATACAGAGCGCAGATGACGTACTCGCGCGACTACGCGCCGGAAACGAGCGATTCGTCAACGGCAAGGCGCGCTTCCCCACCGTCCAGAAAGAAATTCTGGCGCAGCTGGCAAAAGGTCAGCGTCCGTACGCGACCATCCTCGGATGCAGCGATTCGCGAGTCCCTCCGGAATTGGTGTTCGACGCGGGCTTCGGCGAGCTGTTCATCATCCGCGTGGCCGGCAACGTGGTCTCACCCGAAGTGATGGGCACGCTGCAGTACGCCGCCGTGCACCTCGGCACGCCGCTGTTCGTCGTGCTCGGACATGAGGGATGCGGGGCGGTGCAGGCGGCGCTCGCTGCGAAATTTCTTGGGGCGCGCGATCGCAGCCGGATCGAGCGGCTGCTCGAAAACATCACGCCGGGCCTCGACACGATTCGCAGTGATGCCTCCATGGAGGAGCAGATGCAAGCCGCTGTCGAGGCGAACGTGCGGTGGTCGATGCACCAGCTCCTGGCAACACCCGAAGCGCAGGCGCGAGCCGCTGAAGGTGTCATCAAGCTGGTTGGCGCGGTATACGAACTGATGACCGGACGCGTGCGCTTCCTGCCGTAGCGAGACGATGGCACGGGTCGCCTTTCGATCGATACTGTTCCTCCTGACGCTGGCCGTATTCTTCACGGTTCAACCCGCCATCGCACAAACGTCGACTGGCCTGCCCCAGCGAATCGACTGGTCGTTCAATGTGGACGCGGGCTGGGGCACCTTCGGGTTTGGCAAC
The DNA here is from genome assembly GCA_046732795.1 of Acidobacteriota bacterium. Classification (GTDB taxonomy): domain Bacteria; phylum Acidobacteriota; class Vicinamibacteria; order Vicinamibacterales; family UBA2999; genus Gp6-AA40. Next base: position 18,281 of record JBKPNV010000167.1, read on the forward strand.
TCCTTGTTCGACAACCCGAAAGAACCGGTTCCCGAGAACTTGAGTGACCAGTGGTTTGAGGGGTACGTCAAGCCGGCGCTGTCAGGCAGCTACAGGCTGCGCTCGTCGAGCGAAATCTACGGGATGCTCAGCGTCGTCGGTGAGCGCACGTACGGGTCGGCCCCTGAGCTGTACGGCCCGGATGTCTCGTCGTTCGCTCCGGAGGATGCCACCATCGGGTGGCGCTCTGGCACGTCCATCGGATCGACTGAGAACCTGGTGGACGTCTCCGTCGGCCGCACGCAATACCGGCTCGGTCACGGCTTTCTCCTGTGGGACGGCGCGTCGGAAGGCGGGAGCCGCGGCGGCTACTGGACCA
>JBKPNV010000168.1:0-2439 GCA_046732795.1 Acidobacteriota bacterium
GTGAGCGTGGACGTCGCGGCGAGGTTGTGGCCCGGCCAGGACCCGATCGGCAAGCGACTGAAGATGGGCAATCTCGAATCCAAGGATCCATGGCGCACGGTGGTTGGAGTGGCGTCTCGGACGCGCTATCGCGATTTGCGAGCGCCGCAGGCCACCCTCTACGTCCCGGACGCGCAACTCATTGTGACGGCACAATCGCTGGTTGTGCGATCGACTGCACCACTGTCGCAGGTAGCGGATGTTGTTCGGAACGCGGTGTACGCGAGCGATCCCTCGGTTCGTGTTCCGCGAGTTGCGCCTTTCGGTGAGTTGATGCGCGAGCCGCTCGCGCGCCCTCGCTTCTATGCGGTTGTGCTCGGTGTGTTCGGTGTCTCCGCCCTGCTGCTCTGCGCGATTGGGCTGTATGCCGTGATTGCCGCCTCCGTGCGCCAGCGCTATGCGGAGATCGGCGTGCGTCTGGCGGTCGGCGCCAGCCCGGCTGACGTACGCAGGATGATCCTGCGTGAGGGGATGCGGCTCGCCGCCGGTGGTGCTGCCGCTGGACTGGTGCTGGCGCTCGTCGTCACGCAGTTTCTACGAGGGCTGCTGTATGAAGTGCATCCGCTCGATCCGGTGGCGCTCGTAACGGCAACGATCCTTCTACTCGTGGCGGCAGCTGTCGCGTCCTACCTTCCGGCGCGAGCCGCCGCTCGTATGGATCCTCTCGCGGCGCTGAGAGAGTAGAGGCGGAGTCTGAAGACCCGCCTCTACGTCCCGAACCTCGAACCCCAAGCCCCGAGCCCCGAGGCCCGAGTCAGAACAGGAACTTCACGCTGACCTGTCCCTGCAGGCCGGGATTGTAGAGATCCTCCATGCCATAACGCGGGTCGTACGCCGCGCGCCCTTCCTGCGTCGCCAAGATCAGCGCGTTGTAGTCATAGCCGGCTGCCAAGTTCACCTCCGAGAAGTCGATGGCGTCGGCCGGGCGTGTCTGGCTGCCGGCCGGGGCGCCTTTGTTCAGGAAGTTGAAGATGTGCGACGCGGTCTTCTGATTGAAGATGTTCTGGATGTTCAGCTCGAACCGGATGCGCTTGCGATCCGCGAGCGAGAGGTCGTGCGAGAGCAGCAGATCCGTCCGCGTCAGGACCGGCGTTCGTCCCATGTCGCCGCGTCCGTTCACCATCGGCGCGTATTGATCCTGGCCGACGACCTGAGTGGTGATCGGTGTACCGCTGCCGCCGTAGAAGAACGCGCCAATCTGGGTCCCCATGCCGAACTGATAAGCACCGTACAACTTCACCACGTGCGGGCGATCGGTCGCGAGGCGGCCAAGCGGATCGAGATTGCCGTGCGCGTCCCACATCAACTCGTCGATGTCCCAGCCGGTGTGCGAGTTGCTGCCCGGGCGCGCGATGGTGCCGACCTGCTGTTGAGCGTTGTTCGATGTGATGCCCGTCGTCGGCGTGCTGATCTCGTCGGAGTTCGCTGTGCCGGCGTAATTGCCGTAGAGACGGCTCAACGTGTAGTTGGCGCTGGCGAACCAGTTCTTCGAGAAGCGCCGTTCCAGCGTCAGCTCGAGGGCGTCGAATTGCCGCTTCGGTCTCGGCGTGGGGAAGTTCTCCGTTGCCGGGTACGAAGCCGGGGTGACCGTGTTCCGCCCCTCGCCGGGGTTGCCGATGACGTAGACGCTGTCTCCATTGATGAGCGCGCCCATGTCCTCGATCGTCCGTCCGAGATTGTTGTGGATGTAATGGACGCCGAGCGCCATCGTGCCACTGAGCTGGTAGTCGATGCCGCCGTTGAAGCTGTCCTGATACATCGGCTTGATGTTCGGATCGGTATTCAGAATCGCGGTGGCACGCAGGTCCCTGAACCCGGTGGGTCCGCCCCAGAGATCGCGGCCCGGCATGTTGTTCAGATTGAGGCTGCCGATATCGAGGGTGTCGAGCGAGCGATAGAAGATGTGCCAGATATCGCCGCCGAACGAGCCGCGGGCGATCTCGTACTTGGTCCAGTCGTAGTAGCGCCCCCAGCTCGCGAACGCCTTCACCTTGCCATCACCGCGCACGTCATACGTGGCACCGAGGCGCGGCGCCAGCTTGTCGGCGAAGCCGAACTGAAACGCGTACTGCGCGATGTCGGGTCTGAACGTCGGGATCTTCTCGTTTTCCGTGCGAATCCCGAGATTCAGCGTCAGGCGGTTGCCCACATTCCACGTGTCCTGCACGTATAGGTTCTGGATGTTCGCGTGGACGGCGCCGCGCGTCGCCAGATCGCTGACGTAGTAGTAGCCGTAGGTACCCGTCCCCGTCTCCCCGGTCACCGTGCTGCGGAACGACTGACCCCAGAACAGGTACACGTAGCCACCCGGATACTCCACGTTGGCATCGTTCACAGAGCGGCGTACGCCCCAGCCGCCTTTGACGAGGTGAGAGCCGGCGCCGTTGAACGCGTGGTTGT
>JBKPNV010000169.1:0-11673 GCA_046732795.1 Acidobacteriota bacterium
GTTCATCGATGCCCTTCGGGTCATTTCGGTCCATGGAGCGGTCGAGGTGCATCGCGGATGCCGCTCCCGCCCCGCATTAAAACGCGTCAGAATCGAAAGATGCGGAACGCTGGACCGCGTACTTTTAGGACCTTTGACGTAACTCTTGACTCTTGACCTTTGACCTCCGAATTACTCAAGCGCAAAGCGAAGGAACTAGGCTTCGACCTGTGCGGTGTTGCGCCCGCTGAGGAATACCCTGAGCTGTCGTTCTTACAGGAGTGGCTCGATCGAGGGTATGCGGGTGAGATGGCGTGGATGGCGCGTACTAGGGAACGGCGGGCTGATGTTCGCAACGTGGTGCCAGGCGCGCGCAGCGTCATCGTGACTGCGACGTTGTACAACACCGATCGCCCATACGCGGACGAACTGCCACCTGAGATTGCACGCCTCTCCCGATATGCGTGGGGTGACGACTACCACACGGTAATCAAGTCGAGACTCGATGCGCTCCTCGAGTGGATGCACGCGACGACCGACGTGCCGTTCCAGGCGCGAGCCTACGTAGACACGGGACCCATTCAAGAGCGCGTCTACGCGCAATACGCCGGAATCGGATGGATCGGGAAGAACGCCTGCCTGATCAATCGCGAGATTGGATCGTGGCTGTTCCTCGGCGAGATCATTTGCACGCTGCCGCTCCAGGCTGATGCGCAAGGGCTCGAGCAGTGCGGCAGTTGCACGCGCTGCCTCGAGGCGTGTCCGACGGGCGCGCTGGTCGAGCCCGGGGTGCTCGATTCGAATCGATGCCTTTCGTACCTGACCATCGAACTGCGATCGTCGATTCCCGAGGCGCATCGCGCATCCCTCGGCGGCCATGTGTACGGCTGCGACGTCTGCCAGGAGGTCTGTCCGTACAATCAGCCCGCCCCCGTGTCGCGCGATACCCCCTGGCAACCGCGCGAGGGTCTCGACCTGCCTCGCCTGGTCGACCTATGGCGACAGTCGGACGCGAACCTTCGGCGCATGGTGAAGGGAAGCGCGATGACACGCGCGAAGCTGGCCGGCCTCCGGCGGAATATCGCAGTCGCAATCGGCAACAGTGCCGATCCACAGGCGATCGCGGCTCTGCAGGAAGCCTCGGACGATCGACCGTCGACGCACGATCCAATGGTGCGCGAGCATATCGAATGGGCCCAAATACGAAACCGGCAAGGAGAAGACTCTAGCCGCTGAGTTCGAGCCTGCGGAGTCCAACCCTGTCGGTTATCATCATGACTGGTTGGGGCCGCTATGCGGCTCGTCGTCCCGATTGGGTCTTCATCGTGACCCGCATAGCGGTCCCCGGCGCGCGGAGCGCGCCAAGAGATACTGGCAACCAGCCAAGGGCGGTGCCGGGATGCGAAGGGAAGCCCTTGGCTCGCTGGAGGAGGACATGGCCCGACGCTCAGGAATGTGGTCCATTGCGGTGGTGATCGCAATGATCGCACCCGCGCTCGCGCACCACTCGTTTGCCGTCTACGATCACACGCGGACGATCACGATTCAGGGCACCGTGACCAAGTTTCAGTGGACCAATCCCCACGGCTTCATCGAACTGGACGTGCCGCAGAGTGACGGCACGGTGAAGCACTACACCGTCGAACTCACCAGCATCAACATGATGCAGCGCGTCGGATGGCGGTCGAACATGATCAAGCCGGGCGACAAGCTGCAGGTCGTCGGGGCACCGCTCCTCAGCGGCGAACCGGTTGCGCTCGGACTCGAAGTGGTCTTGGCCGATGGAAAAACGATGGGCCTGCCAGTGCCGGCGATTGGCAGTTTCAAGCGCACGGAAACGCAGCAGTGACGGGTATGCGCGCGCTCAAAGCGTTCGTTGTCGCGAGCGGGCTGATCGTTGCGGCGCACATGATCACCGCGCAGTCACAAACGGCTCCCGACATCACCGGCTCGTGGCAACGTCAGGGATTCACCGTTGGCGTGAAGCCCACCGGCCAGGCGACACCAGCCGTCCCACCGGTCGCGCCTCCGCCGCCGCTCAAGCCCGTCTATCTCAAGGAGTGGCAGGATCGGCTGAAGGTAATCCGCGAGGCCGATGCGAACGGACAGCCGATCGCCACGAACGCTGTCGCCTGCCTCCCCGATGGAATGCCGGGGATGATGACGGCCACGTTTCCCTTGGAGATCCTGCAGAGCCGCGGACAGATCACCATCATCGAGGAGGCTTATACACAGGTTCGCCGCGTCCTGATGGATCGGCCGCAGAAGGCGCTCGACGATGTCGAACCGGGCTTCTACGGTCATTCCGTCGGCCGTTGGGATGGCGACACGCTCGTTGTTGACACCATCGGCGTGAAGGAGAACGTGCGCTACCAGAACGTGCCGCATTCGAAAGACATGCGCATCGGAGAGCGCATGCGGCTGGTCGCGCCCGACACGCTCTGGAATGAGATCACCATCACGGACCCGACCGTTCTCGAAAAGCCGTGGACCTTTACGTTCGCGTATCAGCGGATGAAGGACTACACGCTGCTCGAATACATCTGCGAGGACAATCGGGAATTTTCCGACGATCAAGGACGACAGAAGATTCGTGTCGATCCGGCGCCACGCTGAGAAACCGGGAACTGGGGCCGAAGTCACCAGCCGAAAGCCGGAGCCAAGAGTAAAATGGAGATATGGCCGGCACCGCCCCGCTTCTCCTCCTCTCGATGCCCCAGATGACGGACCCGAATTTCGCCCGGACCGTCGTGCTGCTGTGCGATTACACGGCTGAAGACGGTGCCTTCGGGCTCGTCGTCAATCGGCAGATGAACGAGCCGGCTTGTGAGATTGTCCGCACCGAGCCTCCCGTTCGAGTCGATCCCGATTTGCGACTCTGGATTGGCGGCCCAGTTGATCCTCAAAGCACGTGGGTGCTCATGGCGGAGGCTCAGGGTCCTGACGAGGAGCAGCGGGAGATCGTTCCGGGCCTCCTGCTCTCCGTGTCCCGATCTCTGACCTTGCAGTTGCTCCAGGAACCACCCTCGACTCGGACGAAGGTCGTCGTGGGATACGCGGGCTGGAGCCCCGGGCAGCTCGAGAACGAAATTGCTTCTTCCTCATGGCTGACCACGAATGTGGATCCGGGACTCATCTTCGGGGTGCCACCCGACCAGATGTGGGAAGAAGCCATCCGACGCCTGGGCGCCGATCCCGCAAACCTGCAGACGAGTTCCGGAGTGCATTAGTCGCCGCGCGGGTTGAAGCCGCGCCGATGCCCTTATGAAGAACACTACGCTTCTGCTTGCGGCCGTGGCGAGCATCGCCTGCGTGACAATGAGCTGCAGCAGAGAGACGCCACAACCAGCCGTGCAGACAACTCAGACGACAACCGATCCTGAAACGCAGAAGCTGCAGACAATGGCCGCGCGCTTCGCGCCGGTCGATCTCACCGCCGATGTCAGCAAACTGCCGGAAAATGAACGTCAGGCGCTAGGCAAGCTCGTCGCCGCGGCACGGATCTTCGACGCGCTGTTTCTGCGGCAGGTGTGGGAAGGCAACGAAACGATGCTGCTCGACCTGGCGCGGGACGACTCGCCGCTTGGCCGCGCCCGTCGTCATTACTTCCTGATCAACAAAGGCCCGTGGTCGAGGCTCGACGAGAATCAGCCATTCATTCCGGGCGTCCCGAAGAAGCCCGAAGAGGCGAACTTCTATCCGGCGGGTGCGACGAAGGCTGAAGTCGAGGCATGGTTCAAGACGCTCAGTCCCACCGAGCGGACACGCGCCACGGGTTTCTTCACGACGATCCGTCGTGGACCTGACGGCAAGTTGAGTGCCGTGCCTTACAGCCTGGAGTATCAGCCCGAGGTCGCGCGTGCAGCCGCGTTGCTTCGCGAGGCGGCGGCGCTCACGACGCAACCGACACTCAGAAGCTATCTCGACAAACGCGCGGCCGCTCTCCTCAGCAACGACTACTTCGACAGCGACGTCGCGTGGATGGAACTCGACGCGAGCATCGAGCCGACCATTGGTCCGTACGAGGTCTATGAGGACGAGTGGTTCAACTATAAGGCGGCGTTTGAAGCGTTCATCACACTTCGCGACGATGCCGAGACAGAAAAGCTGACGCGGTTTGGAGCCGAGCTTCAGGAGATCGAGGACAACCTGCCGATCGATCCGAAGTACCGCAATCCCAAGCTGGGCGCGCTGGCGCCGATTCGCGTTGTCAACACCGTCTTCTCATCGGGCGACGGCAATCGCGGGGTTCAGACCGCGGCGTTCAACCTGCCTAATGACGAGCGCGTGATCGCTGAAAAAGGCTCCAAACGCGTGATGCTGAAGAACAACCAGGAAGCGAAGTTCCGGACGGTGCTTCAGCCCATCGCCCAGGTCGCGCTCGCCTCCGACGATCGGCGGCACGTGTCGTTCGATGCGTTTTTCACGCACATCCTGATGCACGAGCTGATGCACGGCCTTGGCCCGCACAACATCACCCTCGGCAGCCGTGCAACGACGGTGCGACAGGAGTTCAAGGAGACCTACAGCACGATCGAAGAAGCCAAGGCTGACATCTCAGGCCTGTTCGCGCTGCAGTACCTGGTCGATCACCAGAAGCTGGACAAGTCTCTCGACCAGACGATGTACGTCACGTACCTGGCGTCGATGTTCCGCTCGATTCGCTTCGGCATCACGGAGGCGCACGGCCGCGGCGTTGCCATCCAGCTCAACTACTTCCTCGACCACGGGGGCGTGACCGTCGCTCAGGACGGGACATTCGCCGTGAACCCGGAACGCATCAAGCAGAATGTCGTCGATCTCACGCGCGACTTCATGACGATGCAGGCGACGGGGGATTACGCGGCGGCCAAGCAAATGCTCGAGAAGATGGCGCTCGTGCGTCCGCAGACCCAGGCTGTCCTCGACAGGCTCAAAGGCGTTCCGGTGGATATCGAACCGCGGTTTGTGACGGCGGACCAGCTGCTGTCCACTCCCAACACGTTAACGCCCAACTCCCAATAAGATCACAACCGCCCCGAGCCCCGAGCCCCGAATCCCAAACCCCGAGCCCCCGAGTCCCGTTATAATTCCCCCGCTCAAGGAGGCTCCCGTGCGCAAGATGCTGACGAACGGCAGGTTTGTCCTCGTCCTGGTCGTGCTCACCGCGGCTGGTTTGCTCGTGGCGCGGGAGCTCGCAGGTCAAAATCGCAACGGCACGCAGGCACCTTTCTTCGAGGTGGATCCGCTGTGGCCGAAGCCGCTGCCGAATCACTGGGTCCTGGGATCGACCATCGGAGTGTCCGTCGACGAGCGTGATCACGTCTGGATCATTCATCGCGGATCCGCGACGCTCGGCAACAACGAAAAGGGGCTCGAGCTGAAACCGCCGACTGGTGAATGCTGTGCCGCTGCGCCGCCGGTGCTGGAGTTCGACGCAGAAGGGAATCTGGTCGGGCACTGGGGCGGTCCTGGCGAGGGGTATGAGTGGCCAGCATCCAATCACGGCATCACCATCGACCACAAAGGCAACGTCTGGATTGGGGGCAATGGCGATCAGGACTCGCAGGTGCTGAAGTTCACGAGAGACGGCAAGTTCCTGCTTCAGGTCGGGAAGTCGGGTGCCCGCAAGGGACCGAACAACGAGAAGGGGCAGCCGACGTACGTGGGCGGCAGCAACGATCAGGTCTCGTTCGGCCGCGTGGCGAAGATCTTCATCGATCCCACGGCCAACGAGGCGTACCTCGCCGATGGATATCTGAACAAGCGAGTCGCCATCATCGATGCCGACACCGGCAAGCTGAAACGGTATTGGGGGGCGTACGGCAACAAGCCGGACGACACGCCGCTTGGCCCCTACAAGCCCGAAGCGCCGCCGGCGCAGCAGTTCCGCAACCCCGTGCACTGTGCGGATCTCTCGAAGGACGGATTCGTCTACGTCTGTGATCGGCAGAACGATCGGTTGCAGGTGTTCACCAAGGAAGGCAAGTTCGTGAAGGAACAGTTCTATGCGAAGAACAGCCTGAGCGAAGGCTCGGTCTGGGACGTGGCGTTCTCGAAGGATCCGGCGCAGACCTACATCTTTCTCGCCGACGGACGCAACATGAAGATTCGCGTGCTGCGACGCGATACGCTCGAGGAGCTCACGAGTTTTGGTGACGGTGGCCGCCAGCCTGGACAGTTCTACGCTGTGCACAGCATCGCGACCGATTCGAAGGGCAATCTCTACACAACCGAGACCTACGAGGGGAAGCGCGTTCAGAAGTTCTCCTACAAGGGGCTCAAGTCTGTATCGAAGCGAGAACAGGGGACGGTGTGGCCTCGATGAGTATGCAAACCAAGAAGACGGCGCTCGGACTGCTCGTTGCGGCAGCCATGATGGCCGCGAACCTGCTGTCCTCGAGTTGGGAGGCGGGGGTTGGGAGTTGGGAGTTGACGGCGCCAGTCTCCGCACAGGCGCCGCCTGCCAGCACCGAATGGCGGACATATGGGGGGAGTCTCTCCAGCCACCGCTATTCGTCACTCGACCAGATCAATGCCGCCAACTTCGGCACGCTTGAAGTCGCGTGGCGGTTCAAGACGGACAACCTGGGTCCGCGTCCGGAGTTCAATTTCCAGTCAACGCCGCTGATGGTCGGCGGCGTGCTGTACACAACGGCAGGCTCCCGCCGCGCCGTCGTGGCGCTCGACGCGACAACGGGCGAAATGAAGTGGATGCACAGCCTCGACGAGGGCAGGCGCGGGCAGGAAGCGCCGCGTCAGTTGTCCGGGCGCGGGCTGGCGTACTGGTCGGACGGCCGCTCCGCTCGAATCATCTACGTCACACCCGGCTATCAGATGATCGCGCTCGATGCGCAGAGCGGCCAGCGCGTCTCCTCGTTCGGCAAGAGCGGCATTGTCGATCTGAAGCTCGAAGACGATCAGGAAATGGATCCGATCACAGGTGACATCGGGCTCCACGCCGCACCGATCGTCGTGAAAGATACCGTGATCATTGGCGCGGCGCACACCGAGGGAAGCCGTCCCGTCAGCCGTCGCAATGACAAGGGCTATGTGCGGGGCTACGACGTTCGGACGGGAAAGCGGCTATGGATCTTTCATACCATCCCGCGCGCTGGTGAGATGGGTTACGACACGTGGGAGCAGGGTTCGGAGGAGTACACGGGGAACAACGGCGTCTGGGGTCAGATGAGCGCCGACGAGGAGCTCGGCCTCGTGTACCTGCCGACGGAGATGCCAACCGGCGATTACTACGGTGGACATCGTCCGGGCAAGAACCTGTTCAGCGACAGTCTCGTCGCGGTGGATCTCAAGACCGGCAAGCGCAAGTGGCACTACCAGTTCATCGAGCATGACATCTGGGATTGGGACATCCCGTGTGCGCCGATCATCGCCGACGTCACGATCGACGGGCGGATGCGGAAGATCATCGCGCAGCCGACGAAGCAAGGATGGCTGTACGTCTTCGATCGCGTCACCGGCGAACCGATCTGGCCTTTCGAGGAACGCACGGTCGAGGCGTCCGACGTTCCGATGGAGAAGACGAATCCGACGCAGAAGTTTGTCGTCAAGCCTCCGGCGTACGAGAGACAGGGCGTCGCGATCGATGATCTGATCGATTTCACGCCGGCGCTTCGCGCTGAAGCTGTGAAGCTCGTCTCACGTTTCAAGATCGGGCCCATCTTCACGCCTCCCGTCGTCAGCAGGTTCGATGGTCCCCTTGGAACGCTGATGTTGCCGGCGGCGACCGGCGGCGCCAACTGGCAGGGCGGATCTTTCGATCCCGAGACGGGTGTCTTTTACATCTTCACCAACACCGAGGTCACGCCGCTCGGGCTCGTGCCGGGGAAAGATCGTCCCGGCGAGCCATCGGATATGGCGTTTGTTCGAGGACAGGCAAAGGATCCCGCCAACCCGAAGGCCGCTGACATCCCGACCACGGTGCAGGGGCTGCCACTGATCAAGCCGCCGTATGGTCGTATTACGGCGATCGATCTGAAGCAGGGCACGCTGATGTGGCAGATCGCGCACGGTGAGACGCCGGATAACGTGCGCAACCATCCGCTGCTCAAGGGACTCACGATCCCGAGAACGGGACGGCAGGGCCGAATCGGGACGCTCGTCACCAAGACGCTGCTCATCGCCGGTGAAGGAGGCTTCTTCACGCTTCCTGATGGCCGACGCGGCGCGATGCTGCGCGCATACGACAAGGGCACAGGGCAGGAAGTCGGTGCAGTCTACATGCCGGCGCCGCAGACCGGATCGCCGATGACCTACTCCCTCGACGGCCAGCAGTACATCGTCGTGGCGATCAGTGGACCGGGCTTCCCGGGTGAGCTGATGGCGTTCAAATTGCCAAAAGCGTAGCCACGAAGATTCAGCCACGAAGATCACGAAGTTCTTAGACAGGTCGCGAGGAACGCAGGTTGCGGAACGTTTCGAAAATCAGGGTCTTCGTGTTCTTCGTACTTCTCGTGGCCTTCGTGGTTTCGCAGTTCGTGGCAACCGCGCAGCAGGAAAGAACGTTTCCGGCGCCGGCGGTCGGTGTGTCGTCCGCAGGCCTGCGTCAGACGTTCGCCAACTACTGGCAGTGGCGGCTGGCCGATCGTCCGGAGCTCGCGACGAGCGTTGGACATTCCGAGCACAACGATCGATGGACGGACTGGTCGAAGAGCGCGCGTGAGCGTCGTCGTGCGGCACGCCAGGAATTCCTCCAGCAGGTGATTTACGTCAGCCCAGGCAACCTCACGCTTGGTGAACACCTGAGCGCAGATCTTCTCGAGTACGAGCTGCGCACGGCGCTCGAGGTCGAGACGTATGCGGATTTCATCGAGCGCGTCTCGCAAGTCGACGGTCTCCATAACGAAGTGTTTCAGGCGATCGATGCGATGCCCGCGCGGACCGTCCGCGACTACGAAAACATCATTGCCAGGCTGCGCGCACTCCCGGCCTACATCGATCAGTCGATTGAGCTCGTACGGGAGCAATTGGCTGCGGGTCTGGCGCAGCCGGCGATTGTCGTCGACCTGATGCTAGACCAGGTGGCGGCGCAGAGCAGCGCTCCACCAGACCAATCGCCGCTGCTCACGGCGTTCAAGACGTTTCCGTCTCAGGTTCCGTCGGACGACCAGAATCGCCTCCGTCGCGAGGCGCGCTCGGTGTACGAGCAGTCGTTCGTGCCAAGTTGGAAGCGGCTCGAGCGGTTTCTTCGCGATGAATATGTCAAACGCGCACGGCCGCAGGTCGGTGCGGGAACGCTCCCGGACGGCGCGCGCGCCTACGCCGCGCTGATTCGCTATGCCACGACGACGAGGATGCCGGCGAGCGAGATTCATCAGCTCGGTTTGAAAGAAGTCGCGCGGATAGAGGGGAAGATGGCCCTCATCGTGCGACAAGCGGGCTTCTCCGGCACCGTGGTCGAGTTCGAACGACGCCTTGCGAGCGATCCGGCGATGCACTTCTCGACGAAAGAGGAGATGCTGCAATACGCGCGCGACGTCCTCGCTCGTGTGGAGCCACAGGTACCGCGATTGTTCCGACGCACGCCGCGCACGAGCGTCGGCGTGCGGCCGATTCCCGACGATCGCGAGGCGTCACGCTCTTCGAGCTACACCGCAGGCACAGCGGACGGCACACGTCCAGCCTGGTTCAACATGAACACGTACCGCCCGCACGAGCAGCTGAAGTACAGGACAGAGGCGCTGGTTCTGCACGAAACGGTCCCGGGGCACCATCTGCAGGTCGGGCTTGCCCGCGAGCTCCAGGGACTGCCCGAGTTCCGCACGGTGTTCCGCGCGCCGGCGTTCTCGGAAGGCTGGGGACTGTATGCGGAGTCGCTCGGTACGGAACTCGGTGTGTATCGCGATGCGAATACGCGATTCGGTCAGCTGGCGAGCGACCAGTTTCGCGCGGTGCGTCTGGTCGTCGACACGGGAATCCACGCCATGGGATGGTCGCGCGATCGCGCCCGCGAGTACTTCGCGGAGCACGCGCCCTCGGAATCGCTGGCCGAAGTCGATCGATATATTGCGCGACCGGGCCAGGCGCTCGCCTACAAACTAGGAGAGCTCGAAATCACCAGGCTGCGGCGGAAAGCCGAGCAGACGCTCGGCTCACGGTTTGACGTTCGCGATTTCCACGACGCGGTGCTGCGCAATGGAGCGCTGCCGCTCGATTTGCTCGAGCCGCAAGTCGACGCGTATATCGCCGCCGCGAAAGGCGCGGAGTAAGGTTTCGAGGACGTGGCTGGATTATTTCGGGATCGCACAAGAGTATGAGAAATAATGAATTTTGTTGTATTCTCGCGTGGGTACGGACTGGCCGAGGCGGATTGCGGCTGACGAAGACCTGGGGGCGTTCCTGACAAAGAATTCAGAGACTCTTCAGGACCCTTTTCGTTGTTTGTCGGCTAGGATTTCCTTCTAAGATCGGTTCTGTCAGGGGAGGAACCACGATATGAAGCGTTACCTGGTTGTTCTGGCTGCCGCGGCAGGTTCGTTGTTTGCTGCGCAGGCGTACGCCCATCACTCCTTCGCGGCCACGTATCTCGAAGACCAGACCGTGCAGATTGAGGGCGAACTGGTGCAGTTCCTGTTCAGGAATCCGCACTCCTTCGTGCATGTGATGGTGAAGGAGAAGGATGGATCGATGGTGCGTTACGCCGTCGAGTGGGGCGGCGCTGGTCAGCTTGGCGGCCAGGGCGTTACCAGAGAGACGCTCAAGGCTGGCGACCACGTGATCATCACGGGCGCTCCCGGCCGCAATCCGCAGGACCATCGCGTTCGGATGGTGACCCTGCACCGGCCGAAGGACGGATTTGGCTGGGGTAAGAAGCCCGGCGAAACCGTCGACTAGGTTGTGTCTCACGCCGGGTCCGAACAACAGGACCCGGCATTCCCCCCACGCCTACTTGAGTTTGCCGGACGCGCCCTTCACCTGCTGTCCATTCTCCGAGTCCGTCCACGCCAGGATGAGTTCGTTGCCGGCGCGCGCCATGCGCGGATAGCCGCTCACTCGTCCCGCACCCGGGACCTCCAGCGCGGCTGAACGCTGCCCCGAGGGCGTCACGCGGCGCACCTTGAACTGGCTCTTACCATTCGCGAATTCCATCCAGCTCGCGACTGCCGAGCCGTCGTCGAGCATTTCGACATCGACGCGTCCCAGCGACGCTTCCTCGTCGATCCGGATCGGGTTGCCCCACGTCTTGCCAGCATCCGGTGAGAACGCGACGAAGGCGCGGCCGTTGTCGTTCGGCGCCGAAAACCACACTGCAGCCACCTGGCGGCCGCGCGCGCTCAGGGAAGGCCCGTTGATCGGGCACGCGTCGATCGTCCAGTTGTCGTCATGCAGCGAAAGCTCGGGCGTCCATTTGCCGCTCTCGAGACGAGAGACTTTGATGTCGCGGATTTCCTCGGCGGTCCGATCTCTGAACGCGGTCAGGACGCCGTCCGCTGTCATGACGGCGGCGGTCTGACAGCACTCGCAGACTCGCGCATTGACGACGCTCTCGGCGTTCTGTTTCCAGGAGGCGTCGAAACTGGCGAAGTAAAGAGCCATCGAGCCGCCGAGCGGATCCGTCGTGTTGAGCTCCTGATCCCGGCCATCCAGCCACACCAGGCCGAGACCGCCGTCGGCAAGCTCGAGGAGCGACACGAATCCATGCTGAGTCTTCGTACCGTCGTGATGCGGAGAGAAAGCCTTCGCCCACGTCTTGCC
>JBKPNV010000170.1:0-21614 GCA_046732795.1 Acidobacteriota bacterium
GCATGCACGCCGCCGTCAGGAGACCCGTCCGGATTCCGCACGAACCGCGCTTCGCGCACCGGGCCGTTCAACGATAAGAAGGGTGGGACTGTGTCCTTACCACCGTCCTTGCTGGCGAACTCGATCTGAGGGTTGGTTGGAGGGCTGCTGCCTCCGATGGCCGGCTGACTGTGGCAGCCTCCGCAGCTGTCGAGATTCATGCGTGGCCCGAGTCCATCCGACACTTCTTCGACTTCTTCGAAGTCCTCCTTCCCCACGTTGAAGTACGCGAGCTCCGACGACGAGAGACCGGTGAACGGACTTCCCGCAGCGACACCCGCTCGCACGCCGGGGTCGACAGCGACACCGCTGGCCGTTGACGCGATCTGTATGTGAAGTACCGAGATCAGCGCCACGATCCCGATTCCGAGTGTCACTGATGCCATCGACGACGTGCCTGTCTTCATACACACTCCTCACCCGGCGCGAAGATAGGCATGCTCGCCGTTGTTTCGGGCACACCTCCGGCCGCATTGCCGGGAATGGATTTGGTTTTTGTTCAGACCTATGGGAGAGCTTGGGGAGTCGCGCCGCTCTGTGCAAGTCCGTGGCCGAATCGCGTTCCCCTGGTTGATGACAGCGGAGTCGAGTTCAGGGTCTCTTCAGGAACAATCGGGAAGTAATTGCCGGCGACAGCGTCACCATTGATACAGCTCGGTCGGCCGTACTGGCGCCAACGATGAGTTTGAGATCAAATCATTTTTCCAGCAGGTCCAATGCGGTTCGCGCCTGTACCTGCGTCGGATCGATTCGCAAAGCCTCGCGGAGTTCACCGACCGCTCGTTCGATTTGCCCTTGTTGAGCAAGCACGAGGCCGAGATTGGTGTGTGCGCTGGCGTTCCCGGGGTCGATTGCGAGCACGCGCGCGAGTTCACGCGACGCGCGCTCGACCTGGCCGAGGTTGACGAGATTCACTGCCAGATTCGTTCGAGCCTTCACGTGCGCCGGGTCACGTTCGAGCGCGCGTTCGTACTCGCCGACGGCGGCTTTACCGCGGCCCATCCGCGTCAGCACGACGGCGAGGTCGTAGTGCGTGATCGCATCGTCGGCGAGTTCCAGCGCTCGCCGTAAATACGATTCCGCCTCGGTATAACGCCCGAGGTCCCCCAGACAACTGCCGATCTGACCGAGCCCTTGATAGTCGTCGGGCACCAGTTGTTCGTAGCGGAGAAACAAATCGAGCGCGTCGGCATCACGCCTGAGGTTGCGTAGCAGAACGCCCAGCTCGTAGATGACCGCGGGGTTCGATGGATCGAACTCGATCGCGCGCCTGAGCAGAAATTCTTTCCAGGGTGCGTTGTCGATGAGATCGGTGGCGGCAGCCTGCTGGAGCAGAAACGTACTGCTCCGTGATTCTCTCGCGAGTCGATCGACCATTGGGTCGGCGTAGGGCGCATACGCGGATTGCCGATCGGCGTGCGACATGGCACGCAGGGCGTCCGCGTCGCGGCCCAGCTGCGTATAACTCTCACCAAGCAGGCGGAACGCCGGCCCGAACGCGGGCGTGGCAGACGTGATCGGTTCGAGGATCTGGCGCGAGCCGTCGGCATCGCCGCGAGCCAGAGCCATTCGCGCAAGACCGAGCGCGGCGTAGCTGGACAGCTGAACACTGGCGACGTGGATGGGAGTGCCCGCCGGCGCTGTGCGATCCGGCTCGCGCGACGATTCGGCCCGACGCCAGGCCTCCGCTGCAGCCGCGTGTCGCCCTTCTTTGAACTCCGCCTCACCGAGCCTCAACCACGCTGGGCCGAAATCAGGCGCACGCTCGACTACCCTGCGCATGCCGGCCGCGAGCGCGTCGCCGCTGCCGCGTTCGCTTTCTGCGAGTGCCCGGTAATAAGTCCACTGCCAATCGGAGGAGTCGAGCTCCTCGGCCGCCATATAGCAACGTTCCGCGAGGTCGTAAATCAGGTCGGCATGGTATGCGACGCACAGCGCACCGACCTCCGACTTTGACGTCGGCGACGCATGCGCCGCGGCGTCGCGTTCACGCAGGTGGTCACCCACGGCTTTCGGGTGAGCCGTCAGATCAGGCAGCTGCGGTAAACGTGCGGCAGCAGACTGGCGCCGCAGGTGAACGAACGCGAAGCCGATCAGAAGTCCTGTGATCGCGACGATCCAGATGCGCCACGATTTCTTCATCTACTCGTCACACGTTGTTATAGCGTTCCATATCGTCGTCGAGCGCAGGCTTTCGCCTGCGCGTCATTGTGACGAGGCGGCTGAAGCCCCGCTCTATGTCGTCGTCGGAAACGGCTTGAAGACCCGCCGCTACCGGCTGCGATGGCTCCACACGGTCACCCGCGACAACCGATCGTACGGGCGGCTGATATGCATGCCGCCCGTGACGAGATCTATCGTCCCGTCACCATCGAGATCGCCTGTGGCCAACGTGATCAGGTGTGTCGGCGACGAGGCGATGCGATGCATCGCGAACTGCAGGTGGCCATTGTTCTCGAGCCACACCAGGCTCATCGCCGAGGGATTGTCCCAGTCGTTGTAGGCACTCACGACCACAACATCGAGGTCGCCGTCGCCGTCCACGTCCGCGGACTGTGGGCTCGACGCACCGGGCAAATCGGCGAGGCGATGAAAGTCGAATTGCATCTTCCCCTTGTTCTCGAGCCACTGCACGCCGTGCCACGGCCGGCTGTTGGCTGGCGCGTAGTCGAACGCGTCACCATTGCTGAATAGAACGTCCAGGTCGTTGTCGCGATCCAGGTCCACAACGGACATCCAGCTCGATCCAAAGTCAGGATTACTCGATCCCCACATCATCTGTGACGTGAATCGACCTCGTCCATCGTTGAGGAACGCCCAGATCTCCTCCCACTCCTGGCTGACCAGCGACAGGACATCCGGGTGGCCATCCTGGTTGATGTCGGCCACGATGGCGTTGATAGGACCTGACAGACGGAGGAGGACGTGCTGCTCGAACGTCCAGCTGCCTTTGTTCTCGAGCCAGCTTGTGTCGCCTGCATCGTACCCGAAACCCGCCACGGCGAAGTCCAGATCGCCGTCGCCATCGAGATCCCCCGGTTGAACATCGGCGACCCGGGCAATGCGCTCGGCGATCACGTGATTGATGAACTGCTGCCGGCCTGTGTTCTCGAGGAGGACCACCGAGCCGACACGATTGTTGCTTGGGGCGAGCACGCCCAGCCCGGCGACGACGAGATCGAGGTCGCCATCGCGATCGAAATCGATCGCCTCGACATGTGCTGGCGCGGGAACCGGATCACCAACTGGCATCTCGGTGTACATGCCTTTTGGAGACTGGCGAATCCACGACACCTGGCTGCGGACGACGTCGCAGACAAGGATGTCTGGCAGTCCATCGCGGTCGAGGTCCACGACCTGGACATGAGAAATCTCCGGCCGCCTTTTCTCGGCAACCGGATCGCCAACGGCGTGAGGAGTGAAGAAATCCGAGGGCGATCCCATTGGCAGGATCGCGCGACGCTCGTCCTGCGCAATCGTTGACACGTCACCACGTGAATAAGGACGCAGCCACAGCACGGCAAGAATCAACAGCAGTGCCGTCAGTGCCACCGCGCTCAGACGTGTCGCTGTCACCCTGTTCGTCACGTCAGCGAAAAATACGACCAACGCCGACGTACGTCCTCCAGCGGCCATCGAACCCGGCCGAACCCGCCAGGATGACCGGACCTATCAGCGTGTCCATGACGACGCCGAGTCCTGGATTGACGCGCCACTTGGCCTGATCCCATTTGTCGAAGGCGTCGCCCTGATCCAACCAGCCGCCGACGAAGACGGGACCGCCCATGAAGTCGGGAAGGCGTGCAACCCGGCGCAGATACCCAGCCGTAGCGGCGTAGTAGTGCTGGCCGCGCAGCTCACCCGATCGATACGCGCCCAGCCGCAACGGCCCACCCATGGTGAACACGTTGGTCGGCAGCGCGGTTCCATTGAACGACGTTCCCAGGCCCGCGCCGACGAAAACACGATTGCGGTCCCCGAGACTGTAGAACTCGTTCGCTTTGACCTCGAACTGCGTGACCCGTCCATCGAGCGGAAACGTCTGCTCACCGGCGACCGCATCCGGGCCGTTGACCACCTGCTCCAATCTGGCGACCGCCGCCACACCGCTGGTTGGGACCACAGGGCTGTCCTGACCGTCGTAGCGCCACCGGAGGATGGCGCCGCTTTCGCTGCCCTTCAATTCCGGCAGGCCCGGGTCCCCGACGTCCACGCTCGCATTTACATTGCCCCAATAGGCGCCAACGCGAACGTCGCTTTCCCGGGAGAGATTGAAGCCGCCATCGAGGCCGATTCGTGAGGTGGTTACGCCATAGCGCGCGACGATCTGATCGTCGGCCACAGTGCGTTCGGTTCGGTCGAGCACACCCGCGGACGCGGCAACGAAGAACGGAGAAGATGCGACCGGCTGATACAACTCGACGCCGGCAGCAGGATTGGACCCGAGCGTGCCGTCGATTCGAATCTCCGACCCGGACGTCACGAGCCCGTATGCGAGATAACGGCCCGTCAGTGAGATCTGAAAGTCGCTCGATGTCGTGTTCTCGAGATTCAGGCCCAGCATCATGAACGGCGGCGCGTACGGTTTGGGTCGTCCGCCGATCAACAACCCGGGGCGCCCCGCATCGTCGAGTGCCAATCTCCAGTTGATCGCCTCGTAGCGGTCGAGGCCGAGCACCTCAGTGATCTCTTTCTCGAGCGTCTTGACATCGAGATCCGCGTTGACATAGCGCGAAAAGACTGTCGTCAGGCGACGTGTGTCGGCGGGCGCGAACCCTTCGACACGGATGAACGCCGGTCTTGGCATCTGGCTGCGTCGCCGGCTTTGCCGCTCCTGACGCCATCGCTCGTATGCGTCCTCGCTGACCGCCAACGGCAGCAGTTGGTCGCGCATCGCCTCCGCCGCGTCGTAGCCCTCGCGACTGAGATCGGCGCTGCGGCGCCAGTCGAGCGAGCCGTACTTCTTGAGTGGGACGTTGATGACGACATCAGCCGATCGGAGCGCTTCCCTGCTCGATGCCCGCATCACGGCATCGAGCGTGGCGCTGGCCAGGCCCGTCAGGGTGTACGCGAGCGCCTCCTGGTCGGCGAGATCGCCGACGTTGATCCCGACGACTCGATCCGCCCCCATCGCGCGCACGACGTTGGCCGGCACATTGTTCATGACACCGCCGTCCACCAGCACGCGCCCATCGGCTTCCACCGGCGGGAAGATCAGCGGCAGCGACATCGTGGCCCGCATCGCTTGCGCGAGGGATCCCCGATCCAGTACGACCGCACTGGAGCTGACGAGGTCGACGGCAACGCATCGAAATGGCGTCGGCAGCTCGTCGAAGGTCTTGAGGTCGAACCACGCCGCGGCGATACCTGCCAGAAGCAATTCGACTTGCTGCCCGTTGTTCAAGGCGGTCGGAGCGACAATGCCTCCCTTGAGACCGAACTCCAACCGCGACGGATAGTCGCGAGCGTCTGCCTTGCGCCGGATGTTCTTGTACTTGAAGACGGTGGTGCCGAACATCTCGTCCCAGTTGATCGCATCGAGCATCCGCGTGATTTCGTCCGCGTTCATTCCCGACGCGAACGCGCCACCGATGAGGCCGCCCATGCTGGTGCCCGCGGCCAGATCGATGGGAATCCGGTGTTCTTCGAACCAGCGAATGACACCGACGTGGGCGAGTCCGCGAGCGCTGCCACCGCCGAATGCCACACCAACGGATGGCCGGCCGATGGCGCGCGCAGCCGGATTGCCTGCGGCGGCGGCAGCCGGCACGACAGTAACCGGTTTGCGAAGCGGCGCGGCGCACGCCGCCGAAAGCAACGCGATGAGGACTGCGCACGTCGATGCCGCGACATGTCGCGGCCGCTTCCCGGCGGCGTAAGACCGAAGGCAAATTTTCATCGAGTGATCGGATTCGCTGGGAGTATAAAGGCACTGCCATGAACACCAGCTAACGCTCCGGCTGACATCAGCCGCGCACGTGGCCTCGTCTCGTCGAACCGGCTTTGTGGTCTTGGAGAGTGAGGTGGCAAATGCGTGTAGCCGTGCAGACGCTGACACTGGTAACCTGTATCCTCCTCCTTCCGGCGACGGCCTTGTCGCAAGCGGTGATCGCAGGGACTGTTCGAGACTCATCCGGGGCAGTGCTGCCCGGCGTCACCGTCGAAGCAACCAGCCCGGTTCTCATCGAGAAGTTTCGCGCCGCCGTCACAGATGGCACCGGCCAGTTCCGCGTCGAAGATCTCCGGCCGGGCACCTATACCGTGATCTTTACGCTGCCGGGGTTCAATACATTTAAGCGCGAAGGTGTGGAACTGACCGGTTCTTTCACCGCAACAATCACGGCCGAGCTGAAGGTCGGCGAGATCAGTGAAACGGTCGTCGTGTCCGGCGAGAGCCCGGTCGTCGACGTGCAAAGCGCGCGACGCGAGGTCACGCTCAAGAGCGATGTCCTCCAATCGATCCCGAGCGTGCGCAGCTACAACGCACTGGTCGTGGTCGTTCCAGGCGTGGTCACGAACCTGAACGACACCGTGACGGGGACTGCGACGACCCAATTTCCGATCCATGGCGGTCGCAACAACGAAGGCCGC
Organism: Acidobacteriota bacterium; assembly: GCA_046732795.1. Taxonomy (GTDB): domain Bacteria; phylum Acidobacteriota; class Vicinamibacteria; order Vicinamibacterales; family UBA2999; genus Gp6-AA40. Next base: position 6,631 of record JBKPNV010000170.1, read on the forward strand.
ATGACGATCGATGGGCTCAACATCGGCAATCCGGTGGGCGGGAATCAACCACCGCAGTACGTGGCCGATATCGGCAACTCGCAGGAAGTCACATTCACCACGTCGGGTGGGCTCGGCGAGTCGGAGAACGCCGGGCTGGTGATGAACGTCGTGCCGAAGACCGGCGGCAATAACGTCGAGGGAGCCGTGTACTTCAGCGGCACCGGGGAGAAACTGCAGTCCGACAACTTCACTCAGGAGATCAAGGATGCCGGGCTCGCGGCGCCCACGCCGTACACGAAGGTATACGACCTCAATGCCGCGTTCGGCGGACCGATTCTGAAGGATCGCGTCTGGTTCTTCGTGAATGCGCGCACCCAGGGCAGCACGAGAACGATCGCCAACATCTTTTACAACCGGAACGCCGGTGACCCCACGAAATGGACCTACGACCCGGATCCGGGCCAGCCGGCGTATTCGGATCGGACATGGGAAAACGTCAGCGGGCGCGTCACATGGCAAGCGAACCCGCGGAACAAGTTCGGCGCGTTCTGGGACGAACAATGGATCTGCAGAAAGTGCGAGGGGATGACGCAGGGAATCACCGACCCGCTGCGAGTGTCACCGGAGGCGATTGGCGTTCAGTCCGTCCTCCCCATGCGCGTGAATCAGCTCACCTGGTCGTCGCCGCGCACGAACCGCTTCCTGCTCGATGCCGGCTATGGCGGCACGTACTACGGAGCTGGCAATCCCGAGCGTCCCGGCAACGTGACGCGCGACCTGATTCGCGCGGTCGAACAGTGCGCCAGCGGCTGCGCGGCCAACGGCAATATCCCGGGGATGAACTACCGCTCGCAGGACTGGGGCGACAACTTCAGCGGATCGTACAACTGGCGCGCCTCGGCGGCATATGTCACCGGCGCGCACAGCGTGAAAGTGGGGTACCAGGGAACGTATCTGACGAGCGATCGAAACTGGTACACCAACGACGAGAACCTGACCTACCGACTGAACAACGGCGTGCCGAATCAGCTCACCCAATCGATCTCACCGTGGATCGATCGCTCACGTGCCGGCTGGCACGCGCTCTTCGTCCAGGAGCAGTGGACCCATCGCCGACTCACGATACAGGGAGCGCTCAGGTTCGATCGGGCGAGCAGCTGGTTTCCCGAGCAGACGGTGGGACCGTCACGGTTCCTGCCAACGGCGATCACATTCCCCGAGACACCCGGCGTCGATGCGTACAAGGACATCACGCCGCGGATGGGAGTGGCCTACGACGTGTTCGGAAACGGAAAGACGGCGCTCAAATTCAACCTCGGGAAGTACCTCGAGGGTGTCGGCGTGCAGCTCAATTACATCAACACGAATCCGATTCTGCGCATGCCGCGCTCGACGAGCCAGTTCGGCACGGCCGGCGTGACGCGAACGTGGATCGACGCCAACTCGAATTTCCAGGCCGACTGCGACCTGCTGAACCCTCTCGCCAACGATCGGCGCAGCAGCGGTGGCGACTTCTGCGGTCAGATGTCGAACGTGAACTTCGGTCAGCCGGTCCTCAGCGACAACTACGATCCTGATCTGCTGACCGGCTGGGGCGTCCGCGCATCCGACTGGAGCCTCGGAGTATCCGTGCAGCAGCAGATCCTTCCGCGCATGTCGATCGAGGTCGCGTACCATCGCCGGTGGTTCAACGGTTTCACGCTGAACGACAATCTGTTGACGACGTCGTCCGACTACACGCCGTACAGCATTACCGCACCCGTTGATCCACGATTGCCCGACGGCGGCGGTTACGTCATCTCGGGCCTCTACGACGTCGTGCCGTCGTTGTCAGGTCAAATCGACAACCTCGTGACCGACTCGCAGGGGTACGGCACGTGGTACCAGTATTTCAATGGCGTCGACGTCACATTGAATGCGCGGACAGGATGGGGACTCACCGTGCAGGGCGGGGCGAGCACCGGCCAGAACGTGGCCGACAACTGCGCTGTCCGCGCAAACCTGCCGGAGTTGAGTGTCGGGATCGGCGCCGGCCTCGTCGGCTCGAATGTCAGCACGACCAGTCCGTACTGCCATGTCGGCTACGGCATCCTGACGCAGTTCCGTGGCCTGGGCACGTACACAATCCCCAAGATCGATGTGCAAGTAAGCGGTGTGTTCCAGAGCAAACCGGGAGCGATGCTCTCAGCAAACTACGCCGTGCCGGCGGCGGTCGTGGCGCAGTCGCTCGGGCGTCTCCCCTCGGGAAACGTCACCAATGTGACGATCAACCTGGTCGAGCCCGGATCGATGTATGGCGATCGGCTCAATCAACTCGATGTCCGGCTCGCCAAGATTCTGCGGTTCGGCGACGCGAGAACGACGATCGGCGCCGATATTTACAACGTCCTCAACTCGAGCGCCATCCTTACGTACAACAACGTGTTCGTCCCCGGAGGACCATGGCTCTTGCCGAATTCGGTGCTGACAGGGCGACTGGCGCGCATCACCGCGGAATTCACGTTCTGAGTCGGGGTCAGACCCCTTCACACATTTGCGCATGTGAAGGGGTCTGACCCCGCACATGTTCGCCGCGAGGGAGCTCTATCGTTGTGTACGTAGCTGGATTGACGTCCAAAAACGCCAGCTCTACGATATGGCCCCCTATGAAGAACACGATGTCGACGGCCCGATGGGACGCCGAACTGGATTCCGACTGTTGTAATGCTGTGACCAACGCGGACCTGACCATCATCCTCAGGGTCGGTCTGCGTCAGATCAATCCTCCTGGCGGCGCCGCCGAGGGGACGTACAACGACTACGGCGATAGCACCGAGCCGGCGCGCAAGATCGTCAAGTGGACCAAGGGTTCGTGGACGATCTGGAAGGACGAACTGGTGAAGTCGGCGCACTCCTACTGGAGCGGACGATTCTGGCTACTCAACAACTATCCGGTCCTCGAGTACGACGTGCGTGGCGTGAAATACCGTCCCAATTTTTATTGCCGCCTCAAGATCGTGCCGCGCGAAGTTCCCGAGATCGGCCCCTGCGATGCCCATCACATCATCGATGTCGTGCGATTGCATCCGAGCGTCACCTTCTTCGGCTCGCATGCCAAATTGTACGACAGCCGTGACACGCGGTTGATTGAGAAAAAGAAGGACAGTCACGGCAAACCGATCATGCAACGAGCCCACGTGCACGAGTTCGGACATTTGCTCGGGCTCGGCCATGTGGACGAGGGGAAACCTGCATGCGTCGCGGAGGCCAACAATAACGCCGCTGTGTGTTACGGCGTCAGCGACGCCGACAGGAAGAACGTGATGGGCATGGGAATGGCCCGCACCGCGAACCTCGGTCTCCCCTGGCGGCGTGCCGCGGCACAGTTGACGGGGAAAGGGAACGCCACCGTAGCAGGTGACTGGACGTCTTATATGGTCCGGCTCTATCCGCGAACGCCTGCTGAATGCGCGACCAATCGACGGATTACGGTCCGCTGACTATTGCGGACGAGAGGAGCGGCCGGCGCGACGAGTCAGGTCCTCCGCGGGAGCGAGGACGGTCTCTCCAGCTTCGCCGCAAATCAGTTCCTGCCGCGCGGGCGACGTGCACCGCGGCACGCGACCCTGGAACCGCGCGCGAGCGCGCCCGCCGCAGTATGCCGGGTAGTCGGTCCAGTTGCGCTGCCCGACCAGCGCTCCAGAAGCATCGAACCAACGCATTTCGTGCCGATCGATGTCGCCGCTGAAATCGAGATAGCGAAACCCATCGCACCGTCCAGTCTCAGCGCGTTCGCAGCTTACGCTGCGACCATCGGCCGGCTTTGCGAGCGCCTCGCGAAGGATGGCCAGGTTCTGATCGTAGTTGGTGCAACTGCCAGCGGCGGCGCAGGGAAGCTCTTCGAGGCAGACGCATGCCGATTCATCTGTCCCGCCGCAAAGCAGCACGTTCTCTGCGTCCACCTTGACTTCGCGCAACCCCAACTCTTTCAGCTGCTCGCGCGAGTAGTAGCCTCCAGTCTGGGCCTGGCCAGAAGGCACACTCGTCGAGGGCACCTGCGACGTCTCCGGCGCACGATCGGTGCAAGCCGAACCAACAGAAATCAGGGCGACGAGAGTCCCCAGCGTTCTGAACATGGCCATGAGTCTAGCCGAGGCTCCGGTCAGCCGACCGCCCGCATGCATATCCAACGCCCCAACACGCCTCGATTCCTCGGAAGTTGGAAATTGGAAGTTGGGAGTTGACAAGCGCCGTTCTCTAGACTCATTGTGCTTCTCATGACCGCTGCACGAATCTGCCGCTACGGGCTTGCCGCGTGGCTCGCGTGCGTCACCTGGCTGTCTGCGTGCGCGTCAAAGCCGGCGCCGCCGCGGGAAGAGGATGTCAAAGCGGTGGTGGATACCTTCTACGGGGCCATCAGCGCTGGTGATGAAGCGGCCGCAATGAAGCTCATTGCCCCCGACGCCGTGTTCGTGGAATCCGGAAAGATCGAAACCAGGGCGGAATACGAAGCGAACCATCTCCCGGCGGATATCGAGTTCGAGAGCAAGGTCAAGGCGATGCGTGGCCCGCTGCGCGTGACATTCGACGGGCGCGACACGGCGTGGGTTATCTCCACCGCCGAGTACGACGAAGGCAACCCCGAGAAGTACATCAACACGCAGTTGATGGTGCTCACACGCGATACCGGCGACTGGCGCATCCGCACCATAAGCTGGTCCTCGAACCAGCCATAGCCGGCATTACGTCGTTCACGCAGCGTCGCCGCAGGTCGTCAAGAGCTGGCGCCCTGTGCGCCCCGGTTGTCACATCCGCAGCACCTCGCTCGTGTGAGGAGTATGGACAGGAACAGACAACATCTCGCTCTTGCGGTTGTCGTCGTGTTGCACCTGGTCGTCACGCTGGCGCACGGCTGGGCACACAGCGCGGCGGCCGTACCCCTGGGTCGGGCTTCTCTCGCCTTCGTCGTCGTCGTGATTCAGGCTGCGCCACTGATTGGCCTGGCCTGGATGTGGACGAAGCCGGTCGCGGGAGCGCGGCTCATCGGCCTCGCGATGTCAGCGTCCCTGCTCTTCGGCCTGATCAACCATTTCGTGATAGCGAGCCCGGACCATGTCAATCACGTAATCGCGCAGTGGCGGCCCCTGTTCGCCTCGACCGCGATCGTGCTCGCCGTGACCGAAGCGGCCGGCGCGATGCTGGGGCTTACGGCGCGCGCGCCCAAGGCGAGATGATAAGGAGCCTGAGCCAGTGAGCCAATCTTCGCCGAAGGTCTCGAGAACCTCCATCTTCGTTGCCGCCGGCCGTGCCGTGGGCGCCCGTGAACCGGATCCAGCCGCACGAAATCCTGACTACCTGGCCGAAAAACTCCTTGGCGATCCGTCGACGCTCGACGTCGATCACCCGGCGGTCCACGCGCTGAGTCTCGGCTACGACCAGGCGATGACGGACGTCGAGGTCGTCAGCAACGTCCGCATGATGATTATCCGGACGCGTTTCATCGACGAGGCCCTCTCGCGGGCGATTGCCGACGACGCGACGCAGGTCGTCGTCTTGGGCGCGGGGTTCGATACACACGCCTACCGCTGTCAGGAGTTGCTGGCACGCGCAAGAATTTTCGAGGTCGATCGTCCGACGACACAGGAACTGAAGAAGGAGCGCGTCCGGCATGTCGTAGGCACACCGCCTGCGAATCTGACTTACGTGCCGATCGACTTTCAGCACGAAGACCTTCCCGGGGTGCTGAGGCGGCACGGCTACGACCAGGCGCAGCGGACATTCTTCATTCTGGAAGGCGTCACGATGTACCTGCCGGAAGACGCCGCTCGCGCCACGTTTCGATTCGTGGGGGCGCATCCGCCGGGCAGCGGCATCGTCTTCGATTTCGTGTATCGCGCGATGATCGACATGCTGGCCCGGATCGACATGGCCAACATTCCCGACGCGCAGAAGCCGTTCGTGCAGCGCTTTCTCGATCTGATCAAAGACGAGCCATGGGTGTTCGGTCTTCCAGTCGGAGGCGAGCGCGAGTTCCTGCGCGAATTCGGACTCGAGCTTCGCGAGGCATTTCCCGTTGGAGGCGAGGAATCGATCAAGCGGTTCCTGACCAAATCCGACGGGACGCAGGTCGGCGCCGAGACGATTGCGGCAGCGATGGCTCGGATGGCCGCACGCGCGCGCGAGTCGGCGCAGTCGCCGGCGCCAGGGGGCACGCAAATGTCGCCCGAACGCATGCGAGAGCAGCAGCGGATAATGGCCTATCAGCTGGCGGAGGCGGTAGTTTCGGGCTAGTGCGTCACTGTGGTGACGTGATCTGGCAAGGCTCGACCGGCGGGAGGCCGTGCGGGACCGTACGCCGGTCCACAAAACCGACTTGATCCACGCACCTCAGCATCGCCGCCGACCACCATGCTGTGCCGATACACTTCCTACGGTTTCGCTCCCGGACATACGGTCCCGCACGGCTATCATCGCGAGGGGCAGAGCGGAGCAATGCGCAGCAGCTGCTTCATGCGACTAACTCTGTACCCACAGCTTCGGCTTGCCCGTCCCGTCGTCTGTGCCCTTGATGTACCAGTTCTTGCCCAGAGGGTCGTGGTCCATCGTCGTGACGAAGTCGAAAGGCGCCTGGAACTCGATGTAGTCGAAACCGGTATCGGACGCGATCAGCTGATGCCATTCGCCAGAGGGGATGAGCACGAGGCTTCCGGGTCCTACCGGCAAACTCCCCGTATCGTGCCTCACTTCGCCGGTGCCCTTCTCGATGAAATAGAAATGCTCCGGGATCACCGGGCTGGTCTGCGACGGATGATGAACGTGACGCGGTGAATGCGCGTGCGGCGCGTACGCCATTCGGCCGATCTGCAGATCCCAGGAGCCGGAGAGGCCGGTTTCCTTGTTGACCCAGAATGTGCGTTCACGGAACTGCTTCTCATCGACGAGCGATCGCAGCTGTGCCTCTTCGAAAACGTAACCGGCGGCCGGCGCCCTGCCACCCGTGGGCTTGCCGGTGTGCTTGGGAACGGCCACGAGCAGGAGAACCAGCGGAGTCGCTGATGCCGTAATGGTGGCCTGCTCGCCCGGTTCCAGGTAGATGCCGGAGCGGCGCTGGGCGATTTGCTCGCCGCTTTTCCCCGCGATCGTGAACGACACTTTCGCATCCGTCCCTTCGAGGATGTATGCGATTTGCGTTTGGTCGCTGGTACTCAGACGACAGGTCTTGCCTGGGTCTACGTTCTCGACCGCAATCTGAACTCTCGTGCCCTCTTCGCTTGGTCCAAGAATCTTTCTGACGTGGCCTTCTGCAACGGGGACGCGATCCCGGCTCTCGATATCGATCACTTTGATCATTTCTGGCACACCCTCTGGCAATGTGGAATTCGTGATCTTATAACAGCCGGGCGCTTACCTTCACGTCGTGCTACGCTCCGCGTCGACGCGAGACGGTGTAGATGCGCCGAGCGAGCAGGTCTGCCATGTTGATCACCAGGATCGGCACCGCGTCTGCACTCACGCGACGTCGCTTCCTCGAGGAACTGGGCCTCATCGGAGGAACGTCCCTCGTCATGAGCGCGATGACGTCGTGGGAACTGATGGCCGGCGCGGCTGGTCAGCGTCCGTCGCTTTCAGGCCGGCCGGCGCGCGGCAAAGTGCTCGTGCTCGGCGCTGGCGTGTCAGGTCTCGTCATCGCGTACGAGCTCGGCAAACTTGGCTACGACTATCACGTCCTCGAAGCGCGCGATCGTGTCGGAGGCCTGGCATGGACCGTGCGGCGCGGCACCGAGCACACCGAGATTGGCGGCGAGCGCCAAGTCTGCAACTTCGACGCGGGCCTGTATGTGAACGTCGGTGCGTGGCGGATCCCGTACACGCACGCCGGGGTCCTGAACTACTGCCGAGAACTGGGTGTGGCGATCGAGATCTTCATCAACGAGGCCGAGAATGCCTACTTCTATTACGAAGGACAGGAAGTCGGTCCGCTCGCCGGGAGGCGCGTGCGCCTTCGCGAAGTTAAAGCCGACATGATCGGCTACACCAACGAGCTGCTCGTGAAGGCGCTCGACCAGCGGCAACTCGATCTTCCGCTGACGGCGGAAGACAAACAGCGATTCCTGACGTACCTCGTGGGGCACGGCTATCTCGATAGCAGCGACCGACGATACAAGGCGTTCGCCATTCGCGGACCTGGCACACCTTACGATTTTGCCGCCCTGCTGCGGTCTGGTTTCAGCCAGCGGATGCGATCGGTGCCGGCGACGACCGGGACGACAGCGGCGCCGATGTTTCAACCGGTCGGCGGCATGGATCAGTTTCCCAAAGGCTTCGAGCGTGCGATTGGTGCTGCCCGCATCACGTTCAATGCGGAGGTCCAGTCTGTCCATCAATCGGATACGGGCGTGAAAGTCGTCTACAACGACACACGAAACGGCGGGCGCCGCGAGGTGAGCGCCGACTTCGTCGCTGTCTGCCTGCCGCTGTCGGTGCTGCCTGGCGTCGATATCAACCTGTCGTCCGAGCTGATGGCGGCGGCGAGATCCATCACCTACAGCAACAGCGCCAAGATGGGGCTGGCGATGAAGCGCCGCTTCTGGGAGGAGGACGATCAGATCTTTGGAGGGCATCTCTACTCCAATCTCCCGCTGGGCGAGTTCTCGTATCCATGCAACGACTACTTCTCGCGCAAAGGCGTGTTGCTGGGCCTCTATGCCAACCAGCCGGTGGGCGACCTGCTCGACCGCTCGATCAAAGAACGTGTCGAGCACGTCTTGACGCACGCGAGCAAAGTCCATCCGCAAGTCCGGCAGGAGTTCGAAAGCGCGTTCGCCGTGTGGTGGCGCAAGGTGAAGTACAGCGAGGGTGGCTACGCAGCGGGGGTTACTCCGGCGCGCCGCGCGCAACTTTCGACGATGGACAACCGCATCATCATCGGCTCCGCGGCAACGGCGCCCGAATCGTCTCCCGACTGGATGGAAGGCGCGGTCGCCGCTGCCTGGCAGGCGTTGAGCACGCTGCACGAGCGCGCGATGCGCGGTTGAATTTCGTCACGTCTACACCACAGGGCTCCTTCGACGGCACGGCCTGTGCCTGACACACTGTGTTGATCAATCGATTCGCGAATTCATTCCGGTAATCGACGGCCAGAACCACGCCGCCCACGACATGTGGTGGCCTGCGAACCGGTGTGCGCGTCAGTGGATATAGTGAAGGGCAACGCGATGACACGATCCTCCCGCCGCATTCGATTCCGCAGGCTGTGCCCCATCCTGCCAATGCTCCTTCTCGTCACAACAGCCCCGGCGTACGCCGGACAGAAACCTGCTCCTTCGCAGGACCCGTTGGCGCGGATGAACGAGGCAATGGACGCGCTGACCAAGAAGGTCTGGCCCAGCGTCGTGCAGATCGTGGTGAACAGCTACGGCAGTACACGTGAGGAATCGGGCAGCAGCGAGGCCAACGTCGTCATCGGAAAGCAGAGCTCGACCGGGTCTGGGTTCGTAATCGATGCGGAGGGCTACATCATCACGAACGCCCACGTCGTCAACGGTGCGCGGCGCGTCCTCATCGTGCTGCCGCCCGAGAACGCGGACGGAACGCTCGCGACGGCGCTGTCGGGCAGAACCTACGAGTTCCCGGCGCGTATCGTTGGCATCACGACAGAATTGGATCTGGCTCTGTTAAAGGTGGACGGCCAGAAGCTGCCCGCCTTGCCCCTGGCCACCTACTCACAGGTCCGCCAGGGTGAGAACGTTTTCGCGTTCGGAAGTCCGATCGGGTTGCGCAACAGCCTGACGCACGGATTGGTCTCTGCGGTCGCGCGACAGATCGACCCGGATTCACCTCTGATCTACGTGCAGACCGATGCGCCAATCAATCCCGGGAATTCTGGCGGACCACTGGTCAACATCCGCGGCGAAGTGGTCGGCGTGAACACGTTCATCTTCTCGCAGTCAGGCGGCAACGAAGGACTCGGGTTTGCGATTCCGAGTGCGACGGTCAGGACTGTCTACCGGCAGCTCAGACAGTACGGCCAGCTTCGCCGCCAGGTCGTCGGCATGAACATCCAGACCATTACCCACGACATGGGCAAAGCGCTCAAGCTGCCCCGAGACTACGGCCTCATCGTTTCTGACGTGGCGCCGGGTGGTCCGGCGGAGAAGGCGGGGCTGAAGATCGGCGACATCCTCATTTCCATCGATGGCCAGCCGGCGGAGAACCTGCCAACGGTGAACTACAACTTCCGCCTCAGAGACTCGACCGAGAACGTGCAGATGGTCGTGCTCCGGGGCGGCAGCCAGCAGACTCTCAGCATCGCGCCGGTCGAACAGCGGAGCGACTTCGATTCAGTGTCCGCGATGGCAGACCCGGAGAAGCATCTGGTGCCCGAGCTCGGACTTCTTGGCGTCGAAATCGATGCCCAGATCGCTGCCAAGGTGGACGGCCTGAGAGCGCCGTACGGCATCATCATCGTCGCACGCACGGCGGGCGCGACGAGCGAAGTGCCCGTTCAGGCTCAGGACGTCATTCGCAGCGTGAACGGCAAGGAGATCTCGACGTTGCAGGGGCTCAGAGACGCGGTTCGCGCACTGCCGTCCGGATCGCCAGTGACCTTGCAGGTTCAGCGAGAAGGGCGCCTGATGTATGTGACATTCACTCACGATTGACGGCGGAGGTCGATGATGATGCGCTTCGATTGGTACAAACCGGGTCTGATGATCGTGGCAGTCGTGGCAAGCGTCACGATCGGAACGGCCGCAGCTCAGCCCCTGCCCAAGGCTCGCGTCGCCGATCTGATCGTGAAGGTCGAGAACGGTGTCGACGAGTTCCGCAATTATCTCGAAAAGCGCGGTGACAACGCGAAAGACGCAAAAGAGAAAGGCGCGACGACAGCGCAGGGCGACGCCCGGCGCGCGAAGCGCGGTACGTCGACAGAGGCGCAGAAGAACGTCGCGAAGGAACGCAAGGACGAACTCGACGACGCGCTTGGCGACCTGAATCGATCGACAAACCAACTGCGGCGGAAATTCGACGCCACCGACAAGTGGCAGGAGACGCGCGTTCAGGTCGAGCGGATGCTCGAGGACGGCCGCAAGATCAATCAGGCTGTGGTACGAGGCAACTACGGAACCGAAGTGGCGCGACTATGGGGCGTTCTGCGGCCGGCGATGAACGACCTCGCTCGTGCGTACGGATTGCAGCCGCTCGCGTTGTGACGCGACGCGGCTCTCACTGCTGTAGAAAGCTGCGGGCATCCTTCCTCGCAGAGCGCAGGCGTGAGCCTGCGCGGTCATTGCGGCGCGGGGCGCTGCAGCCCCCGCTCTCCGACGACATGAAAACCCCGGGCACTGACATCGTCTAGCCTGAGGGCCGTTCGGTCAGTGCCTTGCCGCCTCTTGCCGGAAGTGGTGTTTTCGCGCCGCCCCGGCTCTCGCCATCCAGCAGCGCGTCGAGGCTCGCATACGCGTAGAGGGTCGGAGCGTGATTCTGCATCAGCCCACCGGTGTCGGCCGTTGGCCCATAGTTGCTATGCAGATCGCGTCCGAGCATCCGCAGCATGGCCATTTGCTGTCCACGGTGGTGTGAGGTGTGAGTCAGCCGGCGCGTCATGACCCAGGCGCGCGAGCGCTGCACGTCGAAGAACGGGACCGACTCCTCCCACCATGGCTCGTTGGTCGGGCGCAGCCGATCGAGCCGCTTCCGACTCTGATCGGCGTAGTGCGTCATGAATCCGAATCGAGTCTCCAGCTGAGGGAGTGCCGGTGTCCCGATATCGATGCCCAGCATCGTGCGGAACCACGTGTCCTCGCTGATGCACTGATGCACCATCTGCTCGAGAACGCTGCGTCCTCGTGAATCGTCGAGCCGTGGCCGGACCGCGAGATCGTCATCGGTGAACTCGCTCCACACGCTCAGCACTTTCAGTCGCTCGGTATCGTAACTATCGATGAGAAAGTCGTATGTCATGGCTCCGTTCCAGTGAGGGGCTTTTGACATCCCTTCGCGCCCGTTCGGGTCCCGCCGAACATCGGGTGGCCCGTGCTCGTCTAATACATTGTGACTATGCCCACCACAACCCGCCGGGCTGTCCACCTCGTCGTCCTTCCCACTATCCCGCAATAGACCTCGTCTGCCACGACCGTCGACGCATATCCGGGCGGTGGTCCGGATCGCGCGCACGTACGCGTGACCCATCGATTCGCGAGAGAAAGGATCGCACGTCATGAACGCCGTAACGTTGTCGCTCGTTCTGTGGATTGTCTTCGGGCTCTTCGCGCTGATCGTGATCCTGCTGACGTTTCGCTACATCCCGAACGATCGCGTCGGCATCGTGGAGAAGCTGTGGAGCCCGTCAGGTTCGGTCGGCCGCGGCATCATCGCGCTGAACGGTGAGGCCGGCTTTCAGCCGGCGCTGCTGCGAGGCGGTTGGCACGTGTTGATGCCGTTCCAGTATCGGCTGCACAAGATGCCGCTCGTGACGATTCCGCAAGGCAAGATCGGCTATGTCTTCGCGCGCGATGGTGTCCCGCTGGCGCCCACGCAGACACTTGCAAGCAACATCGCGGCGCACGACTTTCAGGACGTCGCGGCATTCCTGCGCGACGGCGGTCAGCGTGGACCGCAGCGCAAGATTGTGCGTGAGGGCACTTACGCGTTCAACACGGCGCAGTTCGTGGTGATCACCAACGAGCGCGTGCATTTCCTCCCGCTCGATCCGACCGAGGCCGACACCTTCAAGCGGATGGCCGGGCTGATCGGCGATCGCGGCGGCTTCGAGCCGGTCGTGATCAAGGACGCTGCCGACGCGATCGGTATCGTGACAGTGCACGACGGCCCTTCGTTACCCGAGGGGCAGATCATCGCGCCGACGGTTGGTGACGATGCGGCGGCGCCGGACTTGTATCACAACAACTTCCAGGACCCGGAGAAGTTCCTGCTCGCAGGCGGGCTGCGCGGCCGTCAATTGCAGACGCTCGTCGAAGGCACCTATTACGTCAACCGCTTGTTTGCGACCGTCGAGATGATTCCGAAGACGGTGATCGAGGTCGGCAACGTCGGCGTTGTCGTCTCATACACCGGTGAGGCAGGTGTCGACCTCACCGGCGATCAGTACAAGCACGGCGAGCTAGTCAAGAAGCATTCGCGCGGCGTGTGGAACGAGCCGCTGCTGCCCGGCAAGTACGCGTTCAACACCTACGCCGGCAAAGTGATGATGGTGCCGACAACGAACTTCATCCTGAAGTGGAACAAGTCGGAGACCGGCTCGCATCGCTACGACGAGAACCTGTCGGAAGTGCTGCTCATCACCAAGGACGCGTTCGAGCCGTCGCTGCCGCTGTCAGTGGTCGTGCACATCGACTATCGCAAGGCGCCGCTGGTGATTCAACGGTTCGGCGACATCAAGCGCCTCGTCGAGCAGACGCTCGATCCGATGGTGTCGGCGTACTTCAAGAACATCGGTCAGACGCGCACGTTGATCCAGCTCATTCAGGATCGCAGCGCGATCCAGCAGCAATCGGGCGAACAGATGAAGGAGAAGTTCGCCGAGTACAACCTCGAGCTCCAGGAGGTCCTGATCGGTACGCCGACGGCCGGCGTTCCGGGAAGCCAGATCGAAACGATCCTGACGCAGTTGCGCTCGCGTCAGATCGCGGAAGAACAGGTGGAGACCTACACGCGCCAGGAGAAGGCGGCGATGAAGGAGAAAGAGCTGCGCGAAGCGGAGGCGCGCGCCAAACAGCAGACGTTGATCACGGAGTCGGAGCTGTCGATCGACATCCAGTCGAACCAGGGTAAGGCGGAATACGAGCGCTCGCGGCAGGAAGCCTCCCGTATTCAAACGCTGGCAGCGGCCGAGGCCGAGAAGATCCGCATCGTCGGCGAAGGCGAGGCCAAGCGTATTCAGGCGATCGCCGCGGCCGATGCCGAACGGACGGCGCGCGTCGGTGTAGCGCAGGCGATGGCGATCGAGGAGCAGGTGCGCGCGTACGGCGGCCCGCGCCTGCAGTTGACGCAGCAGGTCCTGAACCGTTTTGCCGAGGCGATTCAGTCGTCGCGGGTGGATGTGGTGCCGAAGATCCTCATCGCCGCCCAGAACGGCAAGGAGGGCGGGTCGCCGATGACCGGCAACGTGATGGAGGCGCTGCTCACGCTGATGATGTCCGAACGCCTCGGCGGCGACATCAACACGCCGCCGGCGCCGCGTAACGCATCCGCGGACGCGATCCGTAAACGGATCGAGGATGAGATGAAGCGCTGAGCAACTGCGCCCTGGCTCCTTCGTCCTTGGTTCTTGGTCTTGGCGGCTGAGGACCATGGACCTAGGATCACTCAACGAGGTGGAACGCCTGAGTCGCTATAAAATGACGACTTTCGCCCGGGAGGAAACCACCGCCCGCGGTCACCGATGGGTTATGCCTCTGTGGAGAGTTTGCCAGGTCCACGGATCTGGCCACCATCATCGAATCCCGGCTCCGCCGCCTCGTAGGCTGATTGTGTTCGAGGCAAGCGCCCGGTGAGCGATGTTGACGCGGTGGTCATAGGCTCGGGGCCCAACGGGTTATCCGCCGCGATCGCCATCGCCCAGGCCGGCCGCAAAGTCATCGTCTTCGAAGGCGCCCCCTCAATCGGCGGCGGTTGCCGATCGGCGGAGCTGACGCTGCCTGGTTGCGTGCACGACGTCTGCTCCGCAGTACATCCATTCGCTGTCGTCTCGCCATTCTTCAATTCGCTTCCGCTCTCTGCACACGGGCTCGCATGGATTACGCCACCGGTGATGCTGGCGCATCCTCTGGATGACGCGCCGGCGGCCTGCGTCTACCGGTCCGTGGAGCGCACGGCCGAAACGCTCGAACGGGATGCGTCCGCGTATCAGCGCCTCATGGGGCCACTGGTCGAATCGTGGGCGGCGATCGCCGATTCGATACTCGGCCCGCTGCGGTGGCCACGCCGTCCGTTGGCACTTGCGAATTTCGGGGTACGGGCACTGCAGCCTGCCACCTTCTTCGCGCGCCGTACATTCGCAGGAG
>JBKPNV010000171.1:0-6388 GCA_046732795.1 Acidobacteriota bacterium
TACCTGCTCGGGCCCGTGCTCGGTTTCGTCATGCGGCTGCGTGGCATCGTGCCTCTGCACGCCAGCGCCGTGATGATCCGCTCTGGAGCGGTCGCGTTCCTTGGGCAGGCCGGAGCTGGCAAATCGACAACGGCTGGAGCGCTTGCCGCGCTCGGTTACCGCGTGCTGTCCGACGATCTCCTGCCTCTTGTAGAGCGGCAGGGACGCATTCTGGCGCACCCGAGCTACCCGAGACTCACCTTCTGGCCGGATTCCGCTGCCGCTTTGTTTGGATCGGAGGACGAACTGCCGGCACTGACACCCACGTATGACAAACGTTATCTCGACCTTGAAAGCGGACAGCAATTCCAGGATTCACCACTGCCGCTGAACGCCATTTACGTTCTCGGCAGCCGTGAGCGAGCCCTTCCCGGCGTGACGGTCCGGTCACTGCGACCGCAGGCTGCCATGATGTCCCTCGTACGCAATACGTACGGCAACTATCTGCTCGACGGGACCATGCGAGCGATCGAGTTCGATGTGCTGAGTCGTATTGCGCAGGACGTCCACGTCCGTCTTCTCACGTTCGGAAACGATATCGGCCAGCTGTTCACGAATTGCCAGAGGTTCCTTGAAAAACAGCTGATGGAGGCGACCGCGGAGTTCCTATGAGTGAACCAGAGAGCAAACCGTCGAAACAACCATATTCACCGCCGCGTCTGGTCACCTACGGCGACATCACTGAGCTCACGCAGTCAACCGTCACCGGCAAGCAGAGCGCGGATGGCGGAGGCAAGCTGAAGACCAAGACAATGTAGCCGTGCGTGGCCTTCTACTTGCAGATGACGATGGGTGTTGTTAACACCCCTAACATCCTTAACGTCTTTAACACCGCACGGGGCTCGCGCCAGGGCGCGCACGATCCTCGGGTGGACACCTGGTCTGAGAAACCTGGTCTCCGGCGCCGTGTTGCCGTGCGGCTGCCTGGTAGGAACCTACGAAACCTGGACCCGGGGTCTGATCACGATCGTGGACGAACGCGGACGCGCGTGCCGTGACGATCGTCACCAAGCCGACGCCATCCTCTGAGCCGTCGGTCTAGACCTTGACCTTGGGACGTCCCCGCGGCTTCTTGGGCGGCTTGTCGAGCGCCTTGAGCAGGGCTTCGGCAGCCACGTCCGCGCCGTTGGTTTCTGGCTTCTTCTTGATCTTCGGCTGGGCGAGCAGCTTGTCCAGCGCTGATTCCCATTTGCCCGCGAGCAGGTCGTCGTGGCCGATCAAGGCCGATCGGAGGTACTTCGGCATCTCGTCGACGAGCACGTCGTATTCCGGGAAGTGTCCGCGCTGTGTGTACAGTACGGCGGCATCATTGGCGATGCACTCGGAGATGATGCCGTACCCGGGCTTGGTCACGACCGCCTCCGAGGCACCGACCAGATCTTCATAACGAACACCGAGGTTGTACATCGCCTCTTCGTTGATCGTGACGAGCGAACCTTTCCTTTCCGTGGGCGGTGTGTCCTTCTTCACGCGCTGCAGCGGCGTCATCGCCGTGATCAGCACGGTGTATTTCTTCAACTTGGACAAGACCTCGGTATCGATACCGGCGAGTCCGAACCCACCGAAGGAGGACAACACGATCGGCTTGTCCGCCGGAATCTTGAGCAGCTTGCACACCTCTTCTCGCGATCGATGCGCGTGCCGGGCGATGAATGGAATGTCCCTGACGTTGGAGAAGCTCTCGAATCCACCAGACATCGGCAGCCGCAGTGCCATCGATGCCTTGGAGTACGCGCCGCGAATCGTCGGCAGCAGCGAGGGCGCCAGGCGTACGCGAGGGTAATCGGCGTAAATCCAGTCCCAGGTGAAGTTGCCGAGTCCGATTGAGGCAATGCCGGCCGAGGCGCCAACGGCAAACGCGAGCGGGGGAATGTCCCCGACGATCAACCCGGCACCGAGCTCCCGCAATGACCGCGTTTCGCTGGCCGCGCGCGTGACGAGATCGCTGTGGAATGCGGCAGCGCGCCTGATGCTGTCGGCTTCATCCAGCGTCAACGCGTCCGACTGCACGACGCCGGTATCGCACTCGAGCGTGCTGTAACTGACCTTCCCTTTGACCGTGAGGTCGAACAGCCAGCGCGGAGCGGACGTTCGGACGCCGACTCGTGTTTCGGGACGCTGGGCGAGGATGGCGTTGATGACCTCGATGGAGCGCGAGGCGTGCCCAAACCCGTGACCAGAGATGTAGAAGACGATCGCTTGTGCCAAAGACTGGCTTACCTCGCTTGGCGGGTCTGAAGATCCGCCTCTACGTGATCCGATCCGCTCACCTGCGGCGGCTGACTGTC
Source organism: Acidobacteriota bacterium (assembly GCA_046732795.1). Lineage (GTDB taxonomy): Bacteria > Acidobacteriota > Vicinamibacteria > Vicinamibacterales > UBA2999 > Gp6-AA40. The sequence continues at coordinate 2,328 of JBKPNV010000171.1, forward strand.
CGACAGTGCAACTGCGACGACCTGTTCCAGCGTTTCGACCGGAACAAATGTCATATCCTTCCGAATTTCCTCGGCCAGCTCCGTCAAATCGGGCTCGTTCAAGGCCGGCAGGATGACGGTCTTGATGCCCGACCGGCGCGCCGCCAGCGACTTCTCACGAATGCCGCCGACCGGCAGCACCAGGCCGCTCAACGTGATCTCGCCTGTCATCGCGATATCGCGCCTGACCGGCACCTTTCGCGCTGCCGAGAGGATCGCCGTCGCCATCGTCACGCCGGCCGAGGGGCCGTCCTTCGGGATGGCCCCGGCCGGCACGTGGACGTGCAGGTCCTGCTGCGCGAGGAATTCCGGTGAAATTCCGAGCTCCCTGGCGTTTGCCCGAATGTGACTCAGGGCTGCCCGAGCCGATTCCTGCATCACATTCCCGAGCTGGCCCGTCAAGATAATGTTCTGGTTCCCGCCCGGAAGCAAGGTCGCTTCGACAAAAAGCACGTCTCCTCCGGTTTCCGTCCAGGCCAGACCGGTGGCCACACCGGGCCGTGAGGTGCGAAAGGCCATCTCTTTCTTGAAGCGAGCGGGGCCGAGATAGCTTTCGACATCGGACGGGTTGATCACGGTGGCTGGCGGTTCCGGCGTACCCAGTGCGCGTGTCGCGATCCGTGCCGCCACCTTACGCGCAAGCGTCCCGAGCTGGCGCTCGAGGTTGCGGACGCCCGCTTCGCGAGTGTATTCGCTGATGACCAGCCGCAGCGTTGCGTCAGAAAGCTCCATGCTTCCTTCGGGCAACCCATGTTCGTTCATCTGGCGAGGCAACAGGTACTTGCGGGCGATGTGGACCTTTTCCTCCTCGCTATAGCCGGCCAGTTGGATGATCTCCATCCGGTCCAGGAGGGCAGGGTGAATCGTGCCCAGCTGGTTTGCCGTCGCAATGAACAGGGTTCGCGACAGATCGACGGGGATCTCCAGGTAGTGATCGCGGAACGAATGGTTCTGCGCCGGGTCGAGCACTTCGAGCAGCGCCGCCGCCGGGTCGCCGGAGAACCCTCCGGCGGTCACCTTGTCGATTTCGTCGAGCATGAAGACCGGATTCATCGAGCCAGCCTGTTTGAGCGCCTGGACGATGCGGCCGGGGATCGAGCCGATGTACGTGCGCCGATGGCCACGAATCTCGGCTTCGTCGCGGACACCGCCGAGTGACAGGCGGACGAACTTCCGCGACATCGCGCGCGCGATTGACTGACCGAGCGATGTCTTGCCGACTCCCGGAGGGCCGACGAAACAGAGAATCGGCCCCTTCATGTCGCCTTTCAGTTTGCGGACCGACAAGTACTCGATGATTCGCTCCTTGACATTGTCGAGGTCGTAGTGGTCCTCGTCGAGCACGCGGCGTCCCTCGATCGGATCGATGCGGTCCTCCGTCGTCACCGACCACGGAATATCCAGCAGCCAATCGATGTAGGTGCGCAGCATCTGATACTCGGGTGATGCTGCCGTCATCCGCGCCAGGCGATCGACCTCGCGCATCGCCGCCGTGTTGACGCCCTCGGGCAGCTTGGCGTCCTCGACGCGCTTACGCAGTTCGGCGATCTCGTTGCCTTCGCCTTCGCCGAGCTCCTGCTGAATGGCTTTGAGCTGCTGGCGCAGGTAGTACTGGCGCTGCGCGTCGGTCATTTCCTGCTGCGCGGCGGACTCGATCTTGCCCTTTACTTCGAGCAGCGAAACCTCACGCGTCAGCGACGACGACACGATCTCGAGCTTCTTGAGGAGATCGGTCGCCTCGAGCATCTCCTGCCGGTCGGACGGCTTCATCTCGATGAGGCTCGCCAGCACGTACGCGAGTCGCAGCGGGTCGTCGATGTTCATGACGACGCCGCGTAAGTCTTCGGAGAGTCCAGTCGAGAGCGAGAGCGCTTTTTCAATCAGCTCCTGGATACGGCGGATGTGCGCCTCGACCTCGATGGTGCGCTCGAAGGTCTCGGGAAGTTGAACAATCTGCGCCCGCATGCTGGTGCCGGTGCGCGTGACCAGCGTGGCGCGGGCACGGGCCAGTCCCTCGATGATGATGTTGATTCCGCTCGGGACCTTGGCCATCTGGCGAATGACGCCGACGGTGCCGACCTCGAGCAGATCATCGGGCCCCGGATCTTCAGCGTCGTTCTTCTGCAGCACCAGGAACACGAGGCGGTCGACACCAAGCGCCCGGTTGACCGTTTCGATCGAGACCGGACGATTGACGGCCAGCGGCTGCAGCGTCAGTGGCAGCGCGACGGTGCGTCTCAGCGGCAGGACGGGCAGTTCCGATGGCAGTTGGGGTTCGGTGTCGGCCATGTCTGGCTTTGGGCTCTGTGCGTCTGGCTTCGGGCTTCAGGGCTCCTGGCTCCCGGCAGCCCATATTCCTCAGCCAAAGGCGGAGCGCAAAGCCGAGAGCCGTCATGTCCAGTCTATCAGTGTGGTACGCTTCGCGCGTGGACGAACGACAGTTTTTCACGGAGAAGCCTGAGCAGCGTCCGGCTCGCTTCCAATGTCCGCGCTGCCGTCGCACCAATGACTACTCCATCAAGTGGTTGCGTCGGACGAAGAAGGCTCAGATTCCATCAGGGGCCAACGAGCGGGATCGCGTCCTCTTCGGCAAATCAAAGGATCACTTGATTCGGGTAGACGATGACCTCGTCTGTAAGACGTGCGGCAAACGGTTCGAGATTCCCTCGCACCGGGCACTCATATTTCTGGAAGAACTCGAAGGCTTGCCGCAAGATCCGGATGAGGAGTAAGGCTCGCGAGACCTCGACGAGGGGTAGGGGAATCATGGGAGCTCTGTTGAGTGTCAGGCGTGCGTGCATCGCTTGGGTGCTGCTCCTCGCGGCGGGTACGGTTCCGTCGGCACAGCAGGGCGGCGGAAAGCCGGCAGCCCCGACGTCCAGTCCGGCGGCGCGCGCGCTGAATGCGGGTCAGTTCGAGGAAGTCGAGCGGCTCCTGAAAAGTGCGACCGATGCGCCCTCGATCGCGCTGCGTGCCCGCGCCCAGATTGCGCAGGGTCATTACCAGGAAGCGCAGACGCTGCTCACGCCGGTAGCATCGGCGCAACCTGATAGTGATGCGGCCCTCGAGTTGGGGTTGCTGGAGCTGTACCTCGGTAAGCGCGCGGACGGAATCAGGCGGCTGCGCGGGCTCACCGGGCGGCTGTCACCCCGCTCGGCGCGCGATTTCTTCCGCCTTGCACAGGCAGCGGGCGCGCTTGCCGCGTTCCAGGACGCTCAGGCGTTCAAGGATGCGAACAGTTACTTCCGCGACGCCAACAAGCTGGCGCCGGACGACCCCGACATCAACGCGGCGTGGGGCGAGCTGTTCCTCGACAAGCACAATCCTGCCGATGCGATGAAGTCGTTCCAGGAGGCTCTGCGCGTCGACGACAGTCATGTCGGAGCGCTCATTGGCGCGGCCCAGGTCAACACGGGAATGAATCCGCCGGCAGCGCGGGCCGCACTCGAACGCGCGCTCAAGATCAACCCGAATTCGGTGCCCGCGCTTCTGCTGCAGGCCGAGCTCGCGCTCGACGATCGCGAGCGCGATGCAGCGCGCGAAAGCATCAAGAAGGCGCTCGCAGTCAATCCGAACAGTCTCGAGGCGCGTTCACTCGACGCGGCGATCGCGCGGCTCGAGGACAAGACCGCTGAATTCGATCGGCTGGCGCAGGATGTTCTGAAGATCAACCCGAGTTATGGCGAGGTGTATCGCGTGGCTGGCGATCACCTTGCACGCAATTACCGGTTCGACGAGGCGGTGACGCTCGTTCGCCGCGCGCTGATGCTGGATACCGACAACACGCGCGCGTACTCGGATCTGGGCACCCACTTGTTGCGGACCGGCGACGAGCCGGGAGCGCGCGTTGCGCTGGAGCGCGCCTTCAAGGGTGACGCCTTCGATCAGACGACGTTCAATCAGCTCGATCTGCTCGACACGATCGACAAGTTCGTGACGATCACCGATGGCGACATCATCATGCGCCTCGATCCCGCCGAGGTCGGCGTCATGCGCGAATACGCGATGCCGCTCGCCAAGGA
>JBKPNV010000172.1:0-21696 GCA_046732795.1 Acidobacteriota bacterium
TTGCGCTGGCGAGGCAGGATTATGTAGCCGCTGTGAAGTACCTGGAGACTGCGCTCGCGAGAGGCCCGGAGGCGACGCAGGTGCATTATCCGCTGGCGCTCGCGTATCGTGGCCTCGGCAATCGAGAGAAGGCTGAAGAACACCTGAAGCTGCGTGGCGACGTTGGCCTGCCGCCCGTCGACCCGCGGCTGGCCGAAATCGCAAGGCTGCTTCAGAATGCCGCCGCGTACGAAGCACGCGCCTCGCAGGCGCTCGGGAACCGGCAGTGGGCCGAGGCAGCCGAGAACCTGAAAAAGGCGATCGAACTCGCGCCAGGAAACGCATTCAATCGCCTGAACCTCGGCACCGCCCTCTACATGCAGGGTGATGCGGAGGCGGCGCTGCAACAGTATCGAGAGGCGGTGCGTCTATCGCCCTCGCTCGCGCGTGCACACTTTGCGATAGGTGTGCTCATGGACGCGAGCGGACAGGACGGTGAGGCGATCAAGGCCTTCGAAGCGGCAGTCGCCAGCGATCCTGCTTATGCCGAGCCTCATTTCAGCCTCGCCAACGTGCTTCGTCGCAGCGGACGCGTGCAGGAGTCACTCACGCAATATTCGGAAGTACTGCGGCTCGATCCGGCGGTGTCTCAGGCGGCCTTCGGGTATGCGATGGGGTTGGTGCGTCTGGGGCGTTATCAGGAAGCGCGCTCTCGATTCGAAAGCGCGATCCGGAGCTTTCCGGATCAGCCGGGGTTTCCGCATGCGCTGGCTCGTCTGCTCGCGGCCGCGCCAGACGATCGCGTGCGCGACGGCGCGCGGGCCACGTCCATCATGAGTGAGCTGATGAAGTCGCAGCAGACAACGGCCATGGCCGAGACGATGGCGATGGCGCTCGCCGAAACCGGCCGGTTCGACGAGGCGGTGACGTGGCAACAGCAAGCGATCAAGTCCGCTCGCGCGGCCAACCGGGAGGATCTGGTGCGCACGCTGTCCACCAATCTGCGCTTGTACGAGAACAGGCAGCCATGCCGCACACCGTGGACCGTCGATGATCCGGTACATCATCCGACGAGCGGCGGCTAGCTTCGGCCAGGTGCGGTATTGGCCGCGCTAAGATGGGGCGGTGACGAGAGTACGGGCTCTGGCGGTTGCGTGCATGCTTGCGCTCGGCGCCCATGCAGCAGTGACGAACGACGTTGTGAATGGGCAACCGGCCGTGCCGTTCACAGACGTCACGGCGCAGACCGGTCCTGACTTCGTCCACGTCAACGGTGCCGCCGGCGATCTGCTTCTTCCCGAAGTCATCGGCCCCGGCGGCGCGCTCTTCGACTACGACAATGACGGAGACCTCGATCTGTTTGTAGTCCAAGGCTCTGACTCGCGATTCGGCACTCGGGACTCGGCATTGGGGGCTCGCGACTCGGAACTCGGGGCTCGGGCCTCGGGACTCGGCAGTCGGGGTTCCGGTGGTCGGCTATTTCGCAACGACGCGTCAGCGGCAGGCCCGCGATTCAGGTTCACCGACGTCACCGATCGCAGCGGGATCGTTGCGACGGGGTACGGCATGGGCGCGGCAACCGGCGACTACGACAACGATGGCTGGATCGATCTGTATGTAACCAACCTGGGATCGAACCAGCTGTTCCGCAACAACGGCGACGGCACCTTCAGTGACGTCACTGCGAAAACACGAACCGACGATTCCCGCTGGAGTACTGGCGCGACATTTTTCGACTACGACCGTGACGGCTGGCTCGATATCTTCGTCGTCAACTACGTCAACTTCCGGCCTGACATGAAACGCGGCTGCTTCTCTGCCGGGTCCGCGCGCGATTACTGCAATCCCGCCGTCTACGATCCGGTACCTGCCAGGTTGCTGCACAACAATCGCGATGGGACCTTCACCGATGTTTCGGCCGCCAGCGGCATCACGCGTTCCGCGGCGCGAGGGCTCGGCGTGATGGCGCTGGACATCAACATCGACGGGTGGACCGATCTCTATGTCGCCAACGACGGCGATTCGAATCAGCTGTGGATCAACCAGCGGGGCACCGGCCTCTTCAAAGACGAGGCGCTGCTGGCCGGCGTAGCGGTCAACCGGACCGGTCAGCCACAGGGCAGTATGGGCATCGATGCCGGAGACATCGATCACGACGGCGACGAGGACCTGTTCGTCACCAATCTGGACAACGAGGGCAACACGTTATACCTGAACCTCGGCGAGGGGTTGTTCGAGGATCGTACGACGGAGTTCGGGCTGTTCAAGCTTGGCTTCACCGGGTTTGGGACCAGGTTCCTCGACTACGACAACGATGGCTGGCTCGATCTGGTCGTCGTCAACGGCGCGGTAAGACACTTGAGCAGCCAGGTACAGAAAGGGGATCGTTATCCGCTGAAGCAGCGTAGCCAGTTGTTTCACAACGAGCGCGGACGGAGGTTCGCCGATGTATCCGACAGTGCCGGTGCGCCCTTCGCCCAATTACAGGTCGCGCGAGGTGCTGCGATCGGGGATCTCGACAACGACGGCGATGCCGACATCGTCGTGTTCAACAACAGTGGTCCCGTGCGGGTGCTCCTCAACGAGAGCGGTCATCGTCGGCATTGGATCGGCATTCGCGTCATCGATGGCCGCTACAAGCGCGATGCGTTGCAAACGCGTGTCGAGTTAGTCGGTCATCGCGGGGCGACCAGGCGCGTTCAGACCGACGGCAGCTACGCCGTAGCCAGCGATCCGCGCGTCCTGTTCGGCCTGGCAGATGAAGCGGGACCCCAGACGGTTCGTGTGCTCTGGCCAGGCGGGCAAGCGGAGGACTTTCGCAATCTGGCCGTCGATCGCTATTGGATCCTCGAGGCCGGCAAGCCGCCGCGCGCAGTCCAATGACTTCCCTGCCTGTTCGTCAATTCAGAACCCGCCTCTACGATGGGATTCTGATCTGCATGATTCTGACCTGTACCCTGGCGGCCCGGGGCGAAGCAGCGCAATCAGAATCGACCGAGCTGGCTCCAGCCAGGAGTGGACTTCGCCCCGTTCCGATTCCCCGGCTCGACGATCTCGAACCGGCCGTGTCTCGTCAGGTCCGCGACGAGCGACGATCGTTCGAGACTCTGGTTGAGAGCAGGGACGTCTCTACCGGGAAGCTCGCCGACGCGTACGGATCCCTCGGACGGCTGTTTCACGTCTATGAGTTCTTCGATTCTGCCGAGGCGTCTTATCTCAATGCCACGCGACTGGCGCCGGCGGATGCGACCTGGCTTCATTTGCTCGGATACGTGTATCAGCAAACGGGACGGCTGGAGGAGGCGGCAGAGCGCTTCGAGCAGGCAGTCCGCGCGCAGCCGAACGATCGCGCGGCAACTGTCCGTCTCGGTCAGGTGTACCTGGGAATGAATCGCTTGCGGGAGGCGAGGGAGCAGTTCGACAGCGTTGCCGCTGTTTTTCCTGCCTTGGCGCAGTACGGCCTGGGCGAAGTGGCGCTTCGCGAGCGTCGTTTCGATGAAGCGGTCGGACACTTTCGTGCCGCGCTCGAGCGGGTGCCTCAAGCGTCGTCGATTCACTACTCGCTCGCGATGGCCTACCGGGGGCTCGGCCGTCTGGATGAAGCGCAATCGCACCTCGAGCGTCGAAGCACCGGTGGAATCAACGTGGGTGATCCGATCGTGGATAGTCTTCGAACGCTCGTACGGGGCGAACGCGGACTGGTTGTGCAGGGCAGGCAGGCGTATGACGCCGGGCAGTACGAAGAGGCTGCGGCGGCTTTTGCGCGGGCCATCGAGGCGGCGCCCGACAGTGCCACGGCGCGGGTCAACCTCGGGCTCACGCAGTTGCAACTGGGCAAGACTGCCGACGCAGTCGCTACTCTGCGGGCCGCGTTCGAGCTTGCGCCGGACGATACCGACGTGGTCCGCGATTTTCTCAGGGTTCTGTTGCGGCTTCAGCAGGTCGATGAAGCCATCGCGGTGCTGACCAAGTCACAGTCCGTCAATCCTGAGGATGAGGAGTCGCTTGTGGCTTTGGCGATTCTGCTGGCGCAACGGGCACGCTACGGCGAGGCGGTTTCGTTGCTGGCCGAGGCCAATCGACGATTTCCGGAGCGCACGGACACGGCGACGACCCTTGCGCGACTGCTGGCGTCCTCGCCGGACCGTTCTCTTCGTGACGGCCGCCGCGCCCACGAACTCGCGCTGGCGGTGTATACGGCAATTCCCACGCCGGTCCACCGCGAAACCGTCGCGATGGCGCTTGCCGAACTGGGGCGCTGCGACGAGGCGTTGGAGTGGATGCAACGTGCTGTGGCCGACGCCGAGCAAGCGAACGACGCGGACGCGACCCGCCTCAAAGGCGAGATATCGAAATACGAATCCGCACCTTGTCGGCCTCCGTGGCAGTAGTGCGGGAGTGCAGGGTCTTGAAAACGGCCCACGCTACCGTGCGGCCCACGCTACGTAGGGCGGGTCCGGTTTTTTCGAACCCGCCATAACGCTTCGTGATCTTCGTGGTCTTCGTGGTTAAAAGTCGAACTGCGCGCTGATCTTGAAGAACCGTGACGGAACGACGTACTGCGGCTGCCGCCACGAATTCGGAATGAACGGAGGCGTGTAGGTGAGGTTCTCCTGCGTAACGGCCGTGCTGTTGAAGACATTGTACAGATCGAAATTCACGTTCGTCCGCGTGGTGCCAACCCTGAAGATCTTTGAAACGCGGAAGTCGAACTGGTTGATCCGGTCCAGCCGGAGCGTTCCAGGCTCGACGATCTGGAATATTCGAAACGGCGCCACGACCGACGTGCCGTAAGGACGCGCGAGAGTCCCGGTGGAGAATTCGAGGTATTGCGCCTCCTCCAGGCCGCCAGGAATGCTCTGATAGGTGCCGGCGATCTGCACGTCAATCTTTGTGAACGTATAGGCGCCGAGTAGTTTCACCTGCGTTTGAAATCCCTCATTGCGATTGCAGTACTCAAGAGGAGTCGCCGCGAAGAACGGGAGGAAGCTGGGCGCGGCGCCAACATGGTCGCCGCCGCTCGGTCCTGGGAGGAACCTCAGGGTGTTCTCCGGGAACTTGGTCATGAGATCGCATTCGTTGACGGTTTCGCGGCCGACGCTCACGCCACCCCCGAAAGTCAGTCCGGTCTTCGGGCGGGCGTTGACGGTGAAGTCGACGCCGTTCCAATGATCGGTAATCTTCACGTTCTGGTCGTCAGCCAACGTGACGAAGTAGTCCTGCGCCAACGCCTTCGGGAATCTCGCATCCACGGCTGTGAGCGTCGCGCCGGAGTTCGGGAGGCGTGAATCGGTCGGAACGGCGAAGGTGAACGTGTCGAAGTCAGCTGACGAGAGCGCTCTGTTGTCGGTCAGCTGGAAGTTCCCGAAGACCCGGCGGAAGTAGCTCACGTCCAGCGACACGCGGGGCAGGAGCTCGTGCTGCACACCGGCGGAAAACTCCCAGTTGTAGTTTCGCTTTCCCCAACCGGTCAGCAGATCGGGATCGTAGGTGGTGGTCGGCACCAGTGAGCCGAAGCCCGGGTTCGCCCACCCGGTGCATTCGCCGTTCGCAGCAGGATTCAACAGGTTGCACTGCGGGACGAGGTCGTGGTTGGCGTCGTTCCACCCGATCGACGTGTTGGTCGTCAGCGTGTTGACCGGGTGAGGATTCGACGACAGGCCGTTCTCAAAGAACCCGAGCGTGCCGTAGCCGAGCAGGTACTTGTTCAGCGAAACCTTGATCGCGGTTTTGCCGTTACCGAACACATCGTACGACGCCCCCAGCTTGGGCGTGATGTCGTTCCATGAGATGTTGCCCTGCGCGGGGAAGTGCGTGACCGGACGATTCGGCACGTACCTCGAGGGCAGGAGGTCCTGCGCCGGGAAGCTGTTCTTGAAACTGTCGTACCGGATCCCGCCGTAGAGCGACCAGCGATTCAACGTCCATCGGTCCTGCGCGAAGAGACCCAAATCGCGATCGACGTTGACCTGCACTGTGTATGGCGAGTCTTTGATGGTGATACTGGTCGGAACACCGCTCGTGAACGTGTAGTAGATCGGGTTGACGTCGTAGTTCAGGTTTTCGAAGTGACCCGACGCATTGTTGAAGCCGACTTTGATTTGGTGCGAACCGGTGATGTACGAAATCGCCGCCCGATAGTGCCAGTTGGTGTTCCAGGAGTTGTTGTACGCCGGCGACCCCGGGGCCAAGCCCTGCGCGGCGGCGCCATAGTTGAAGCCCGGATTCGGTGCCAACCCGATGTCGGCGATCCCGATCACCGTCGGGTCGAGCGCGGTGATGTTACCGGCATTGCCGGTCTGCAGGGCCATGTCGCCCCAACGCTCGACGCGATGGATGGCGCTGGCTTCGAGCAGCACCTTGCCGTTGACCGGCGAGTTCCAATCCACCTGTACGAACCGTTGCAACGGGAAGCGCCTGTCGGTTGCCGCTTCGGGCGTTCGTGTCGCGCTCACGTTGTTCGGGCAGAAGCAGTTGCCTTCGTAGTCGTAGGTCAGGCCAAACTTGTTCTTCGGGTTGGCCTGCCACGTCATGCGGCCCATATACACGAAGAAGTCGCGCGGCGACTTTGCGGGATTGCTCAGATCCGGGTTGTACGAAACGATGTGAGTCACTGGATCCGGTTTGTTGGCATTGAGGTTGTAAAACATGCCGGGAACAAAGTTGTTCGCGACCTGATACCGGCCTGACAGATAGAACCACAGCTGGTCTTTGACGATCGGTCCACCAAAGCCGGGATTGAAATCCCCGTTCTTGTCGATCGTGTTTGCGCGGATGGCCGGGAAGTTCTCTTTGGTGACTGACGTCTCGCTCTGGAAGCCTTCGGTCGCGTAGCTGCCGTAGAGTGTGGCGCTCAAACGGTTGCCGCCGTCCCGTGGAATGAAGTTGACGCGCGGTCCGCCGGTGGCGAGCGCGGCGTCTACCGCTGCGGTGTCGATCGCGAACTCCGACGTGCCGGTCGCGTTCGGCACGGCGCCGCCCCCCCAGCCGCCGCCAATCATCGTGCTCAAGGCCACGCCGTTGACCGCCTGCCGCTGATCTTGGAGCCGGCTACCGTGAGCACTCAGTGACTCGGTGCTCGGGCCGAGCGAACCACCCACGTCCTGGGCGTTGTTGGGCGAGCCGAGCGTCCCGGAGAAGGCGAGGCTGACGCCAGGGATCAATACTGAAACCGAGAAGCTGTTGCGTGAGGTCGGAATCGCGGTGACGACCTCCTGATCCAACACGGTCTGACGACGAACGGTCTGCACGTCGACGATCGGTGTTTCGCCGCTGACCGTGATTGTTTCCGTGACCTCACCGACACGCATGTCGGCATCAACGGTCGTGACGCCAGTTCCCGTCAGCTGGATGCCTTCCCGTCGAACGGTGGCAAATCCCGTCAGCGTGAACGTGATGGTGTAAGTACCGGGCCGCAGGTCGGGAATAACGTAGCGGCCCGTGCCGTCCGTCACGGACGTTCGAACCTTTTCAATCAGCACCGGGCTTGCCGCTTCCACCGTCACGCCAGGTACCACGGAGCCTTGCGCGTCCTTGACGACACCGCTGATCGACGCACCCTCCTGGGCGAGCGCCACCAACGGGCTCAACATGATGAGGAGCGAGAGTAAGAGCCACCGTCCACGCATGCTGTCCTCCTTAGCACCGTGACGACACTAGCCCGGTCGTCGAGTGTGTGATTCCCGCCTGAGTCGGTTAACCCCCATCGGCATGATCGAACCGTTGTTTTCCGTCCCCGTGACCAAATTCGCGCCAGCTCGTGTGCCGTCGAGTCAGCGTGGCTCCTGATACCGCCGAAGTCCAATACTTTTCGGAGCGCAGGGCATACAGTTCCGGCATATTTGACGTTCGCCGCCCGCACTCGGTCCGATATATCCGGACTCGGTCGGACATAAAGTTCCGTGCGCTCCACAGGAATCCGGGCGTCAGGCCCATTCGTAGGCGGCCCACGTTCTCCATCGTGCGTCCCATTGCAGACCCATGTGCGTACGAATGACGGTAAGCGAGACGCCGCGTTGGCCAGGGCGCTGTGTGCCTTCGCTCCGCTTGTGCCGGACGTCCGGAATGTGAGATCAACGGCCTCACCTGCCAGTCGTACCGCCTGCTGTTCCAACAGCAGCAGCCGGCGCTTTCCTCGCTGTTTTCGTCGACCGGTCGGCCTGCCTGCCTCAGCGGCGCGTTTTGCTTGCGCGAGGTAACGATCAGCGGCTTCGAACAACCCGGCCTCCGCCAGATCGACCAGGCCAGTCGCACGGCCCAGGTGATGCTGATACTGGACCTGGTCTCCACGCCGCGTGAAGGGCGGCACGTCAGTCAGCTTGGTGCGGAGAACACTCTGGTAAACATCGAGCGCGCCGCGTGCGATGCCAATGGCAACGGCCCCGATTTCGAAGAACAGCAAATTGTAGAAGCCACCCCGATAGAGCGGGCTCTCATGCGTTCCCGACCTGGCGGAACCTCGTCCGATGTCCCGGGCGCAGTAATGGTTCGAAGGTTGGGGACGAACACCCCATCCGCGGCAACACGCTTCGATCCGGTCCCGCGCATACCGATCGTGTCCCAGTTGTCGACGATGACGGAGGCGGAGCGGTCCAACAACGCGTATACGAGCCGCGGCGGATCGCTCCGCTCGATCACGGCGGCGCCAATGAAGTGGGTGGCATGATCGCAGCCGGACGCATAGTCCCACGCTCCGCTCACGCGATAGCAGCCATGGCACGTCACGGCTTTTCCGCCGGGTACCGGCCGCAGCGGCGCCCACACGTCGCCATCGTGGCCATAGATTTCCGCCTGCGTGCGTTCGGTACAACGAGCGAGCATGTGCGGATGTCCGGCCGTCAGCCGTCACGCATCTGCAGGCTGCATTCGACCTCGCACCGGACGATCCCGAGGTGAGCCGGGAGTGGCTTCGCGTATTGCTCCGGCTGGGGCGGCAAGACGAAGCAATCGCCATGCTGACGAAGTCGCGAATCGCGAAACCAGACGACGAAGACATCGTCGTCGGCCTCGCGATCCTGCTGGCGCAGACGGAACGGTTTGGAGGCAGTGACTCTCCTCGATGACGCCAATCGGCAGTATCCGGATCGCGTTGCGACAGCGACAACGCTCGCGCGACTGCTGGCATCGTCTGCGGATCGGTCGCAACGCGACGGCAAGCGGGCACTCGATCTCGCAACACGCGTGTACGCAGTTGCTCCGACGCCGGTGCACCGCGAAACGCTCGCGCTCGCCGAGCTCGAGCGGTGTGATGAAGCGTTGATGTGGATGAAACGGGCTGTTGAAGAGGCCAGTCAGGCAGGCGACGCTGAAGAAACGACTCGCCTCACAAACGAGATGCGGAAGTACGAGAGCGCGTCCTTCCGGCCATAGCCACGAAGCTCCCGAAGCGATCGCCACGAAGGTCACGAAGATCACAAAGCGGTCGCCACGAAGGTCACGAAGATCACGAAGCGGTCGCCACGAAGGTCACGAAGATCCACGAAGCGGTCGCCACGAAGGTCACGAAGATCCACGAAGCGATCGCCGCGAAGATCACGAGGATCTGATCCCTCGTGTCATCGTGCTCGTCGTGGCCTCGTACATCGTGTTCTTCGTGCTCGTCGTGGCCTCGTACATCGTGTTCATCGTGCTCGTCGTGGCCTCGTACATCGTGTTCTTCGTGTTCGTCGTGGCCTCGTACATCGTGTTCTTCGTGCTCTTCGTGGCCTTCTTCTTCGTGTCCTTCGTGGCCTTCGTACTCAGAAATCGAACTGCGCGCTGAACTTGAAGAGGCGCGGCAGCACGATCGAGGTCGGAGCCCTCCATGCGGGACCGTAGGCGAAGTTCTCGCCGAGGACCGAGTTGGAGTTGGTTACGTTGTAGAAGTCGAAGTTCACGTTGGTCCGCGTCGTACCGAACCGCAAGATTTTCGACACGCGCAAGTCGATCTGGTTCAGCCGCTCGACGTACGACGCGCCGGGGTCGACGATCTGGAACGCCTGGAACGGAATGAACGGGTACGCGCTGGGGAGGACGCCGGGGATGATGCCGGCAGTCACGCCGTAGTTGGCGTTGGCCTGCACGACGGCCCCGGGGAGATTCTGGAACGTGCCGCTGACCTGCACATCGACCTTCGGAATCGTGTACGAAGCCAGACCTTGAACCGACGTACGCCACCCGTTGTTCTGCTCGCAGAAGTCGCGCGGGCGGGCAGCGAAGAAGAACAGTCTCGTCGGGTCTCCGAAGAAACTGTGCAGCATCTCGGGGAGTTTGTCGACGACCTCGCAGTCGTTCGTGACCTGCCGCCCCGTGCCGAACCCACCCGACAGGAGGACACCGTTCTGCAGGCGCGCGTTGAAGGTCGTGTTGATGCCGTCGAAATGCTCGGTCTGCTTGCCGTAATTGTTCGACAGGGTGATGAAATAGCTCGGCCCTGCCGCCAACGGACTGATGGCCATTCCGGTCACACTGTATCCACCGCCGTTTGGCAGCCTTGAATCGGCCGGTGCGTTCAGCGTCACCGGCGTATAGTTCGCAGGGGTGACGCTGAGGTCATCCATCACGCGGATGTTCCCGTACCAGCGCCGCGCATACTGCACTTCGACCGACATGCGCGGGATGATCTCCTGCTGGACGCTCGTGGTGAACTCCCAGTTGAAGGAGCGCTTGCCCCAGCCTTTCATCAGATCCGGATCGTAGGTCCGCGTCGGGATGACCGACCCGAAGTTCGGGTTGTCGAGAGGACCGCATTCACCGTTGAGCGCGAAGTTGTTCAGGTCGCAATCAGGCACGAAGTCGCGGTCGGCGTCAGCCCACGTGCGTCCTGCCGTGGTCGACAAGCTGAGGATCGGGTTCGGTGCGTCTGTGACCTGCGCAGGGCCGAACCCAGTGGTGCCCAGCCCCTCGAGGTACTTGTTCAAGGTCGCCTTGAAGGCAGTCTTGCCATTGCCGAACACATCGTACGTTGCGCCAAGCCGCGGCGTGATGTCATTCCAACTGAGATTGTCGATCTCGTTGTACTGAATGTTGATGTTGTGGCCGAAGAAGGTCCCCGCGATGCCCTGCGGCGGAAAACTGTTCGCAAACGAATCCCAGCGGACGGCGCCCGAGAGCGTCCAGCGGCCCGTTGTCCATTTGTCCTGTGCGAAGAGTCCCATATCGCGATTGACGTTCACCTCAACGGTTCGAGGAACCAACTGGTAGGTCATCGAGGTGGGTACCATCGACGTGAACCCGTAGCTGTACGGCGCCGCCGGAGAGCTGTAGGTCGTGTTCTCGTGATGGCCGTACGCGTTGTTGAAGCCCACCTTGAACGTGTGCGAGCCGGTGATGTAGGACACCGCCGCACGGTAGTGGATATTCCAGTTCCACGAGTTGTTGTACGTCTGCGCGGCCCGATAGGTGAGCCCTGTGCCCGTGACCGGGCTGAGACTGTCAGTGACTGAGATCATTCCGGGCTCGAGGTGATCGATGTTGCCGACCTTGCCGACCTGCGGGTCCATGCCTCCCCAGCGTTCGACGCGATGGATGCCGCTGGCTTCGATCAGAAGCTTGTTGCTGACCGGGGTACTCCAGTCAACGGTGACGAAGCGCTGAAGCGGGAACCGACGGTCGTTGCCGGCCTCAGGTGAAGTGATTACGCCACCGATTCCAGGACCGATGCCGGTGGTGCAGGCGCAGAAGTTCTCCTGGTCGTACGTCATGCCAAACTTGTGTTTCGGCGACGCCTGCCAGGTCAGACGTGCCTGGTAGATCGTCTGCTCCTGGTGAAGGACTGCCTGAGTGGTCGACGGCAGGTAATCGTACCGATCCAGCTGGTTGGCGTTCTGGTTGAAGAAAGTGCTCGCGACGTAGTTGTCTGCGAAGAGCGATCTCCCTGAAAGGAAGAACCACAGCTTGTCCCGCTTGATCGGTCCCCCGAAGCCAGGATTGAAATCCCCGTTTGCTTTGATGGTTCCCGGCACGGGAAGCCCGCGCTTCTGCACGTCGGTTCCGGTGAAGTTGTCGCTGGCCCAGCTGCCGTCGGCATAGCTGCCGAAGATCGTGCCGCTGAAGCGGTTTCCGCCATCGCGCGGGATGAAATTGATGCGCACGCCGCCGGTCGCCGCCTGTGCGTCCACCGCAGAGACGTCGATGGCAAATTCCGCGGTGCCGGTTGCGTTCGGCACAGCGCCGCCGCCCCAGCCGCCCGCAATCATCGAGCTGAGCGCGACGCCATTGACCATCATGCGCTGATCGGAGGTCCGGCCGCCGTTGGCTTCGAGTGACGCCACTTCCTGGACTACGGAGCCGCCCACGTCCTGACCGGTGAACGCGCCTTTTCGCACGCCCGGGATCAGCACGCCCACGGTGAACGGTGTCCGCGAACTGGGTACGGCCGAAACAATCTCCTGGTCCATGACTGCCTGTCGCGTCGTCGACTGCAAGTCGACGACGGGGGTGTCACCAGAGACCGTAATCGTCTCCTGGACGCCGCCAACGGCCATGTCTGCATTGACGGTGATGACCGCCGTTCCGGTCAGTTCCACGCCGTCGCGCACGATCGTCCTGAAGCCGGTCAACGAGAAGGTCACCTTGTAGGTGCCGGGCCGGAGATCGGGAATGGTGAAACGGCCGGTCTCGTCTGTGGTCGCCGTGCGAACCTTTTCGATCAGAACCGGACTTGCCGCTTCGACAGTGACACCCGGCAGAACCGCGCCGGAAGCATCCCTGGCGAGGCCCGCCAGTGTGGCTTGCGCGTACACGACGCCCGGCGCGAGCGCGAGGAGCATGAACGCCGCCAGAGCTCTCACGATTCCACGCATCAAAACCTCCCGTTTAGTCGACCGAAGGACACTGAGATTTGAATCAAAGCATTCGTGCGTGTATGGAAGGAGCCCATGTGTACGTAACGGGGGCGAGCAATCCCCTAATAAGGGCGGTGACGGGATAAAAGTGAGCAGATAGTGCCCGCACAGGTGGGGCTTGTCAAGGCGTCGAGACCGTTCTGTCAATACTCGCGTCCCTCTGGTGAATCGCGTCGCGCGATACGCTCGCTTAGCACAGTATTCGCTGTCCAATACATCTTTGGCTGCTCTGGTATACCGAATTGATATACAATCCGCGGCCCATGGATCTCAGGCGAGTCAAGGCGTTCATCGCGGTAGCCGAGACCCTGAGCGTCACCAAAGCCGCAGAGCGACTCCACATCTCGCAACCGCCGCTGAGCCGCCACATCCACCAACTCGAAGAAGAGCTCGGCGTGACGTTGTTCGTCCGTCATCGCCATGGCGTCACGCTTACCGACGCGGGACGACAACTGCTCGAGAAGGCGAGGGCGCTGGACGCTGCCGCGTCGGAATTCGCCCTGAGCGCCCATCAGGTCGCGCGCGGAAAAGACGAGATCCGTATCGGCATCGGGTGGGGACTGTGGGACGTCGTCAACCGGATTCGCGTAGCGTTCGTTCGGCGGTACCCGGAAATCAGCATCGCTGCGACCGACGCGTACTGCTGGTACGATTCGGACGAGCAGTTGCGAAACGGAACGCTGGACGTGGCGTTTGCCCGTCCCCCGTTTGGCACGGACTTCGAGACGTCGGCTCCCATCCTCGTCGAGCGCATTCAGGCGATCGTCTCGGATGCGAGCCCGCTCGCGACAAGCAAGTCAGTGTCGATTCGAGATCTGGCCACGCAACCCTTGCTGCTGTGGGACAGGCACATCGCACCCGTCCTCTACGATCAGATTCTCGATCTCTATGCGCGGGCCGGCGTCGAGCCCAAGGTGATTCCCACACCGGGTGCCGGTCCCTTCAATCACGCGGGCATGATGCTCGTGGCATCCGGGAAGGGCGTGTACCTGGGATACGGCGTTCCGATGACCGAACCGCAGCCGCCCAGTGGCGTTGCAGTGAGGCCGGTCAGCGACCGCGACGCGACCACCGAGATCCGAGTCGTCCACCGGAAGACAGACGACTCACTAGTGGTGAGACGGTTCCTTGAGTGCGTCTGGTCCATTTACCCGCAAGAACAATACTTGCCCGTCGCAGTGGGCAGCAGGCAATAGGCACTGCCTACCGCCTACTACCGGCTGCCTGCTGATTAGAAGTCGAACTGCCCGCCGATTTTGAAGAACCGCGCCTGCAGTATTTGGGTCGGCTGTTGCCAGACGGTGCCCGCAGGTGTAATCGCGTAAGCGTTGTTGTAGGTCAGAATCGTGTTCGCATTGAACGCATTGTAGATGTCGAAGTTGATCGTGGCGCGTGCGGCTCCGAATCGCAGGATCTTCGCAAACCGAACATCGAGCTGATTGAGTGACGGGCCGAACACCTTGCCAGGCTCCACCAGGTTGACCGTGATGTTTTGCGCACCGCCGGCCAACGGACGACCGAGCGTCGAGTTAGCGGCAAGATACGCATTGGTTGCCGCGAAGTTCGCGGACAGGTCGGGAACCGGGGCTGGGAGTCTCTGGTACGTTCCAGACACAGAGACATCAACCCGCGGGATGGTGTAAGCGGCGAGGCCCTTGACCTGCGTCAGCCAATTGGTGTCGACATGGCAGTACGCCATGTTGGCAGCGCCGATATACGTCCCGGCGACGGGCGTCGGGTCAAGAACCCCTTCCGGAACATCGTCGATGATGTCGCACAAATCGGAGGAGGTTCGTCCCGTGCTCGTGCCCGCCTGCAGGAAGACACCGTTCTCGAGCCGTGCATTCACCGACACATCAACGCCGTTCCAGTGCTCGATGCGACTCCCGTAGTTGTCGGCGAGGGTCACGAAGTAGTCCGACGGTCTGCCAAATGCCGACTGCTTGATCGCCTGGAATCCTGAAATCGTATAGCCACCGCCATTTGGCAACCGGGGATCCGATGGCGCGACGATGCTGAAGGTGTCGTATTCAGATGCTGCGACGTTGACGTTGTCGGTCACGACGAAGTTGCCGTACCAGCGCCGGAAGTAGCCGACATCGACCGATACGCGCGACACGATCTCGTGCTGCACGCTGGTGGAAAACTCCCAGTTGTTGAAACGCTTCCCCCACCCGGTGAGGAGATCAGGGTCGTATCTGGTATTGGGGGTAGGCCTGCCAAACGTTGCATCGCTGAAGGCGCCGCAGACGTCCCCACCGGTGGCACGGTTGTCCTGCGCGGCTGGGCTGAGGATGTTGCAGTCAGGGACATAGTTGCTGTTCGCGTCGGTCCAGCTCCGACGGACGACGGTATTGAGTACGTTGATCGGGTTCGGACCGATCGACACGCCGTTTTCCCCCCCGTTCGTGCCAAGGCCACCGAGGTACTTATTGAGGCTGACCTTCAGCGCCGTTCTGCCGTTCCCAAACACATCAAACACTGCCTGGCTCTTCGGCGTGATGTCGTGATAGCTCAAGTTGTCCTGCTCCGGGAACACCAGATTCCTATTCGGTGTCGCAAAAGTAGGCCCGAGCGTCTGCTCAGGGAAGCTGTTGGCGTGGTAGTCGTACCGGATGCCACCCGACAGCGTCAAGCGGCCCATCGTCCACTTGTCCTGGGCGAAGATCCCGAGATCGTGATCGACGTGGCTCTTCACCGTATGCGGCAACGCGCGCAGCGTGATCTGGTTGGGCACGCCGTTGTTGAACCGGTACGACACCGGGTTCGGAACGTAAGTCGTGTTCTCGTGGTATCCAACGGCGTCGTTTACTCCGACTTTGAACGCGTGCGCGCCGGTGATGTACGACGTGTGAAAGCGCCAGTGGAAGTTGTTGTTCCAGGAGTTGTTGTAGGTGCCACCCGCGCCCGTCGTACTTTCCGTTGCACCACGATAGCGCAGTGTGGGTATCGCGCCGCCCTGTTCGACCACGCCGATCATCTGCGGATCGAGCTCGAGCCCCTTGGTCTGCAGGTGCATGTTGCCCCAGCGCTCAACGCGGTGAATGCCACTTGCCTCGAGCAGGAGTCGGTTGGTCACTGGCGACGTCCAGTCGACAAGCACGACGCGCTGCGTGGGGAAGCGGCGATCGTTTGCTGACTCAGGGGCGACCGTGGCCGTGATC
Organism: Acidobacteriota bacterium; assembly: GCA_046732795.1. Lineage (GTDB taxonomy): Bacteria > Acidobacteriota > Vicinamibacteria > Vicinamibacterales > UBA2999 > Gp6-AA40. Next base: position 15,968 of record JBKPNV010000172.1, read on the forward strand.
GCATCATGGCATGCGCAGAAGTCCTGCTGCGTGTAGGTCAGGCCGATCTTGTTCTTGGGCGAGGCCTGCCATGACAGGCGCAGCTGTGCGTCCTTCCACACCTTCTCAACTGACGCGGGCCGGCTCAGGTCAGGAACGTAGTCCCAACGAGCCGGGTTGTTGGCGTTCTGGTTGTAGAACATTCCGGGAGCGAACAGGTATGCGCCCTGATATCGGCCGCTTGCAAAAAACCAGATTTTGTCGCGCTTGATGGGACCGCCGACTCCAGGATTGAAGTCCCAGTTCTTATCGATGCCGCCGGCGTTCACAAGTGCCGGATTGCGCGCGAGGAGATCGTCGCCGATGTTCGTTCCCTGGAACGAATCGTTCGCGAAGCTGCCGAAGATCGACCCGTGATACTGGTTGCCGCCCTCACGCGCGATGAAGTTGATGCGCACGCCACCGGTCGCCAACTCGGCGGAGACGGCCGCGGTATCGAATACCATCTCTTGGAGTCCAGTCGCGTTCGGGATTGCGCCGCCTCCCCATCCGCCGCCAATCATCGAGCTGAGCGAAACGCCATTCATCAGAAACCGCTGATCCTCGGTGCGCCCGCCATGGGCGCCGAGGGCGCGTGTTTCCGGTCCGACGGCGCCCCCGACGTTGTGGTTCGCCAGCGTGCCGCCCTGCGAGACCATGGAGACGCCCGGGATGAGCACGCCCAACTCGAACATGTTGCGTCCTGTCGGAAGCGTGCTGATTGCCTCGGCGTCCATGACGCGCTGCCGAGTCGAGCTTTGCACATCGACAATCGGAGTCTCACCCGTGACGGTGATCGTTTCCTCGAGTGCCCCCACGCGCAGTTCAGCGTCCACCGTCGCGGTGAATGCTCCTGTCAGCGTGATGCCTTCCCGCTTGACCGTGTTGAATCCGGCGAGCGTAAAGGTGACTGTGTATGCGCCGGGTCGGAGCTCGGTGATTCGGTAAGTTCCGGTTCCGTCGGTCGTGGCCGTGCGGATTTTTTCGATGATTTCAGGACTGGAGGCTTCAACTGTCACTCCAGGGAGCACAGCTCCGGAAGAATCTCTGACGACGCCAGTGATCGATGCTTGAGCGAGCACGACCGTTGGCAGCACAGCCAGCAGCAGAAGGACCGAAGCGCCTCTGACGAGTACCTGCTTCATTCGTACCTCCCTACCAGTCAAGAAGCCAAACGGGCCGCTATGACGTGGCGCATGTTGCGCTCCGGTCGGAAACTGATCAATGCCTATCTGATACCGTTGATAATTCCGATGCGGTTATTTATACCGGGCATATCTCAGAATTCCCGGGTTTTCTGCACGACCGTCTCGGCCGACGTTCGATCGAGGCGTAAGCCTTGACGGGAATTAGACAAAAGCGAAAAGGCCCGCCCGGAGAACCGGGACGGGCCTTGAAGCCGATCGGCGCCGAGGGCCAACTGGCCGATCAGAAGTCGAACTGGGCGCTGATTTTGAACAGGCGCGGTAGCAGGATCGACTGTGGTGTCCTCCACGCCGTACTGGGCGCCGGGACGAACGTCGCGTTCTCGGTGAGAACCGAGTTGGAGTTCGTCATGTTGTACAGGTCGAAATTGACAGTCGTGCGGCTTCCGGCGAAGCGGAATATCTTCGCCACCCGGAAGTCGATCTGGTTCAAGCGCTCGATGTAGACCTCACCGGCGGGTACGATGTTGTAGCTCCTGAACGTGGCACCAGTGAATGGCCGGCCCAGGTCAGTGGCCGACACCGGCGTGTTGTAGTTGGCGTCGACCTGGGTGCCCGGCTGATTCTGGAACGTTCCGCTGACCTGCAGATCGATTTTCGGGATGGTGTACGAGGCGAGTCCATTGACCCCCGTTCGCCATCCGTTGTTCTGCTCACAGCGCTCGAGTGGTCTCGAGGCGGCCGTGAAGCTCCGCGTCGGGTTGCCTGCCGTCGCCTGCAGCATCTCCGGGAGATCGTCGACCACTTCGCAGTCGTTGGTGACCACGCGTCCCGGTCCAACGCCGGCTTGAAGGAGCAGGCCGTTCTGGAGGCGCGCCTGCAGCGAGATGTTGACGCCATCGAAGTGTTCGGTCTGCTTGCCGTAGTTGTTCGACAGCGTGACCAAGTAATCGGTCGGCCTTGCGTTTGCGGCCGAGGTGATGTCGAATCCGGTGAGCGGGTACCCACCACCATCGGGCAAGCGCGAATCGACCGGAACGTTGATCGTGAATCGATTGTAATCGGCCGGAGTGACCGAGCGGTCATCGGTCACACGGATATTGCCGTACCAGCGCCGGGCATACTGGACATTGAGGGACACGCGTGGCGCGAGCTCGTGCTGTACGCCCGTTGTGAACTCCCAGTTGAAGAAACGTTTCCCCCATCCGTTCATGAGGTCAGGGTCGTAGCTGGTTCCCGGCGCCACGGTTCCGAAAATCGCCGCGTTGGTCAGCGCAAGGCACTCACCGTTGGCCTGGTAGTTCTGAAGGTTGCAGTCGGGCGCGAAGTTACCGTTCGCGTCAACCCAAGTACGCGTGGGGAACGGAGCCAACGTACCCGCCAGGCGATTCAGCGGGTTTGGCGCGTCGGTCACTTGGGCTGGACCGAAACCGGTCGTCCCCATGCCTTCAAGGTACTTGTTCAGCGTGACCTTCAAGGCCGTCTTGCCGTTTCCGAACAGATCGTAGGTCGCGCCCATCTTGGGCGTGATGTCCTTCCAGTTCAGGTTGTCGATCTTCGGGAACGACACGTTCAGAGTCGGCGCGAGGGAAGTGGGCGCGATGGACGACTCGGGGAAGTGGTTCTTGAAGGCGTCGAATCGAACACCCCCCGACAACGTCCACCGGCCGACTGTCCAGCGATCCTGGGCGAACAGACCCATGTCGTAGTCCACGTCCACGCCAACTTTGCGCGGGATGCGATAGACGACTTGCGACGGCACACCGTTGGCGAAGTTGTAATAGTACTCGGTCGTCGGATTGGTGTAGGTCGTGTTCTCGTGGTGCAGGTAGGCGTTGTTGAAGCCCACCTTGAAGCTGTGAGAGCCGGTGATGTATGAAACCGCCGCTCGGTAGTGGAGGTTCCAGTTCCATGAGTTGTTGAAGGTCCCACTCGAGGCCCGGTAGTTCAGGCTGGCCCCTGTCGCCAACGAGGGGTTGTCGACGATCCCCGTAATGCCCGGCGCGAGTGCATCGATGTTGTCGCCCTTGCCGGTCTGCAGGTGCATATTGCCCCACCGCTCCACGCGGTGAATGCCGCTGGCTTCAATCAGCAGGCGGTTGGTGACCGGTGAGGTCCAGTCCGCCGAGACGAATCGTTGCAGCGGGAACCGGCGATCGCTCGCGGCATCTGGAGTGACCCCCGCGGTGACGCCAAACGGACATCCGCAATAGGCTTCCTGATCGACCGTCAGACCGAGCTTGTTCTTCTGATTCAGCTGATACGTGAGGTGCACCTGGACGATCTTTTGATCCTGGTGCAGGATGGCCTGATCGCTCGTCGGGACGTAGCGGATTGCATTCAAATCGTTCGCGTTGGCGTTCATGAACTGTCCGGCGACGTAGTTGTCGGCGAACAGGGAGCGACCTGACACGAAAAACCAGAACTTGTCGCGCACGATCGGACCGCCGACACCGGGGTTGAAGTCGCTGTTCTCCTTGATCGTGCTCGGCGCGGTCAGCCCCCGCTCTTGTACATCGGTACCCGTGTAGTTATCGGCGGCCCAGCTCCCTCTCGAGTAACTGCCGAAGATCGTGCCGCTGAAACGGTTGCCGCCATCACGCGGGATGAAGTTCACCCGCACGCCGCCGGTGGCCGCTTGCGCATCCACGGCGGAGACGTCGATCGCGAACTCCTGTGTACCCGCAGCGTTTGGCACCGCACCACCGCCCCAGCCGCCACCAATGCCGGAGCTCAGCGCGACACCATTGACCATCATGCGCTGATCGTTCGTGCGCCCGCCGTTTGCCGAGAGTGCCGCGACCTCCGCGACGACCGCGCCGCCAACGTCGCGATTGCCAAAGCTCTGCGAGACGCCCGCAATGAGGACACCCAAGGCGAACGGATTTCGCGAACTGGGGATGGTCGAGACGATCTCCTGAGTGATCGAGACCTGTCGAGTTGTGCTCTGCAGGTCGACAGTTGGTGTCGCACCTGACACCGTGATCGTCTCTTCGACGGTTCCGACGGCCAGGTCGGCATTCGCGGTGACGACTGTCGTTCCAAGTAGCTCGAGGTTGTCGCGCACCACCGTCTTGAAGCCGGGTAGCGTAAAGGTCACGCGATAGGTGCCGGGTCGTAGATCGGGGATCACGTAGCGGCCGGTACCGTCGGTCGTTGCCGAACGAACCTTTTCGATGATCGCCGGGCTGGCGGCTTCAACGGTCACGCCAGGGAGTACGGCTCCGGACGTGTCTTTCACCAGTCCGGTGATGGATGCCTGAGCGAATACGGCTGCTGGCAACCCGGCCAGCAACAGAAGCGCGGCGCCGCCTCTGATGAGTACCTGCTTCATTCCTATCCTCCTGGGGATTGGGAAGCCGAGCGCGTGTCTGACGTGGCGTATGTAGCGTCCCGGCCCTGATTTTGGCAACGGCTATCTAATGCACCTCATTGTTCCGGCAGCCTGATCGGTGGTCGCTCGACCTGTTTTCGCGGGTGATCGAGACTAGGCGCCAAAGCAGTATGGCGAAGCGAGCGATGAATCATACGTCAAAAAACCGTCAAGGCCCGTGAGGTGGCCTGTGCCAATATGGGCGACCGAATGAAAGAGGCACTATTTCTGCTTTGCCTGGTGAGCACGTCGCTGCACGCACAAGATTTTCGACAGACGGTTGTCGTGACCGCCGCCGCCCGGCCGGTGGAACTCGGGAGCGTGACCCGGACGATGACGATCATCACGCGTCAGCAGATCGAGTCGCTGCCGGTGCATAGCATCGCAGACGTGCTGCGGCTCGCCTCGTCCATCGACGTACGCGCTCGCGGTCAGCGCGGAGTACAGACCGACTTCTCACTGCGTGGCGCGACCTTCGGTCAGATGCTGATGCTCGTTGACGGCGTCAGACTGAACGACGCGCAGTCGGGCCATCACAATGGCGATATCCCTGTGCCGCTCGATCTCGTTGAGCGGATCGAAATTCTGTACGGCCCCGGGTCTTCGCTCTTCGGAGCCGACGCCGTCGGCGGCACGATCAACGTTGTCACACAGCGCAAATCGACCGAATCGGCTGCCGTCGAAGGCGGCAGCTTCGGGCTCGTGGCAGGCCGAGGCCAGGCTGACGTATCGCGCGGCGAGGTTCGGGAAACTGCGGGGGTGTCATTCGACCGATCCGACGGGTTCATGTACGACCGTGATTTCAAACAGGCGATCGTGCGATCGCGAACCACGTTCGGTGATCGGACGGGGATGTCGCTGTCGTACCTGTGGAAGGAGTTCGGTGCCAACAACTTCTATGGCGGCAATGCGCCCTCGCGCGAATGGACCAATCAGACGCTTCTGACCGCCGACCACCGGTTTGGCGAACTCGGCGGCTGGAGCATCGATGGTCAGGCGTCGTATCGCACCCACGGCGACCGGTTCGTGTTCAATCAGCTCACGCCGGCACTATCCGACAATCGCCACCGGACCCATGCCGTCCTCGTGTCGGCCAATGGCTCTCGTCCGGTGGCGGGTCGCGGATCCCTCACGCTCGGACTCGAGGGCGGTGGCGACTGGATCGACTCGACGAATCTTGGCGACCACGCGAC
>JBKPNV010000173.1:0-12893 GCA_046732795.1 Acidobacteriota bacterium
AGCTCGCCGATCTCCTGCACCAGGTTGCGAGCGATCTCGGTCGTGCCTTCGATCGACGTGCCCTGCGGCGTGTCGGCGTGCACTGTGAACTCGTCCATGTCCTCGGCCGGTACGAACGTCCGTCCGACCATCCGGTTCAGCGGAAACGTGAGCACGACGAGTGCCGCTGATATGCCGATGATGCGCATCGGGTGCGCGAGCGTCCACCGCAGCGACGCGCTGTACCAGCGATCGAGCGCGCGGAACAACCGGTGGTGCTTCGTGTCTTCCAACGAGGCCCCGAGGTGCCCCGCTGTCAGCCAGCGTGAGCTGAGCATCGGCGTCAGCGTGAAGCTGACGATCATCGACACCAGAATCGAGAACGCCATCGTCCACCCGAAGGGATAGATGAAGCGCCGCGCGTAGCCGGTCATGAAGGCGACCGGCAGGAAGATGACGATCAGTGACAGCGTCGTGGCCATCACCGGCAGCGCCACTTCACGCGTGCCCTGAATCGCGGCATCGAACGGCGAGCGCCCCTTCTCTTCGACGTAGCGGAAGATGTTCTCCAGCACCACGATCGCGTCGTCAATGACGATGCCAACGGCGAGCGTGAGCGCGAGGAGCGTCATGTTGTTGAGCGTAAAGTCCATCGCCCGCATCAACGTGAACGTCGCGATGATCGAAGCCGGAATGGCAACCGACGCGATGATCACCGCGCGCAGGTTCCTGATGAAGAAGAGCACCACCAGCGACGCGAGCAGGCTGCCCCAGATCAGGTGCTCCTCGAGCGACGCGATCGAGGCGTAGATAAACCTCGAGTCGTCGGTGGTAATCGCGAGCGTGACGTCGGGCGGCAGGGTTTTGCGAACGGTGTCGAGCCTCTGCTTGATGCCTTCGATCACCTTGATCGTGTTCTCGCCGGATGCGCGGCGGATGTCGAGCTGCACACCCGACCGACCGTCGGCCGTGAAGAGCGAGGTCGCTACCTTCTTGACCCCGTCCTCGGCATATCCGATATCGGACACGCGCAGCGGGACGCCGTTCACGGTGGCGACGATGACGTCGTTGAACTGCGCGGTGGCTTCGACGCGGCCCAGCGTGCGCAGGCCAACCTCCCATTTGCCCTGTTCGAGCGTACCTCCGGGGATCTCGACGTTCTCTTGTCGGATGGCATTCACCACCTGGTCGATCGACAGCCCGTGCGCGTTCAGCTTCTGGACGTCGACGACGATGTGAATTTCGCGAGCGCGATCGCCGCTCATCGTGACGGCGCCGACGCCGTCGACTGATTCGAGCGCGCGCATCACCTGTTTGTCGGCGATCTCGGTGAGCGTCCGGAGGCTCGCGCTCGTGCTCGAGATCATGATGCTCATGATCGGATCGGCGTCGGGATCCTGCTTCTGAACGACAGGAGGCAGCGTCTCGGGTGGAACCGCCCGCATCGCGCCGGCGACCTTTTCGCGGACAGCGTTGGCCGCGTCCTCGAGGTCGCGCTCCAGGACGAACTGGATCTGGATGTTGGCCGTGCCGCCGGTGTTGACGTTCGCCCTCATTTGATCGATGCCGGCGATGCCGCTGAGGGCGTTCTCCATCGGCATGATGACGGACGACGTCATCTCGTCGGGTGAGGCGCCAGGCAGCCGCAGGGAGACGTTGACCTGGGCGGGATCGGCCTTCGGGAAGAGATCGACGCCGAGGTCGCGGAACGAGAACAGGCCGAGCACGACCAGCGACGTCACCAGCATCGTCGCGAACACCGGCCGCCGGACGCAGAGTTCTGAGAGCACGGTTATTCCCCCTCGACGGCGATCTTCATCCCGTCGGTCAGCGTGTCGACGTCGGTCATCGCGACACGTTCAGCCGTGTTCAGTCCGGCCAGGATCTCCATGCGGTCGCCGACGCGATCGCCCGTCTTGAGCTCGCGCGCCTTGAGACGATCGCCCTCGACGGCGAACGCCCGATAGACGCCGTAGCGGTACTGCATGGCGGCGTACGGGATCGTCATCACCTGTTCGACGAGCGAGGTCTCGAGGCGCACACGGGCGAACGTGCCCGGCTTGAGCAGCGCCCCCGAATTCGGCGCCAGCGCTTCGAAGGCGAATGTTCGCGTCTGCGTATTCACTGCCGGACTGATACGGGAAATGGTGGCGGTGAACTGCTTGTCGGGGAAGGCATCGACGCTCAGCGTCAATGGCTGTCCGACCTTCACCCAGGGCGCCATGCGCTCGGGAATCTCGGAGAGCAGCTTCAGCGGGTCCACACGCACCACGTTCATGACTGGCATCTGCGCCTTCACCAGCTCGCCAAGGGAGACCATCCGCTGCTGGACGTAGCCGTCGAACGGCGCGCGAATCGACGCATCCTCGAGGTGACGCTCGGCGAGTCTCATGGCCGCCTCGGACGCATCGATGTCGGCCTGGAGGTTCTTCGCCTCCTGCAACGCCGCATCATATGCCGCCATCTTGAGGCGCAGCGTCGTCTCGGCATCATCGAGCGTCTGCTGCGGGATCAATTGACGCTTGTGCAGCTCGGTCGCGCGCTCGAGCATTTGCCTGGCCTGCGCCAGTTCGGCGCTGGCTCGCCGGACATCCGGCGTGTCTTCGATGCGCGGAAGGTGCTCCGCATCGGTAGCCCCATACTTGGTGAGTGAGCGCGCATGCGCCGCGCGCTGCTGGTCGAGGCTGTATTGCAGCTTTTCGCGATCGAGCTCGACCAGTGGCTGCCCCGCCGATACGCGATCGCCGAGATCAGCAAGCACGCGACGAACGACGCCGTCGACCTCCGACGACACTGTGACCTGGTCCTCGGCAGCCAGCGTGCCGACCACCTCGAGAGTGCGTCGAACCGACTCCTGGCGAACCGCATCTGTTTTGACCGCCCTGACCGCCTCTTTCGACCGGCCGGCCTGTTCGGCGCTGGAATCTGCACATCCGGATGAAACCGCTGCCACGGTGCAGAACATGGCCAAGATGAGGGCGCCCCTCGGCATAAGGGTTTGATTTTAATCCGCGACCGTCCCGAAACCTCTTACTGGTGTCACAACCGGGGCCGGTGCGCATCCATGTGCAGGCGCTCCCATGGCAGCGTCATCGCGCCGCTGCCACAAACGCCCGAGAGAGCAGCGCTCGCGCTTCCTCTTGAATTCGCTGAAGGTGGTCTCGACCGCGAAAGCTCTCTGCGTACAGCTTGTATACGTCCTCAGTTCCAGACGGGCGCGCGGCGAACCAACCCTGGGCCGTGACGACCTTCAGCCCGCCCAGCGACTGACCGTTGCCAGGCGCGGCCGTCAGAATGGCTTCGATAGGATCGCCGGCGAGCTCGGATGCCGTGAAGTCTTTCGGCGACAGTGAGAGGAGCACGGCCTTTTGTTCCGCCGTGGCCGGCGCATCGACGCGTTCGTAAACCGATTCGCCGAGCTCGCTGGTCAACTCGTGGTACAGCTCGGACGGATCCCGACCGGTGCGCGCCATCAACTCCACCGCCAGGAGATCCATGACGATTCCGTCCTTCTCTGTGACCCACACGGTTCCATCTCGCCGGAGAAACGATGCGCCCGCGCTCTCCTCGCCTCCAAAGCCGAGTGATGCGTCGAGCAGACCGGAAACGAACCACTTGAACCCCACCGGTACTTCGACCAGAGATCGTCGCACCTTTGCCGTGACGCGATCGATCACGCTACTGCTGACAGCAGTCTTGCCAACCGCAGCATTGACAGACCATCCGGGACGATGGGTGAAGAGATAGCAGATCGCGGCGGCGAGGAAATGGTTGGGATTCATCAGCCCGGCGCCGCGAGTGACGATGCCGTGCCGATCGCTGTCAGGATCGTTTCCAAACGCGATGTCGAAGCGATCCTTCAATCCAATCAGCGCCGACATGGCGTACGGCGACGAGCAGTCCATTCGAATCCTGCCGTCCCAATCCACTGACATGAAACGGAAGGTCGGATCGACGGCGTCGTTGACGACTTGCACGTTCACGCCGTGCCGTTCCTGAATCGGCGTCCAATACGCCACGCTCGCCCCGCCAAGCGGATCGACGCCGATCTTCAGCCCGGCATTTCGAATGGCGTCGATGTCCACGACCGACGCGAGATCGTCGACATATCTTCCGAGATAGTCGTAACGGTGTGTCGTCGCGGCGGTACGTGCTCGTTGATACGGAATCCGCGAGATGCCCGCGAGATCGTCCGACAGGAGCCGATTTGCTTCCTGCTCGATCAGCCGAGTGGCAGCGGTCTCCGCCCCGCCGCCGTGCGGCGGGTTGTACTTGAACCCTCCGTCTTCTGGTGGATTGTGCGACGGGGTAATCACGACACCGTCCGCAAGACCCGATGTTCGCCCGCGGTTGTGGGTCAGGATGGCATGCGAGACGACGGGAGTCGGTGTGAAGGCATCATCGCCATCAATGATGGCGTCCACGCCGTTGCCCGCGAGCACCTCGAGGACGCTCTCGAACGCCTGTTGCGACAGCGCATGTGTGTCCTTGCCAACATACAGCGGGCCCGTGACACCATTGGCGCGACGGTATGAGCAGATCGCCTGCGTGATCGACAGGATGTGGGCTTCGGTGAAGGTCCCGCGCAGCGAAGATCCGCGGTGGCCGCTGGTGCCAAAACTGACTTTCTGGGCAGCGTCGGTGGTGTCCGGTTTGCGTCCGTAATAATCCCGACGGAGCGCATCGACATCGACCAGAAGCGACTCGGGGGCGGGTTGACCGGCAAGAGGATGGATCGTTGGCATAGCTGGAAATCGTAGAACAGCCAGCGCTGTCCGGCCGACACCGGCGCAATCGATGAGATGGCACTCTGGTGGAAAGACGCTTGCATCGCCTGGGTTCCTGTTTCGTTTCGCGAGCGGAGTGTCGATGGGCGCAGAGAAATCAGGGCACCTGGCAAACACGGTCCTGGCGGGCGGCGGCGAATTGGGGGCCCTGATACGAGGCCTCGACTGGTCGGCCACTCCGCTCGGGCCTGTCCACACGTGGCCACAAAGCCTGCGCAGCGTTCTCAGCATGCTGCTGCCGTCGAAAGCGCAAATCGTTCTGTTCTGGGGATCCGAGTTCACCGTCTTTTACAACGACGCGTATCGCCCCGTCTTCGGAGCGAAGCATCCGCACGCGCTGGGACGGCCGGGACGGGAAGCATGGCACGAGATCTGGGAGACCATGCTCCACGACCTGCTCGCCGGCGTCGTCCGCACGGGCGAGGCATTCTGGGCGCAGGACCTCCTGTTCATGCTCGAACGTCATGGGTTTCTCGAGGAGACGTATTTCGACGTTTCCTACGATCCCGTCCGCGTGGAATCCGGCGGCGTTGGTGGCGTCTACTGCATCGTCACCGAGACCACGGACCGTGTCGTGGGCGCGCGTCGTATGGCGCTGCTGAGGGACCTGGCTGCGCGGCAGACAGCGGCACGGACGACTCGTGAGGCATTCGACCTCGCAATGGAAATCCTCGCGGCCAAGCCGAAGGACATCGCCTTTGCGCTGGCCTACATGGACGATCGCCTCCAGAGTGCCACGCCTGATGCGGAAGCGCACCTCGCCAATACCAGCCCCGATCTCGTGCGGGAGCTTCCTCTGTTTTTCTCAGGTCTCGGAGGACACGCAGGTCGGCTCGTCGTCGGCCTGAACCCGCAACGGCCGTTCAACGAAGAATACCGCGCCTTCCTCGAGCTCGTCGCGAGCCAGCTTGGCACGGCACTGACCAACGCACGTGCGTACGAGGAGGAACGGAAGCGCGCCGAAGCACTGGCGGAAATCGACCGCGCGAAGACGGCATTCTTCTCGAACGTGTCGCACGAGTTCCGAACGCCGCTGACGCTGATCCTCGGGCCGCTCGAGGATTTGCTTCATGCAGACGCGCATCGTTCTATCGCCGACCGGGATCGCCTCGAGCTCGTGCACCGCAACAGCCTTCGGCTGCTCAAGCTGGTGAACACCCTGCTCGACTTCTCGCGACTCGAGGCTGGCCGCGTGCAGGCGCTGTTCGAGCCGACCGATCTCGCTGCCGTCACGACCGATCTGGCGAGCGCGTTCCGCTCCGCGATTGAGAGCGCCGGCATGGCGCTCGCGGTCGATTGCCCGCCGCTGGGACAGCCCGCCTATGTCGACCGTGACATGTGGGAGAAGATCGTCCTCAATCTCGTTTCCAATGCGTTCAAGTACACGCTCGCGGGCCACATCAGCGTGTCGCTCCGGAACACGGGCAGCTCGATCGTGCTGGCCGTGAAGGACACGGGTGTCGGCATTCCGGAGAGAGAGCAGCCACACGTCTTCGAGCGCTTCCATCGTGTCGAGGGCATTCAGGGGCGCACGCACGAAGGGACCGGCATCGGGCTCGCACTCGTGCAGGAGCTCGCGAAATTGCACGGCGGATCGGTGACCGTGGTCAGTCAGCCGGGTGCCGGCAGCACGTTCACCGTCACGATTCCCGCCGGAATGGCCCATCTGCCGGCAAATCGGATCGTGGCCGCCCGCCAGCCCGCCGCGGCAACGCTCGGAGCGACGCCATTCGTCGAAGAAGCCTTGCGCTGGCTTCCGCAGGAGATGCGAGCGTCGAGCCGCACCACCGACGTCATTGATACCGTGGTGCCGACGACGGTGCCTCTCGGGAACGGCGAGACGGCGCGTGCCCACGTGCTGCTGGCTGACGACAACGCGGACATGCGCGATTACCTGTATCGCATGCTGAGCGTGCAGTACGACGTGGTCGCAGCGGCCGATGGTCTGTCCGCGCTCGCCGCAGCACGCCGCCGTGTTCCCGATCTGGTCCTTGCGGACGTCATGATGCCGTTGCTCGATGGTTTTGGCCTGGTGCGCGAGTTGCGAAACGACGCCGCCCTGACCGGCGTGCCGGTGGTCCTGCTCTCGGCGCGCGCGGGCGAAGAGGCGAGAGTGGAGGGCTGGGGATCCGGGGCCGACGACTACATCGTCAAGCCATTCAGCGCCCGCGAACTCCTGGCGCGCATCGAGTCGCATCTGCATCTCACTCGCGTGCGCCGGGAAGCCCAGGCCGCCTTGCGGGAAAGTGAGAGTCGCTTCCGCGCGCTCGTTCTCGCCAGCTCCGACGCGGTGTACCGCATGAACGCGGACTGGAGCGAGATGCGCTACCTGGAAGGACGCGGCTTCATGTCCGACACGCGCGAAGCGAGCAGCACCTGGCTCACGACCTACATCGCCGCCGAGGATCAGCCGCACGTGCTCGGTGTCATCCGAGAGGCAATTCGCACGAAAACCACGTTTGAGCTCGAACACCGCATGCGCCGTGTCGATGGAACCCTGGGCTGGACGTTTTCGCGGGCTATCCCGATCGTCGATACCAGCGGCGAGGTGGTCGAGTGGTTCGGCACGGCCACCGACGTGACCGCTCGCAAACAGATCGAGCAGGCGCTTCATCAGTCACTGTCGGCGGAACAGCAGGCGAGAGCGGAAGCGCAACGGGCGAGCCGGATGAAGGATGAATTCCTGACGATGCTCAGCCACGAGTTGCGAACACCACTCAACGCGATCCTCGGATGGTCGCAGATCCTGGCGGCGAATCCGAATCCGACCTCGGACAGCCTGCGTCCCGGACTCGAGACGATCGAACGAAACGTCCGCGTGCAGGCACAGTTGATCGAGGACCTGCTCGACGTGAGCCGGATCACCGAAGGAAAACTACGGCTCGATGTGCGGCAGGTGTCGCTCTGCGACGTCGTCGACGAGGCGCTCGCCTCCATTGGGCCGGCGGCGAATGCGAAGCAGATCAGAGTGCAGACGATGCTCGATCGCCAGAGCGATCACGTCAATGGCGATCCCGCACGCCTGCAGCAGGTGGCGTGGAACCTTTTGAGTAACGCGGTGAAGTTCACGGCAAAGGGCGGCCGCATCCAGGTGCTCCTGGAGCGCGTGAATTCTCAGGTGACGCTGAGCGTCAGTGACAACGGCGAAGGCATCGCGCCCGAGTTCCTTCCTTACGTCTTCGATCGGTTCCGCCAGGCGGATCAGACGACGACGCGGGCGTTCGGGGGATTGGGACTCGGGCTCTCGATCGTCAAGCACCTCGTCGAGCTGCATGGAGGCAGTGTGCGGGTGAGGAGCGAAGGCAAGGGCCAGGGGGCCACCTTCATTGTCGAACTGCCACTCCGGTTGCAGCGTCACGTAGAGACGAATCTCGACGCCGCCCAGCTGCGTGCCGAATCGCTCGAGATGCTCCGTGACAGCCACGCCCGACTGGATGGTGTGACCGTGCTCTACGTGGACGATGAACCCGATGCGCGCGAGCTCGCCCGGCGCATCCTGACCACTCAGGGCGCGAGAGTCATCACGGCGGATTCCGCCGCAGCCGGACGCCAGCTGGTCGAGCGCGAGCATCCCGACGTCCTCGTCGCGGACATCGGCATGCCCGAAGAGGATGGTTACAGCCTGATTCGCACGATTCGCTCGCTGCCGGCCGAGCGGGGTGGGTCGATACCGGCCGCCGCTGTGACCGCGCTGGCTCGCTCAGAAGATCGACGGCGCGCTCTCCTCGCCGGCTTTCAGACGCACGTCGCCAAACCGGTGGACGTCGTCGAACTGGTCGCGGTGGTGGCCAGCCTTGCTGGGCGCACGGGTCGATAGCTGCAGCCAAAACCTGAGGCTGCAGGTCCGGCTGAACGCCCGGGACATCATGTTGACTTTGACCGGTCTACCAAAATACGGTAAGCCACTCTCATCGCCAAAAAGCCACTGCTCCGGAGGGCACCATGTTAGAAACCGCGGCCACACCCGCTGATGCCAAAGCCGCCGATACCGCGCGAAAACTGACCGACGGCTGGCACCTCGTCATCGAGGCGCTCACGCTCAATGGCATCAACACTATCTACGGAGTGCCTGGCATCCCGATCACCGATCTCGGCCGGCTGGCACAGGCCGCCGGCATGCGCGTCATCTCGTTCCGGCATGAGCAGCACGCCGGCAACGCGGCGTCCATCGCCGGGTTCCTGACGAAGAAGCCCGGCATTTGCCTCACGGTCTCGGCTCCCGGCTTTCTCAACGGCCTGACTGCGCTGGCGAATGCGACGACCAACTGTTTTCCGATGATCCTGATCAGCGGCTCGTCCGAGCGCGAGATCGTCGACTTGCAACAGGGCGACTACGAAGAGATGGACCAATTGGCTATCGCCAAGCCGCTCTGCAAGGCGGCGTTCCGGGTGCTGCATGCCGCCGACATCGGCATCGGCGTGGCGCGCGCGATCCGCGCAGCGGTTTCTGGCCGTCCTGGCGGTGTCTATCTCGATCTGCCGGGCAAGATTTTCCCGCAGGTGATGGACGCGGACGCTGCAGCCAAGTCACTGGTCAAGGTCATCGACCCGGCACCCGCCCAACGTCCAGCTCCCGCCGCTGTCACGCGTGCGCTCCATTTACTGAAGGGTGCCAAGCGCCCTCTGATTGTGCTCGGCAAGGGCGCAGCATACGCGCAGGTCGACGATGACATCCGCTCCCTGGTCGAAAAGACCGGCATCCCCTTCCTGCCCATGAGCATGGCGAAGGGCCTCTTGCCTGACACACATCCGCAGTCGGCCGGTGCGGCGCGCTCCACGGTACTGAAAGACGCCGACGTCGTGATGCTGATTGGCGCCCGCCTCAACTGGCTCCTGTCTCACGGCAAGGGCAAGACCTGGGGTGAGCCTGGTTCGAAAAAGTTCATTCAGATCGACATCGAGCCGAGGGAAATGGATAGCAACGTCGAGATTGCGGCGCCCGTGGTGGGCGATATCGGCTCGTGCGTGTCAGCGTTGCTCGAGGGCATCGACGCGGAGTGGCCGGTGCCGCCGGCCGACTGGATCCGCGACGTCAGCGCGCGCAGGGAAGCCAACATCGCGAAGATGGCGCCGAAGCTGACGAGAGCGTCAGCGCCCATGGACTTCCACAGCGCGCTTGGTGCGTTGCGTACCATCATCAAAGAGCGGCCGGACGCCATCCTCGTCAACGAAGGCGCCAACACGCTCGATCTGGCGCGCGGTGTCATCGACATGTATCAGCCGCGCAAACGGCTGGACGTCGGCACGTGGGGTGTCATGGGCATCGGAATGGGGTTTGCCGTGGCGGCCGCCATCGAAACTGGTAAACCTGTTCTGGCGATAGAAGGCGACAGCGCCTTCGGGTTCTCCGGCATGGAAGTGGAAACGATTTGCCGGTACGACCTCCCGGTGTGCATTGTCGTCTTCAACAACAACGGGATTTATCGCGGAACCGACGTCAATCCCACCGGCGGTCCCGACGTCGCGACAACGGTCTTCGTCAAAGACGCGCGCTACGACAAAATGATGGAAGCGTTCGGCGGCGTCGGCGTTCATGTGACCACGCCGGACGAGTTGAGCCGGGCAGTGAACCAGGCCATGGACTCGGGCAGGCCGACGCTCGTCAATGCCGTCATCGATCCGGCGGCCGGCAGCGAGAGCGGCAGCATCGGCAGACTGAATCCACAAAGCGCAGCAGCGAAGAAATAGCCAAGGGCTCGCCCGCGATATCCGCCGAAGCCCTTGGCCGTTTCACAGCATCTTTGACGCGCGCCGGCCTGTTGTGCGGGTCGCGACAACGAGTACAAAATTCGTGTCTGGGCCCGCACAACGGGCTCGGCGGGATCGATTGGAGAGGGACTCTTAGATGGGCAAGGCACTAGACGGTGTTCGCGTGCTCGACTTCACTCACGTTCAATCAGGACCGACGTGCACGCAGCTCCTCGCATGGCTGGGAGCTGACGTCATCAAGGTTGAACGCGCCGGCGAGGGGGACGTCACACGCGGCCAGCTGCGCGACATTCCGGGCGTGGACAGTCTGTACTTCACGATGCTCAACGGCAACAAGCGCTCGATCACGGTCGACGGCAAGAATCCGAAGGGGAAAGCCGTCCTCGAAGCGCTCGTCAAGAAATGCGATGTGCTCGTGGAGAACTTCGCCCCGGGCGCACTCGACCGCATGGGTTTCTCCTGGGAGCGTGTCAATCAGCTCAACCCGCGCATGATCATGGCGTCGGTCAAGGGCTTCGGCCCCGGCCCATACGAAGACTGCAAAGTCTACGAGAACATCGCGCAGTGCGCCGGTGGGGCCGCATCGACGACCGGCTTCGACGACGGCCCGCCGCTCGTCACCGGTGCGCAGATCGGCGACAGCGGAACCGGATTGCATCTTGCGCTCGGCATCGTGGCGGCTCTGTACCAGCGCAATTCGACCGGCCGCGGTCAGCGCGTGCTCGCCGCGATGCAGGATGGTGTGCTCAATCTGTGCCGCGTGAAGCTGCGCGATCAGCAGCGTGTCGCGCGGACGCACGTCCTCGAGGAGTACCCGCAGTATCCCAACGGCACGTTCGGCGATGCCGTCCCGCGCTCGGGGAACGCTTCCGGGGGCGGGCAGCCCGGATGGATTGTCAAGTGCAAGGGGTGGGAAACCGATCCCAACGCGTATATCTACGTCATCACCCAGGCGCCGGTCTGGGACCGTATCTGCAAAGTGATCGGCCGCGAGGAATGGATCACCGATCCGAAGTACGCGACCCCGAAAGCGCGGCTGCCGCATCTGACGGAAATCTTCGACACGATCGAAGAATGGACGAAGACCAAGACGAAGTTCGAGGTCATGGACATCCTCAATCACGAGGACATCCCGTGCGGACCAATTCTCTCCATGAAGGAAATCGCGGACGAACCGTCGCTGCGCGAGACCGGCACCGTCGTCGAAGTCGATCATCCGACCCGCGGGAAGTACCTCACTGTGGGCAATCCGATCAAGATGTCCGACAGTCCGGCCGACGTGAAGCGATCGCCACTGCTCGGCGAGCACACGGAAGAAATCCTGGCAGAACTGGGCTACGCCGCGGATCAGATCGCCGCGTTGCGCGCGGAAAAAGTCATCTGAAACGATTCGAAAGGCTCTGGGACGATGATCGAGACGACGACACTCAACCGGACAGAAGTCAGAGGCGTGCTGGATACCGTGCAAGCGGAAGGGCGCACTGCGCTCACCGCACCTGAAGGCAAGCTGGTCTGCGAGGCGTACGGGATCACGGTTCCCAAGGAAGGCGTCGCAACCTCGGCGAGCGACGCGGTGGCGCTCGCAACGGCGATGGGATTTCCGGTCGTGCTCAAGATCGTCTCACCGGAAATTCTTCACAAGACCGAGGCTGGTGGCGTGCTGGTCGGCGTGAAGAACGCCGAGGACGTTCAGACGGGCTTCGACACCGTCGTCGCCAACGCCAAGAAGTACAACGCGAACGCCAAAATCTTGGGTGTCCAGGTGCAACAGATGCTCGCTGGAGGCCAGGAAGTGATCGTCGGCGCGGTCACCGACCCGGTGTTCGGCAAGCTGGTCGCCTTCGGCCTCGGCGGCGTCCTCGTCGAAGTGCTCAAAGACATCACGTTCCGTCTTGCGCCGGCGTCGCACGACGACGCGTTGTCGATGCTCGACGGCATCGAGGCGGCGCAGATCCTCAAGGGCGTGCGCGGCGCGGATCCGGTCAATCGCGACGCGCTCGCGAAGATGATTCAGAACGTGTCTCAGCTCATTTCCGACTATCCCGAAATCGCGGAGATGGACCTGAACCCGGTGTTTGCCACCAAGGACGGGGCGGTCGCGGCGGACGTCCGCATCGTCGTCGATTTCTCACCAAAGCCCGCGCGGTATCGCCCGAAGCACGACGACATCGTGCGCGATATGAATCGCATCATGAAGCCGAAGGCCGTCGCCGTGATCGGCGCCTCGTCAGAGTCCGGCAAGATCGGCAACTCGGTGATGAAGAACCTGATCAACGGCGGCTACAAGGGGCAGATTTACCCGATCAACCCATCGGCCGACGAGATCATGGGCTTGAAGGCGTACAAGAGCGTCAAGGACGTCGCCGGGGACATCGACGTCGCGGTGTTCGCAATTCCGGCCAAGTTCGTTGCCGGGGC